>CAZOVE010000078.1:0-2249 GCA_964583135.1 uncultured Oscillospiraceae bacterium | reverse complement strand
CAAGTCTGCCTTTGCGAAACTGCTGGATTTTGTCCGTTGTTTCCCCCACTATTTTTTGGGTTCCAATGCGGATCTGCCCATCGTGGGCGGCTCGATCCTCAGCCACGAGCACTTTCAGGGCGGCCATTACACCTTCGCCATGGAAAATGCACCCATTGAACAGGAATTGACGCTACGCGGTTACGAACACATCCGCGCCGGTATTGTCAAGTGGCCCATGAGCGTCATCCGTCTGACCGGCGATGACCCCGGAGATTTGGCTGAACTGGCAGACAAAATCCTGATGTGCTGGCGTGGCTACAGCGATGAACGTGTGAATATCATCGCCTTCTCCGACGGCGAACCCCACAACACCATCACGCCCATTGCCCGGCGTCGGGGTGCGGATTACGAGCTGGATCTGGTGTTACGGTGCAACATCACCAGCCCGGAGCATCCGCTGGGCATCTTCCATCCCCATGCCGACAAGCACCACATCAAAAAGGAAAACATCGGCCTGATCGAAGTGATGGGACTTGCGGTGCTACCTAGCCGACTGAAGACGGAGCTGACCGCCCTTGCCGCTGCGGTAACTGCAGGCGCAGACATCGCCGACAACGAAATGTTGAGCAAGCACGCCCTCTGGGTGCAGCAGCTACAGCAGCAATACACCTTTACGCCCGAAAATGCGCTGGACATTCTGCTGCAGGAAACGGGCAGAGTCTTCGCCGCCGTGTTGGAGGATGCCGGTGTATACAAAAATAATGACACCGGACGGGCCGCATTCTTGCGTTTCGTGGACGCAGTTAATCAAACCTAGGAGGACGAAATCATGAAAAAACATAGAGTATTAAAGGTCATTGGCATCATTCTTGCCGTCATTGTGCTGTTCTTTGCCGTGATCAATATCATCCCACCGAAGCAGAATGTAGACAGCAACCCCTTTATGGTGACTGACGGTGCGCTGCCGCTCATTGCTGCGCATCGGGGCGGCGGCGTCAGTAATCCGGAAAACACCCTGTTGGCCTTCCGGGAAGCGGTACAAACCATCGGCGTCGACATCATCGAAAGCGACTTATACCTGACTAAGGACGGCTACCTTGTATACAACCACGACAGCTACATCGATGAAACCTGCAACGTCAACGGCGATCTGAGCTTAGAAGAAGTGGAAAACCTCTGTGATGACAAGTCTAACCGCCACTATATCGAAGACATGACCCTAGAACAGCTCCGACAATACAATTTCGGCTACTATTTTGAAGACGAAAATGGTCAGCGGATCTACAAAGATGCCACCGATTTGGAGGGCTTGGGGCTGCAGATCGCCACGGTCGATCAATTGTTTGAGGAATTCTACGATGAATATCCCAACCTGATGTTTATCGTGGAGATCAAAAACAGCGGCGAACGGGGCTATGAAGCCTGCCGAATCCTGTACGAAACGCTGCAATCCTACCCTGAATATTTGGATCAGATCGTCGTTGGCACCTTCCACGACGAAATTGAGACGGAACTAAAAGAGCGCTATCCCGACCTTCTTCGTGGTGCGCCCACCGGAACCGCAGCCAAATTTGTACTCACCACCTACACCGGAACCAATCTGTTTGACGGTAGCGACTTTGCCTGTCTACAGATACCCATGTCCTATGAGCTCAAGGGCATCGAGATCGGACTGACAGCCCAAAGCATCATTCGCCAAGCCCATCGCCGCAACATTGCGGTACAATACTGGACCATCAACGATGCCGACGAAATGCGCCGCCTCATCGAGTTGGGTTGCGACTGCATTATGACCGATGACCCTGCACTGCTGAAGCAGGTACTAGAAGAATACCGCTAAAATCACCCCATAAACGCACAATACCCGGTTCGGCAGATGCCGAACCGGGCGTTTGTTTTTAGAAATTACTTGGCGTATTCCACAGCCTTGGTCTCGCGAATGACGTTGATCTTGATCTGACCGGGATATTCCAGCTCTGCCTCGATCTTTTTTGCCACTTCCCGAGCCAACAGCACCATATTGTCCTCGGTGACCACTTCGGGCTTGACCATGATGCGCACCTCGCGGCCTGCCTGAATGGCGTAAGCCTTCTCCACGCCGGGGAAGGAACCTGTCAGCTCCTCCAGCTTTTGGAGGCGGCGGATGTAGTTTTCCACGTTCTCACGGCGGGCACCGGGGCGAGCAGCGGACACGGCATCGGCAGCCTGCACCAGCACAGCAATGATGGTCTTGGGTTCTACGTCACCATGGTGGGCCTCAATGGCAT
>CAZOVE010000077.1:0-8950 GCA_964583135.1 uncultured Oscillospiraceae bacterium | reverse complement strand
CCATGGGCACAATGACACCTTCGTGTTGGAAGATGGCGTATATTATTGTCCGGAATGTGGTGCGGAAACCTCCATCGGTGAAGATGCCAGCCAGTATGTCTATTCTTGGTTTGTAGATACCGTCATCAATGATCTTGCGGAAGATATGGCGGATCGTGATGGCATGGAAGCAACGGATGAGGTGCTGGAACTGTACCGCAATCTGATTTCCAGAGGCGGATATCACATTTATTCTACGCTGAATATGGATGCACAAAATGCTGTGGATGACATTTACACCAACCTTGACGAAATTCCGACGACCGCATCTATGCAGCAACTGGAAAGCGGTATTTGCATTATTGACAATGAAACCGGTGATATTATTGCGATCGCCGGTGGCGTGGGCGAGAAGGATACCTTCTTTGCGTATAACCGTGCGACGGTGCCGCTACAGCCCGGTTCGGCCATTAAGCCGCTGACGATCTATGCACCGGCATTTGAATTGGGGCTGATTTCTCCGGCAACAGTTATGACGGATATGCCACTGTACTACACTGGATATGAGCAGTTTGAGGATCTGGAAGAAGGGCAAGAGATAGATGAGAGCTTGCTCAATCCATTCCCGAAGAATGATGAACGCGAGTATCACTACAGCTACAATATCCTCAAGGGCATTAAATCCTCCGTCAATGCCATTGCTGTCAATACGTTGGAGACCATGGGTTTGGAATATAGTTTCTTCTTTGCGAAGGATAAATTCCATTTGGAATCTCTTACGGAGCGGTATGTCAATTCCAAAGGGTATGTTTATACGGACATTGCGTATTCGCCCTTGGCGCTCGGTGCGCCGACGTTCGGCGTTTCCGTACGGGAGATGGCAGCTGCCTACGCAACCTTTGCAAACAACGGCGTTTACCGGGAGGCAAGAACCTATACGGTGGTCTATAATTCCAATGGCGAGGAAGTGCTGTATAACGATCAGTTCTCCGAACAGATCATCAGCGAGAAGACGGTCAACTATATCAATTACTGTCTGACGGAAGCCGTCAAAAGTGGTACCGGTACTGCTGCCAAAATCAGCGGACAGACGGTGGCGGGCAAGACGGGTACTACTTCCAGCAAGCGCGATCGTTACTTCTGCGGCTTTACAAAGTATTATACCGCTGCAGTATGGTGTGGCTATAATACACCGGAAGTGATCAATCTGACGGGTTCTGTGAAGACTAACCCGGCCTGTCGGTTGTTTACGAAAGTTCTGACACCGCTACACAAAGGTCTGGCTAACGTGAAAATGTACGATGACAGTCAATGGGTCCAGATAGGTGTTTGCCTTGACTCCGGCAAATTGGTGACGGAAGGCTGCTTGCTCGATCGCGGCGGACGTGTCACCTATGCATTGGTGGATCCGGATGATGTTCCGAAGCAGACATGCAATCTGCATGTTGCCGTGGATTACTGTACCGTTTGTGAAGCGCCTGCCAATGAATATTGTAAGCTCTTTGCCGGCGTGGGAGAAACTACCATCACCACCACATGGCTGGTGAAAATGACGCAGGAAGAACTTGAAGAAATCATTTTGGCCTGCAAACATGGTCTGGATAAGAGCTATATGACAGGAACTTATGTGTATCTTGTAGATAAGAACGGATATCCGGTGAACTTCTACGGTATGCTAGGGGATCAAAATCTGGATGTGGCATATCCGTATTTGGTTGGAACGCTCCACAATCAGCAGCTATGGGAAGAGTATAATGCAAGATTGCCGGAACCCGATCCCACACCGACGGATCCACAGCAGCCGACCCTTCCGGAAGATCCTGAGCAGCCCACACTTCCGCAGGGGAGTGAAGACGGCACCGAATAAAGGAGAATTGCCATGATCTGGTTATCCGACGAATGGAAAGAATATGAGATTCTAGACACCTCAAACGGAGAACGTCTGGAACGTTGGGGAAAGTATATTCTGGTGCGACCTGATCCTCAGGTCATATGGGATACGCCTCATGTGGCACCCCAATGGAAGCACTATGACGCACGTTATGTTCGCTCTAATACCGGCGGCGGACGATGGACGGAACATGATCTGCCGGAGCGTTGGCAGATCCATTATAAGGATTATTTGACCTTCAATGTAAAACCCATGAATTTCAAACACACCGGCGTTTTCCCGGAGCAGGCAGCCAACTGGGACTTTATCCGCAATACTGTGGCGGCAGCAGCCGCCACAAGACCGGTGCGCGTGCTGAATCTTTTTGCATACAGCGGCGGCGCTACTCTTGCGGCTGCGGCCGGTGGGGCAGAGGTGTATCATGTCGATGCGTCCAAAGGAATGGTTGCATGGGCTAAGGAGAATGCGCAGGCTTCCGGTCTGGCCGACCGACCGATTCACTGGATCGTGGACGACTGTGCCAAGTTTATTCAAAGGGAGATCCGTCGTGGCCGTCGTTATGATGGTATTATTATGGATCCACCCAGCTATGGACGGGGACCGAGCGGTGAGATTTGGAAAATGGAGACGAGTTTCTATCCCTTCCTGCTGGAAGTGGCGAAGATCCTTTCTGATGATCCGCTGTTTGTAATCATCAATTCCTACACGACCGGATTGGCACCCTCTGCGGTTGGTTATGCCTCTGATGTGGTCTTCGGCGCCAAATATGGTGGCAAGACGCAGGTTGGCGAATTGGGATTACCGGTGAAATCTACGGGGATGATGTTGCCTTGCGGTGCAACCGGTCGCTGGACCCCGGGAGGGAACGAATAAATTATGAGTACTGCAATTTCTGTTGAACATCTGAATTTTGCCTATCAAGGCAATGAAGGAATGAAGGAGGTTCCGGTCTTTGAAGATCTGAGCCTAAATATTGAGGAAGGCAGCTTTGTCGCTGTTCTCGGAGGCAATGGTTGCGGAAAATCCACCTTAGCCAAGCATTTTAATTCCATATTGCTCCCCTGCGGGGGCAAGGTTTCTGTGTACGGGATGGATACTGATGATGAGCAGAACCTGATTGCAATCCGCCGTTGTGTCGGAATGGTGTTCCAAAACCCGGATAATCAGATCGTTGCCAACGTTGTGGAGGAAGATGTGGCTTTTGGGCCGGAAAATCTGGGTATTGCAAGCCCGGAGATCCGTAGCCGTGTAGATCGAGCGCTGAAGCAGGTAGGTATGTATGAATATCGTGCGCATGCACCACACTTGCTTTCCGGCGGACAAAAGCAACGGATCGCCATTGCAGGCATCATTGCTATGGAGCCGAAATGCATCGTGCTGGATGAACCCACCGCTATGCTGGATCCTCGGGGCAGACGTGAGGTTATGGAGACCATCCTGCGGCTCAATCGTGAAAAAGGCATCACCTTGGTGCTGATCACGCATCACATGGATGAGGCAGCACAGGCACAACGTGTGGCGGTAATGAGCGAGGGGGAAATTGTCGCTGATGGTACACCGGCTGAGGTGTTTGCACAGGTGGAACTTTTGCATCGGATCAAATTAGCTGCGCCGGAAGCAGTGGAACTGTGCTGGACATTGAATCAATGCGGCTTTGATTTGCCGCTGGATAAACTTAACTGTGACGAATGTGCGCAGGTACTTTACAATGCGGTAAAGATCTGACCACTCAGGAGGAAGTAATTTGGCACCTTTTTTAGAGGTTAAGAACTTGACACATACCTACAGCGCAGGTACGCCCTTTGAACATAAGGCGTTGGATAATGTGTCGTTTTATGTCGAACGTGGCGAATTTATCGGAATCATTGGTCACACCGGTTCCGGAAAATCGACACTGATGCAGCATCTGAATGGATTGCTCAAACCGGATGAGGGCACGATTCTGCTTGACGGTGTAGACATCCATTCCGATAAGAAGATCACAAGGCAGACGCGCTTTCGGGTGGGCCTTGTGTTTCAGTACCCGGAATATCAGCTATTTGAGGAAACTGTATACAAAGATATCGCCTTCGGACCTAAAAATATGGGACTCGACAAGGAAGAGATCGATCGTCGCGTGCATGAAGCGGCGGCGTTGGTTGGATTGACCTTGGAGCAGCTTTCGGTATCTCCCTTTGATCTGTCCGGTGGACAGAAACGACGTGTTGCCATTGCAGGCGTTATTGCAATGGAACCGGAAATCCTGATTTTGGATGAGCCGACAGCCGGATTGGATCCGGCAGGCAGAGAAGAGATCCTGCAGAACATCGAAAACTATCGAAAAGCAAAGAATGCTACGATCATCATGGTAAGCCACTCTATGAATGATGTGGCTAGATTGACGGATCGACTCATTGTACTGTGCCATTCGAAAAAGGCGATGGACGGTACGCCGGATGAGATCTTCACCGAGCAGCACACACAAGAACTGATGGATATGGGTTTGGATATTCCCGAGCTGACAAAGGTTTTTTTGCGGCTGAGAGCCATGGGGTTGAACGTACCCGTGGTGTATACCATGGAGCAGGCGGTCGCTGCGATGCAGCAGTTGAGAGGGGAGGATGGGAATGCTTAAAGACATTACCCTCGGTCAATTTTTCCCGGGAAATTCTGTGATCCATCGGCTAGATCCCCGAACGAAACTCATCATGTTGGTGGTTTACATTGTAGCGTTGTTCAGTGCTGGCAATTTGCCAGGCTACGGTCTGATGCTGTTATTTTTGCTTAGCAGCATTGCGGTGTCCGGCATTCCCGCAAAGGCATTTGTGCGAGGACTGAAGCCACTTGTGTTTATTCTGATTTTTACCGGTATCCTGAATTTGTTTTTCTCCGGCGGTGAGACGGTCTTGGTGTCCTTTTTGGGCATCACACTGACGCTGGAGGGGCTGTTACGCGCTGTTGAGATGGTGGCGCGGATCTTAATGCTGATTGCAGGTACATTCTTGCTGACTTATACAACATCACCTATTGCGCTGACGGATGGATTGGAATCTTTGATGTCGCCGCTGAAGGCGATCAAGGTACCTGTCCATGAATTGAGCATGATGATGTGCATTGCACTGCGGTTTATTCCGACCCTGATTGAGGAAACGGACAAGATCATGTCTGCTCAAAAGGCTCGTGGTGCCGATTTTGAGACCGGAAAACTATTAGATCGGGTGAAAGCAATGATTCCGATTTTAGTACCGCTATTTATCAGTGCTTTCCGTCGAGCAGATGAACTGGCGACTGCCATGGAATGCCGTTGCTATCAAGGCGGAGATGGTAGAACAAAGATGAAGCTGCTACATTATGCACGTAATGATTTTGTGACATTCGCATTGGGTGCATTGTTGTTGGTCGGTATTTTTGTGCTACGTAGCTTAGGTTTGTGACTTTGTGCTTCAAAATGAGCCAACGCAGGACTGAACCACAAGAGAGGAAACTCTATGCGAAACATTGTTCTATTTATAACTTATTTGGGCACCCATTATCACGGCTGGCAGATGCAGCGGAATTTGCCGACAGTGCAGGATACAATTGAAAAGGCCATTGAGATGATCGTGGGGCATAAGACTCATGTCACAGGCTGCGGCAGGACTGATGCAGGTGTACACGCTAAGTGCTACGTTGCCAATTTCCGTACGAGCTCTACCATACCCTGCGACCGACTGCCCTATGCACTCAATACCCATCTGCCACAGGATATTGTAGTAACGAATGCTTTTGAAGTACACGAAAACTTCAATGCGATTGGTTCCTGCGTTCGCAAGGAATATACCTATTTGATCTACAATTCTCGGTTGAAGGATCCGTTCTACGTGAATCGTGCTTGGTTTTACCCCAAGCATTTAGATGAGAATGTGATGCAGGCTGCCGCAGAGCAATTTGTGGGTACCCATGATTTTGCGGCGGTACGTAGTGTTGGCACGGATGTCAAATCCACCGTTCGTACTGTATATTATTACGATGTGGAACGGGATGGAGACATTATTGCCCTGCGGGTGTGCGCCAACGGATTCTTGTATAATATGGCGCGAGCGATGGCCGGTACTGTGGTATATGCTGCAGAAGGAAAGATTCGTCCCGAAGAAATTGGTGCGATTCTTGATTCCGGCAATCGAACCGCTGCTGGACCGACTGTACCGCCGGGCGGACTTTATATGACGCATCTGTGGTACGATGACGGTATTGAAAAATTTGAATGTACGCCCCATCGACCTGTTTTTTGACTGATTTCCTTAACGTAAGGAGTGACTGACTATGCAACCCAAACTTTGCACGAAATGTAAGAAAAATATCGCTGTTGTATTCATCACACGGATGGAAAACGGCGTGAGTATGAATGAAGGCTATTGCCTGCGTTGTGCCCGTTCTTTGGGCATTCCGCAAATAAATGATGCGGTGAAGCAGATGGGTTTTTCCGATGAAGAGCTGGATAACCTTAGCGATGAAATGAGCTCCATGTTTGCACAAATCGACAGCGGAGATCATGATGAGGATGATATGGATTCCCAGACCGCTACTTTTCCTCTGCTGAATCAACTATTTAACACCGCAGATTCACCTTCGATGCCAGCACCCATTCCAGACCCGCCGGAGCATCAGGAGAAGTCTTCTGACGGCGAACATCCCCGTAAAAAAGCTAAGAAGCATAAATTTCTTGACAGCTACTGCATGGACCTGACTGGTCGTGCGCGGGCCGGAAAGCTGGACCGTGTCATTGGCCGTGATGTGGAGACGGAACGGGTGATTCAGATTCTGAACCGTCGTCAGAAGAATAATCCATGCTTGATCGGAGAACCCGGCGTTGGTAAGACCGCCATTGCTGAGGGGCTTGCCCAACGTATTGCAAACGGTGATGTGCCCTTTAAGCTCAGGGACAAAGAAGTGTTCCTGCTAGATCTGACGGCTTTGGTGGCTGGTACTCAGTTCCGTGGCCAATTTGAAAGTCGGATGAAGAGCCTGATCGCAGAGATCAAGGAGTGCGGTAATATCATTCTGGTCATTGACGAAGTCCACAATCTGGTAGGCGCCGGCGATGCCGAGGGTAGTATGAATGCTGCCAATATCCTAAAACCTGCGCTGTCACGCGGTGAAATTCAGGTGATCGGTGCCACCACCTATGCGGAGTATCGCAAGTTTATTGAAAAAGATGCAGCACTTGAGCGACGTTTTCAGCCTGTATCGGTGGCAGAGCCATCTTTGGAGGAGGCTGTGCAGATTATGCAGGGAATCGCCAAAGCTTATGCTCAGTTCCACGGCGTACAGATCTCACCTGAAATCGCGCGTCAATGTGTCATCTTATCGGAGCGTTATATTACCGATCGTTTTTTGCCGGATAAGGCCATTGACCTGTTGGATGAGGCTTGTTCTGATGTAAATCTGCGGTGCAGAGAGATCTCTGAACTGAGTGAACTGAAAAAAGAGCGGGATGATTATGAGCTGGAGCTGCGGATGCTGGGTGAGCAGACGGAGAATCAGAATTACGAACGTCTTGCTCATGTGCGCAGCAAGCTACTGCAATTGGCTGCGAAGATCGAAGAGTTGGAAAAAATTCCTGCGCCCGCAGTGACGATTGAGAATCTGGCGCGGATCATTGAACTCTGGACCAAAATTCCGGCATCCAAAATCAAAGCACAGGAATATCAACAGATCAGTGGATTGAAGGGTCGGCTTCTGGAGCATATCGTTGGCCAAGACGAGGCTGTTGATGCGGTTGCTCGGGCAATTCGCCGGCATAGAGTGGGTATTTCGGCTAAAAAGAGACCGGTTTCCTTTATCTTTGCAGGACCTACCGGCGTTGGTAAGACGGAATTGGTAAAGCGACTGGCGGACGATCTATTTGACAGCGTGGATAGCTTGATCCGTCTTGATATGTCGGAATATATGGAAAAGCATACCGTTTCCAAACTCATTGGTTCTCCTCCCGGCTATGTGGGTTATGACGAAGCCGGACAACTCACCGAAAAGATTCGTCGCAGACCCTATTGTGTGGTTCTCTTCGATGAGATCGAAAAAGCCCACCCGGATGTGTTGAATGTGCTGCTGCAGGTACTTGATGATGGACGCATTACCGATGCGCAGGGCAGAGTGGTGAATTTTGAAAACGCTGTCATCGTGATGACTACCAATGCCGGTAGTGAAGGTAGAGTCGGTGGCATGGGATTTGGCAGAAGTGACGGCGATATGGTTCGGGAAAAGACCATGAAGGCCCTGAGAGATTTCCTGCGACCAGAATTCATTAACCGCGTCGACGAGATCATCACCTTTAACCACCTGACGGAGGAAAATTTCCTTGGTATTGCGGATATTATGCTCACAGAGCTGAAAGACAGCCTCGCTGAGCGTGGCTTGTCGGTGACATGGGATGATTCCCTGCGTCTTTTGCTAGTGAAGAAGGCTTACTCTGTGACCTACGGTGCCCGTAATCTGCGGCGTACCATTCAGAAAGAGTTGGAAGATCCCATCAGCGAATGCATCATTGACTCCTTTGAGAAGCCGATTTCTGCGATCCATATTACAGTGGTGAATGAAGCTGTGAAACTTGAGATTCAATAAGATTAAGTGTCAGAACTTGTGATTTTGCCCGGCAGGCATCTGCCTGCCGGGCGACTTTTACATGGCGTCGAGTTTGTCGTTGATCTTTTGTTTTGCGGTGTATGCTGCGTCTTCAACGACGTTGGCTGCTTTTTCCGCAGCTTTTCTGGCGGTGCAGTTTTTTGGTAGCATCATAGCTGCGACGGTGCCGACGGCAAGACCAAGCCCCATGGAAACAGCAAGTCCGGTCAGTTTCATAATTTTCACTCCTTTCGGTGATAGTATGCCCGAAGAGGGGAGAATCTTGTCTGGAAAAGGTTTTTGTTACTCGAGATACTGGCTTTGATATCATGATCCAGATGAGAAACTTTTTTGAGAAAATAGTAATTTTCACTTGACATTTGTTAATTCTCGGCGTATAATACTCTAGCCTGAGTGAAAACAGGCCCTGAAAGCATCCAGGATCGAGCCGGATGCCATCGGAGGGAGGGAAAACAATGTCTGAAATTCGCGTCAAGGAAA
>CAZOVE010000076.1:0-9359 GCA_964583135.1 uncultured Oscillospiraceae bacterium | reverse complement strand
TACGAATGCCAGAGTCAAAGTCTGGTGCCTTACCGCTTGGCGACATCCCAATATGACGGTGTCAGCATCGGACACTTTCGGGATTATAGCATATCCGTTTTCATTTTGCAATAGTTTTTTTCAGAAACGTAAAAAATTGGCTATTCCCTCCGATGCCATGGATTCCCCCGGTGTGCGAAGACACCGGGGGAGACTGCATTACAGGTCAAAGTAACGCTTTGCGTTGTAGAAGCTGATGCCCTCCACCAACTTTTTCAGGGATGCATCAATGTTGGGATATTCGCCGCTTTCCACCCAATTACCGATGAGGTTGCACATAATGCGGCGGAAATAATCATGCCGTGCATAGCTCAGGAAGCTGCGGGAGTCAGTCAGCATGCCGATGAAATTGCCCAGCAGGCCCAAGCTTGCCAGAGTTTTCATCTGCTCCTCCATGCCAACCTTATGATCGTTAAACCACCAAGCAGAGCCGTGTTGGATCTTGCCGGGAACCTCTGGGCCTTGGAAGCATCCGATTAGGGTACCCAACTGGGCATTGTCTGCGGGGTTCAGGGAGTAGAGGATGGTCTTGGGGCATTCGCCGGTTTCATCCAGTGCGCTCAGGTACTGGGCGATGGCATCGCCACAGGTATTCTGCGCAATAGAGTCCACGCCGGTATCGGGACCTTCGCTCTTGAAAATGCGGGCATTGTTGTTGCGTAGGCAGGAGTAGTGTAGCTGCATAGCAATGTCCAGTCGGTGATAGGCTTTGCCTAAGCACATCATGATGACAGTCTGGTAGCCGTCGATTTCCTCGGTGCTCAGCTTTTCACCCCGCAGTGCCTTCTGGTAGACGGCATCCGCTTGCTCCACGGTATAGGAAACATAGGGTACATAGTCTAGACCGTGGTCGGAAGCTTTACAGCCATGGGCTTTGAAGAATTCAAGCCGCTCCACCAGAGCGTCCAGAACATCCTGCATGGTGGGAAGATTTTCCTTGCCCACGCTAGCGGCCAGAGCCTGCATGTATTCATGCCAGCCACCCTTGTGGATGTTGATAGCCTTGTCGGGACGATAGGAAGGACCGACAACCACAGAAATAGTGGGATCGGCGGCAATCTTCTCGTGCCATTGCAAGGTGTCGATGGGATCGTCCGTAGTGCCGATGAAAGCTACATTGGCCTTACGAATGAGGCCGCGGGCGGTCATATCCGGATCATTTTGCAACAAATTGTTGCAGTGATCCCAGATGCGCTTAGCGCTCTGAGTGGTCAGAGGTTCGGTGACACCGAAGAATTGCTGCAGTTCCAGATGGCACCAGTGATACATGGGGTTGCCGATGGCCATTTCCAGAGCCTCGACGAACTTCAAAAACTTTTCAAAGGGATCCACACGACCGGTGACGAAGGTTTCCTCCACACCGTTCGAGCGCATAACACGCCACTTATAGTGATCGCCGGCATAGCTACCGTCCGGCTGTAAGCCGCCCAGCCATACTTCCGCCAGATTGTTGAAGCGACGGTCTTCGTAAATCTCACGAGGGTTGAGGTGACAGTGATAATCGGCTAACGGCAGATGCTTGGCGTAATCGTGGTAAAGGTGCTGTGCGGTGGCAGTTTCCAGAATGAAATCTTTGTCCATGAATGCTTTCATTGGGGTTGCTCCTTTGCATAGTATGATAAGTTTATTATAAACGATTCACCCGAAAATGCAAGAGGGCGAAAAGACTAATATAGCCCCTGTAATTTGCGCAATATGACTATGCTTTCGATGCAAAGGGCGTCAAAACTCCCCCGAAGTGTTTCCTCCGGGGGAGCGATTTACCTGGGTGTACGGATGTAGCGCTCGTGACTGGGCTTGGATGGTCGCGCATATACGCCAGAAACCAATCCTAGCATGGCATAAGTTGTTACTACGGAACTGCCACCGTAACTAAATAGCGGCAAAGTCAATCCGATAACCGGCAAAACGCCTATGCACATACCGATGTTCAATACGATTTGGAACAGAAGGGAAGAAGCCGCACCAAAGCAGATCATCCGTCGCATATAATCCGGACTTTGACAGCCGACCCAGAAGCAGCGTGCCACAATGGCCAAAAGCAGGATCATGACCAGCAAACAACCGAAAAAACCCAGTTCTTCGCCAATGGCGGAGAAAATGAAATCGGTATGCTGGGCATTTAGGGCACCAATTTGGGTGCGGTTGCCATTAAATAATCCTTGCCCAAACAGTCCACCGCCGGTAAGAGATTTCAGGCTCTGAGTGGTATGCCAACCTTCGTTCAGACCGGTTGGGTCAATGATTTCCGGCTGGAATACATAGAGAATACGATTTCGCTGTTTTTCGCTTATCTGTTTCCATGCGATAGGACCTACGACGGCACCCAGACAACCGCCAAAGAGCCACCAGTACCACTTGATGCCACTGCAGATGGCCATGCCGACGAAAATGAAGGCAAAAATCAGGGTGACGCCCAAATCTTTGGAAATATATAGGTTCAAAGCGGCGATCACGATCAGATGAGCGACCATATGACCAATAGAGAAAACGTGATTGATGCGGTTTTGATGCGATGCCATAACGGATGCAAAGATCAAAATATAGCAGATCTTGCAGATTTCCGCCGGCATAATATCGATGGGGATCAGGGGAAGATCCAGCCAACTGTAATTACCGGTATTGTGGTCGATACCAAAGGGGATCAGCATCAGGATCAGACCAATGCTGAGAAACACAAACAGCACCCGGTGTTCATGGAAAAATTCCGCATCGATGGAGGAGACAACGGCGAAAGAGAACAATCCCAGACCAATCGCAACAAGCTGTATCACCACATACTGGGTAAAACCACGATAATTATTGGTGCTGGCGACGATCAGGGTGCCGAATGCGGAGGTGAACAGGCACAACAGCAGTAGGACCATGTCACCTTTGCGGAAGAATTTTTTCAGTTCGCTAAAAAAATCAAACACCATATCGCCTCCTTTTGGTGCTGACTATTTTATCATGGAACGGATGGGATGTAAAGGGCAGAATTGTAAACTGTTTGACTGTTTTTGTCGGAGAGAGCTTCTATGCCGGTGCAGGCTTTTGGGTTGCGCACAATACTCCGCCGCAAAAGTACAAACTCCAAAAATAAATCCGTCCGAATGGTGGCAAAATGATTGACAAAAGTGTTGATTTAGAGTATATGTATACTTGTCATAATTTGACGAAAACTCTACAGAAACGGGGGAGGATAATGTCCAAGGAACTCATCAGACTCCGGGACCTTACCATGGAGTTCGACGGGGAGCGTATTCTCGACGCCATCAATCTCTATATTAACGATCAAGAATTTTTAACCCTACTCGGTCCTTCCGGTTGTGGTAAAACCACCACTTTGCGGATCATTGGCGGCTTCTTGACACCCACGACAGGCACTGTGATCTTTGACGGTCAGGTGATCAACGATGTACCTCCATACAAGCGACAGATCAACACGGTGTTTCAGCGATATGCCCTGTTTCCGCATTTGAATGTTTTTGACAACATCGCTTTCGGTCTGCGTGTGGCAAAGGTGCCCAAGGAAGAGATCACCGAACGTGTCAACCGAATGCTGGAGATCGTGAGTCTGAAAGGCTACGGTCATCGACGCATTGACGCATTGTCCGGCGGTCAGCAGCAGCGTGTCGCGATTGCTAGAGCACTGGTCAATGAGCCGAAGGTGCTACTGCTGGATGAACCTCTTGGAGCTTTGGATCTGCGCCTGCGTAAGGATATGCAGATCGAACTCAAGCGGATCCAACAGGCGACGGGCATCACCTTTATTTACGTGACCCACGATCAGGAAGAGGCGCTGTCTATGTCTGACACCGTGGTGGTAATGGACAAAGGTCGCATCCAGCAGATCGGAAAACCAGAGGATATATATAATGAGCCTAAAAATGCTTTCGTGGCGGACTTTATCGGCGAAAGCAACATTCTCGACGGCGTGATGCTGTCAGATTACAAGGTCCGTTTCTTCGGACGGGTATTTGAGTGCGTAGACAAAGGCTTTGAGCCCAACGAGAGTGTAGACGTGGTCATCCGTCCTGAAGATATCGACATCGTGGCGCCGGATCAAGGCCATCTGGTGGGCAATGTCACAAGTGTTACTTTTAAGGGCCTGAACTATGATATCATCGTCGAATTTAAGGGCTTCAAGTGGTTGATCCAGACGACGGATTTCCATGCGGTAGGCTCTACCATCGGCATTCGTTTGAACCCGGAAGATATTCACATCATGCATAAGAGTGAGTATTCCGGTATGTTTGGCGATTACAGCTCTTATTCTGCGGAGTATGACGAGCTGACGGAGGATGCCGACGATGAGGAAGAATAAGGCTGTTCTTTTGAGCGTACCATACATCATCTTTATGGTGGTGTTTACGCTGATCCCACTGTGCGTTGTGGGTTACTATGCCCTGACGGACCCGGATACGGGAGAATTTACGCTGAACAATCTGAGTAATCTTTCCGTGTATCTGCCGGCGCTGGGGGAGTCTATCGGCTATGCGCTGGTTTCTGCGCTGATTTGTTTGCTGCTGGGCTATCCGGTGGCGTATTACATCGCTCATCAGGGCGAAGTGAAGCAGAAGATCCTGTATATGCTGGTGATGCTGCCCATGTGTATGAGCTTTTTGCTACGTACGCTGGCGTGGGTGGGCCTGTTGCAGGACACCGGCATCATCAATAATATTCTGGAAGCCATCGGGATCGGGCGCTTGCAGTTGATCCGCACGCCGGGAGCGGTGGTGTTGGGCATGGTGTATAACTACCTGCCGTATATGATTTTGCCGTTGTATGCCATTATTGTGAAAATCGATCATCGGCTGATTGAGGCTGCGGAGGATCTAGGTTGTACTCCTACACAGACGTTTATTCGTGTTGTGTTACCCCTTTCCATGCCCGGAATTCTCAGCGGTATCACCATGGTGTTTGTACCGGCGGTATCCACCTTCTATATTTCTCTGAAGTTGGGTGGTACAGATACGGTGCTCATAGGTGACTTGATCGAGCGGCTCTTTAAGCAGGGCAATAATCCGAATTTGGGCGCAGCCTTGAGCCTAGTGCTGATGCTTTTGGTGTTTGTCTGCACCGGCATCATGAACCGCTTTGGCGGTGATGAGGAAGGGGTGGTGGTATGAAAAAAGCCAACCGTATCCTGACGATCCTGATGTTCGTGTTTTTGTATATCCCCATGGCGGTGCTGATCGTAGCATCCTTCAACACCGGCAAGGATATCACCAAATTCGAAGGTTTCACCCTCAATCAGTATGCGGAGTTGTTTCGTGATGAAGAGCTGCTGGGGCTGCTGGGCAATTCTATCCTGATTGCCCTGCTGTCAACCGGTATTTGCATTACTTTCGGCACGCTGGCGGCTGTGGGCATTTACAGCATGAAGCCGAAAATGCGCAAGGTAGTCATGAGTATGACTAATATCCCCATGACCAACCCAGATATCGTTACCGGTGTCAGCTTGTCGTTGTTGTTTGTTTTTGTGGGTAGTGGGTTGTTCGGTCAGCGAGAGAGTTTGAATTTTTGGACGCTTCTGCTGGCGCATGTGACCTTCGGTTTGCCTTATGTGATCCTGAACGTTATGCCAAAATTGCAGCAGATGAATCCTGCTCTGACAGATGCTGCGATGGACTTGGGATGCACACCCATTCATGCTTTCTTCAAGGTGACGCTCCATGAGATCATGCCCGGTATCCTTGCCGGTGGCATTATGGCCTTTACCATGAGCTTGGACGATTTCGTCATCAGCTATTTTGTAACAGGCTCTGATTTTGTAACCTTGCCTGTCGAGATCTATACCTACACCAAAAAGCCCATCCAGCCCAAGGTCTACGCCATGTTCACATTGCTCTTTGGATTGATCTTTGTGCTGATGCTGACCGTGAATCTGTTGCAGTTGCGCTCCGACAAGCGCAAGAATAAAAAGAGCCCTTCCAAGACTGTGGTCATTCTGCGGCGTTGTGCCGCTGCGGTGACGGCAGTATGCTTGATCGTTGGCTGCGGATTCCTGATTTTTGGAAATCGTCAGGAAAAGATCACGCTCAATGTCTACAACTGGGGCATGAACATGGCTGACGGCAGCGACGACACCATGGACTTGGTGGCGGAGTTCGAGCGCCGGTATCCAAACATTGACGTTCGTATGTCGGAATATGAGTCCAACGAGGTGCTTTACACCAAGTTGGCCAGTGGCGGCATTACTGTGGACGTCATCATTCCGTCGGACTATATGATCGATCGGATGATCGCTGAGGATATGTTGTTGGAATTGAATTTCGACAATATCCCCAATTTTGCTTACGTGGACGAACAGTTCAAGAATCCGGACTACGATCCTGAAAACAAGTATTCTGTTCCCTACACATGGGGTACTGTGGGTATCCTGTACAACACGAAGTATGTGGATGAAGCGGATGTTACCGGTTGGGAACTGATGTGGAACGAGAAGTATGCCGGAAAGATCTTGATGATTGACAATTCCCGGGATGCTTTTGGTATTGCCCAGTATCTGCTCGGTTACGATGTGAACACCATGGACGTATCCGAGCTGCAGGCCTGCGCTGCCAAGCTAGCACAGCAGCGCCCACTGGTGCAGCAGTATGTCATGGATCAGATCTATGCCACCATGCAAAATGAAGAAGCATACATTGCCGCATACTATGCCGGTGACTGTATGCTGATGATGGAGGAAAATCCGGATCTGGCGTTCTATTTGCCGGAGCAGCAGGGATTCAACCTGTTCACGGATGCCATGTGCATTCCCTACTGTTGTCAGGAGAAGGAAGCAGCGGAACTGTTCATCAATTTCTTGTGCGATCCGGAGATTTCCGGCGCCAATATGGACTATATTTGCTACGCCTCGCCCATTTCAGAGGCAAAGGACTATATGGAAGAGTATTTGGCGGAAAGCCCCATCGTCTATCCGGATGAGGATGTACTGAGCCATGGCACTTCCTATGCCTATTTGTCTGAGGAAACTTCCCGCTTGGTGGAGAGCTTGTATCAGCAGGCCACCAAAACGGCAGAGCAATCTACCTCCCCGATTACGCCATATATCGTTGGTGCGATCGTGGTTGGTGTTGCCGTAGTGGCTGTTTATTTCCTGCGTAAGAAGAAATCGTGATCTCCAAACGACCCTCAGGGCATCAGCCCTGAGGGTTCGATTTTTTATATTTCACCTTAGGAGGATCGATCGTATTTCCCGGTGCCCATGCGTTGACTTCTGATGTACTTCGTGGTAAAATTTTGAGAAAGAAAAGGAAGTGTTTGCGTTGCTTGAAGCTTTTATTGCTACGTTGAATCCGATGCTGGTGATGTTTTTTTGCATCCTCATCGGTTATGTTTTAAGAAAATCTGGGATCGCACCGGACAACACCGGAACGGTGCTGTCAAAAGTGGAAAATTATGTGTTTATGCCGGCACAGGTATTGGTTACGTTTATGACCTATTGCACGGTAGAATCGTTGCGGGCGAACTACAGCTACATTTTGTACAGCATCGTCTGCCTTGTGGTGAGTATGCTGATGGGCATACCGCTGAGCAACATCTTCTCTCGGGACGGCAACAATCGGGGCGTGTACCGCTACGCATTGGTATTTGCCAATTTTGGCTTTTTGGGTAATTCGTTGGTGCCGCAGATTTTGGGGCAAGAGTATTTGTATCCGTATCTGCTGTTTACTTTGCCGGTGAATTGCTTGGCATTTGCGTGGGGTATGGGACAGATGGTCCCGCCGGAGGGAGAGAAGGTGAGCCCCCTGAAGCGGCTGATGAGTCCGGTGATGATCGGACTGTTTGTAGGTGCGGTACTAGGATTGACCGGTCTGGCGGATTGGATCCCTGCCTTTGCAGTCAACACGCTCAACAGTTTGTCCAATTGCATGGGCCCTGTAGCTATGATCCTTACGGGCTTCATTATTGGTGGCTATGACCTAAGAGAGTTGTTGGCAGATCGCAAGGTGTACGCCATGACGGCGCTGCGGCTAACGGTGCTGCCGGCGGTGCTGTTGTTGGTGGTGCGACTGTTGGACGCATCGATGCAGGTGATGACCATGGTTTTGGTGGCCTTCGGCGCAGCATTGGGGCTGAATTCGGTGGTGATTCCAGCCGCTTATGGACGGGATACAAAGCCGGGCGCAGCTATGGCGATGATATCGCATGGTGCTGCGGTGATCTCGATTCCGCTGATGTACGCATTATTGACTGTTTTGGTGAAAGGGTGAAGCATTTGAAAGTTTGGAAGCATTTTGTGACCATCACCCGGCATCGCTGGCTGGTGCGGCAGGGATGCTTTCGCATCGGGCTGTATTGGCAGGGGTTGGTACACGACCTGTCGAAGTACGCACCGACGGAATTTCTGGTAGGCGCAAGACTCTATCAGGGAAATCGTAGTCCCAATGCAGCAGAGCGGGATGAAAAAGGCTATTCCGAAGCATGGATGCACCACAAGGGGCGTAATCGCCACCATTGGGAATACTGGACGGATATGCACCCGTTGACAAAACGTTATGAAGCGGTACCCATGCCACGAAAATATTTGGCGGAGATGGTCATGGATCGTCGGGCTGCTTGTATGGTCTATCAGGGAGAAAAATACACGTCCGGCTCGGCATTGGAATATTATCTGAAAAGTAAAGAACGCCTTCTGATGCATGAGAAGACCAAACAGGAACTGGAATACATCCTAACGATGCTCCGGGACAAGGGAGAAGAAGCTACGTTCCTATATATCAAAGAAAACGTCCTCACAGGGAAACCTTTCCCTTGGGAAATGAAGGAATAATGCCGGCCGCAAGTTGATTACATGATGCGGTATTTTATAAGATCTATCCTCGATAGCATTGGAGATCTACAGGGCATCCGGATTCTGTTGGATCTGGTACCGGGACATACCAGCGAAGAACACCCCCATGGTTTCTGGAAAGTGTCAAAGCGGAAGAAAAACGGATATATCTGGGCGGATCATGCCTTCTGTGGTGGCGATGGGATACAGAATGTGCTGACACTCGGCGTACAAAGCCTTAGCGCACTGAAACCGATTGTATAAGCCATCAACATTCAGGATACAATACAGCAGGGGAGAGAACACGCTCCCCCTGTTGCCAGTCTCAAAAACTTTTTGGAGTTTGAAAAAAAGGCTTGACTTTTTTGGAAAAGGCTGTATAATAACCGTGTTGTCCGCAACATAGAGGATTTGTGTAACGGTAGCACACCGGACTCTGACTCCGTTTGCGGGGGTTCGAATCCCTCATCCTCTGCCAAAACGTGTGGTCTAAATGACTGCAACCCGAAAACCGCTAGAGTCTCTAGCGGTTTTCCTGTTTTTATACCCAAAATAATCG
>CAZOVE010000075.1:0-9475 GCA_964583135.1 uncultured Oscillospiraceae bacterium | reverse complement strand
TGCCCTGCTTCAGGTCATCCATGGCATCGATGTTGTCCATCCAGTATTCGTCCACGACTCGCAGCATGACCACACGCTCCAGCTCCCGCATCAGGGTGGGGGTGATGGTGTTTTCCTTGTGCTCATAGGTCTGTACTGCCAGCGCATACAGCGCATCCACATCCACATCGTCGCTGACGCTGCCCTTGGGGTAGAAAACTCCCTCAAAGCGGCGTAGCCCCTCGGCATCATAGCCCTCCAGCACACCACGCAGCATGGTCAGGATATTTTCTCGCAGATCCTCGCCGTCGAGCACCTTCTGGCGCTGGGCGTAGATGACCTCACGCTGGGTGTTCATCACGTTATCATATTCCAAAACACTCTTTCTGGAGCGGAAATGGCGGCTTTCTACATTTTTCTGAGCATTTTCCACAGCGCCGGAGAGGATCTTAGCATCGATAGGGGTATCCTCATCCAGTCCGAGGGTGTCCATCATGGTCATGATGCGATCCGAGGAGAACAGGCGCATCAGATCATCCTGCAGGCTCAGATAGAAGCGGCTCTCACCGGGGTCACCCTGACGACCGGAACGGCCCCGAAGCTGATTGTCGATTCGGCGAGATTCGTGACGCTCGGTGCCGATGATGAATAGACCGCCACACAGACGTACCTTCTCGGCTTCGTCGGCGATGGAAGCCTTAAAATGCTCCAGCAGATGGGCGTATTTTTCACGGATGGCCAGAACTTCGGGGTCGCTGGTTTCGGCGTAGGAGTCGGCTTCTGCAAGAAGCTGCTCCGGCACATCACTCTTGCGCAACTCGTTTTTGGCCAAAAATTCCGCATTACCGCCCAGTACGATGTCGGTACCACGGCCTGCCATGTTGGTTGCGATGGTGACGGCACCAAATTGACCGGCCTGCGCCACGATTTGCGCTTCCTGCTCGTGATATTTGGCATTGAGGACGTTGTGGCGGATGCCTTCTCGCTTCAGGAGTTTGGAGAGGATCTCGCTCTTTTCAATGGAGATGGTACCCACTAGCACCGGTTGCCCCTTGGCGTGGCAGGCGATGACCTGCTGCACGATGGCCCGGTACTTACCGGCTTCCGTCTTGTAGACCACATCGGGGTGATCCTGACGGGCAATGGGCTTGTTGGTGGGGATCTCCACCACATCCAGCCGGTAAATGGAGGCGAATTCCTCTTCTTCCGTCAGGGCAGTACCGGTCATGCCGGAGAGTTTGGTGTACAGGCGGAAGAAATTCTGGAAGGTGATGGTGGCAAGAGTTTTACTTTCACTGGCAACGGTGACGCCTTCTTTGGCTTCGATGGCCTGATGCAGGCCTTCGTTATAGCGGCGGCCGTACATCAGACGGCCGGTGAACTCGTCGACGATGATGATTTGACCATCCTTGACCACATAATCGATGTCCCGCTTCATCAGTCCCCGGGCGCGCATGGCTTGGTTGATGTGATGGGCGAGGGTGGTGTTTTCCATGTCCGAGAGGTTTTCGACGCCGAAATAGCGCTCCGCTTTGGCGATACCGCTGGCAGTCAAGGATACGGTGCGGCTTTTTTCGTCCACGAAGTAGTCGCAGTCGTAATCATCCTGTACTTCCTTGTCCTCCGTGCGAGAGAAGACCTGCCGCCGCAGGGTGGATACGAAATAGTCTGCCATCTCGTAGAGCTTACTGGATTCTTCGCCCTTGCCAGAGATGATCAGGGGGGTTCTTGCTTCGTCAATGAGGATGGAGTCAACTTCGTCGACGATGGCAAAATAGTGACCTCGCTGCACAAGGTCTTTTTTGTACAGAGCCATGTTGTCACGAAGATAATCAAATCCCAGTTCGTTATTGGTGCAGTAGGTAATGTCTGCGGCGTAACTGGCACGGCGCTGATCGCTGTTCATACCGGGAATGATCAGTCCCACGGTCAGCCCCATGTAGCGATAGACCTTACCCATCCACTCGGAGTCACGCTTGGCCAGATATTCGTTAACAGTGACCACATGGACACCCAGCCCGGTCAAGGCGTTGAGGTAACAGGGCAGGATGGCCACCAGAGTCTTGCCTTCGCCGGTCTTCATTTCGGCGATGCGGCCCTGATGCAGGATGATACCGCCGATGAGCTGCACAGGATAGGGCTTCATGCCCAATACACGCCAAGCGGCTTCCCGGATGGCGGCGAAAGCCTCCGGCAGCAGCTCATCCAACGTTTCGCCTTGGGCGTAGCGGTCCTTAAACTCGGCAGTCTTTGCCTTCAGAGCTTCTTCGGAAAGGGCGGCATACGCACTTTCCAGAGCCAGTATTTTATCTACGGTGGGTTGGATCTTTTTGATCTCTCGCTGGCTGCGCGTGCCGAATAATTTCGTAAAAAGTCCCATAGGATTCTCCCTTGTCGAATGCATTTTGAAAAATGGTCATACCAAACCAATTTTACCCATTATAGCATAGAAATTAAAAAAATCATAGCCTGTTTGTGAATTTTCAAATGGGATTTCCTGTGTCGCATTCATATGGTCGTTGGGGAAAAGAAAATTTTTGATTCCCCCTTGACAGAAACTGTATGAACTGTTATACTAACCGTACTAGTACAGTTAGTACGGATAAGGAGGAAACGGAAAATGATCCATCTTGATTATCGGGATGCACGACCGATCTATACCCAGATCTGTGATGGCTTCCGGGCACAGATTCGCTCTGGTATCCTGCAAACGGGGGACAAACTGCCGTCGGTTCGGGAGTTGGCGACCCAACTGACGATCAACCCGAACACCATCCAACGTGCTTATCGCGAACTGGAAGTGCAGGGATGGGTGGCATCCGTCCCCGGAAAAGGAAGCTTTGTGTGCGGTGTACCACAGGCACAGGAATCGCAGGAGCAGAAGCTGTTGAAAGAATTTGACCACGTGACGGCGCAACTTCTGGCGATGGGGATCCGTCCGGAGGATCTGATGAAGAGAATCCCAAAAGGAGGTAATGACAATGCTTGAGATGAGAAATGTGACCAAGACCTTTGGCAGCTTCAAGGCGCTGGATGCGCTTTCGATGACGGTGCCCCGGGGTGCTGTCTATGGTCTTGTCGGCCCCAACGGTGCGGGAAAAAGTACGGCGATCCGGCATTTGACCGGTGTCTACCGACAAGACAGCGGTGATGTGACACTAGAAGGGATGCCCATCTATGAAAACCCCACACAGAAAGCCCGCATCGGCTCGATTCCGGATGATATCTTCTATTATCCCTCCGCAACGCTAGAGGAAATGCGTCGATTCTACGCCGGTATTTACAAGGAGTTTGATCAGGTTCTGTTTGATCGGCTCTATGAAGTCTTCCAACTGCCCAAGAAGAGCCCTATTCGTCGCTTTAGTAAGGGTATGCAGAAGCAGGCGGCGTTCCACCTGACCATTTGCACCCGTCCGGATGTGCTGATCTTGGACGAGCCGGTGGACGGACTGGATCCGGTGATGCGTCGGCAGGTATGGAACTTGATCCTGTCGGACGTGGCGGCACGGGAAACGACGGTATTGATCTCTTCCCACAACCTTCGGGAATTGGAAGATATTTGCGATCATGTTGGCATTATGGATCACGGCAAGATGCTCTTGGAGCGCAGCTTGGCGGATATGCAGGGTGCCACCCACAAGTTGCAGATGGTGGGAGAAACGCCGGAAGGGCTGGATATTCTCCACGAAAGCAGCTCCGGTCGGCTGAAAACGCTGGTGGTGCGTGGCAGCGCAGAGGATGTCGAAGCAAAGGCGAGGATGAGCAATCCTGTCTATTTCGATGTACTGCCGCTGTCGCTGGAGGAGATCTTTATTTACGAACTGGGAGGTGTGAACTATGAAGTCAAGGACATCGTTCTCTAAATTGACCATCTTTAAGAAAGACATCAGCCGGTTTGCACCCATCTGGGCGCTATACCTGATCGGTACGTTGCTGGTATTGTTTGGGATTGGTTATGGTGACTATGATAAATTTGCCTACTATGTGATGCCGAGCCTGGTGGCGAGTTTTGGAATCATAAATTTGATTTACGCCGGTGTGGTGGCGGTGATGCTGTTTGGCGATCTGTACAATACCCGGATGTGCTACAGCCTACACACGGTGCCGATGCGCCGGGAAGGTTTGCTGCTGAGCCATACGGCGGCGGCGCTGTGCTTTAGTTTGGTGCCCAATGGAGTGGTGGCCCTGTTTTTGATGACGCAATTGCAGAATTACTGGTTTCTTGCGCTGTATTGGCTGTTGGCGGTGACGTTGCAATTCTTGTTTTTCTATGGAGTGGCGGTACTCAGCGCCATACTGACCGGCAATCGATTTGCAATGCTACTGGTGTATGCGGGCTTCAATTTCGTGTCCATTCTGGCTTACTGGGTCATCAGCTTTATCTACCTTCCGGTGATGCCCGGCGTGATACTGAATATGCATCCGTTTACCAAGTTGTGCCCTGTAGTGGAGCTGTTCCAATGGGAATTCTTCCAGTTTCAGGCGACTTCGCAGATCAACCTCGAATGGGGTGATACGGAAACTTTCTATCAATATCTGAGTCTGGGTAGCGGCTGGGGTTACCTTGCCATCATGGGTGGCGTCGGCGTGGTGCTGACGGGCGTTGCGCTGGTGTTGTATCGGTTGCGGCAACTGGAAAGTGCCGGCGATTTTGTGGCCTTCCCAAAGCTCAAAAATGTGGCGTGTGTGATCATGACGGCCTGTGTGGGTGGTGTATTTGCCCTTGTGGGAGATCAAATGATTGGCGACAGTATGCTGCCTTGGCTGATCGTGGGTTTGGTCATTGGTTTCTTTGGCAGCCTAATGTTGCTGGAGCGCCGGGTGAAGGTGTTTCGCTGGAAGACTTTGCTCGGTTTTGTGATGCTGGCGGCGGTGCTGTTTGGCAGCTTTGGGCTGATGTCGGTGGATGCATTCGGCATCGTGACATGGACGCCGGATGCGCAGCAGGTGGAGTCGGTGGTGGTGTCCAACTTCAAAGACAGTGAATGGGAAGACGAAGTGTTGTACGGCAACCGTATGCGTGTGACCAAGACGGCGCAGGAGGACATCGAAAAGATCATTACAGCCCATCAGGACATTCTTGACCGGATGTATCATCCTAACGAAAATGTCTATCGGGTGACCTTTACCTATCATCTGAAGGATGGTCGCACCGTCAAGCGCACCTACGCAGCGCCAAAAAATGGCACGAATTATGAGATCCTGAGCGGACTCTTCAATTCGCCGGAGCAAATTCTGGGGTATGATTCTGGCAATCAGAGTTGGACGAGCTTTGTAGACGGGATCGATGCCATATACTTCGACGGAACGATACTTCATGAGTCCTACCACAGGGATATGATGGATGCGTTGCGGTCGGATGCGGTCACGGGAAGCGTTAGCGGAGAATGGGAGGCGGATTCACTGTTTTATGTGGAATATGTGATCGAACAGAAGAACGGTTCGTACGCCTCGCGCATTTTGACGGTGTCGTCTCGGGCGGAAAAGACGCTGGCATTGCTATCCGAACCGGATATTCTGCTCGGAGATCCGCTGTCTTCGCAGATCTTCGAAATTACCGTTGTGGGCCACGCACTTCTTGAGGAACAAGAGCAACGGAAGGCGTTGGAGGATGCGCTGCGGCAGGATGCAGAGAAAACAGGCAGCATCCTGCTCTATGAGGGAAGCGGTTCTGTTGCGATCAACGTGGGGATCGTATGGGATGATGGCATCTATACCTATACGACGTTGTATGTGTCCAAAGATGCGACCAACACGTTGACCTGGTTGAAAGAAAATGTATATTAAAAAGTACCGGGAAGGGCGTTGCCCTTCCCGGTTTTGTTATGCAGATGGGATGTTATTGAGCGGTGGGGGTTTTTCTGGCAGCCTTTTTGGCGAGGCGAGCAGCGTGGCGCTCTTCCGCGGTATGGGAGAAACGCTCCAGTTCCGGTACTAGGATCATGCAGATCAGGGCTGCGGTGAAGCCGCCGTTATACAGGCAGAAGCCGCCGTGGAGCAGAGGAACAGAGGTGACCAGCAGGTAATGCAGCACAGCAGCCAAGAAGCCGCACCGCCAACCATACTTATCGGCAATGGGGCTCAGACCGTTGGCATAGCACAGACCGACCATGATCGCCTGAGCGTTGATGCTCAGCGTGAAGTTACCGCCGACCAACGGGGACAGCCAGCCGAACACAACGGATGCCACCACATAGCCTAGCATAATGGGCCATACATTGCCGGGATGGGAACCGGAATTGCAGCATGCCAGCATACAGAAGATGATACCGAAGGTAACAGCATTGAAGCTGGCGCCGATCAGATTGTAGTAGCCTAGAATGAACAGACCGTACACGCCTACATTCATCAGGAAGGTGGCGTTGCCATAAGTGGCAGAGAAATTCGTGACAGTTGCGGGATCGCTGAGTAGCCGCCAGTAATCCTTGGGCTTGCAGCCCAACAGGAAGGCAAACACGATGCACAGACCGAAAACCACGCAGCAGAAAATGTTGACAATGGATGCAGAGGCAACACTCATACTGCCACCGACGCTCAGTGCATTCACATCCAGACCCATGGTCTTGAACAGCGTGGCATTCAGGAGAAATGCCATCATGCCGATGGGCAGTGCGGCAGAGTACAGGTCAAAACCCTTGTGGACCTTGGGGGAGTGAGCAAGTCCTGCCGGCAGGAAGAAACCGATGAGCAGACCCACGCCGAGCGCCAGACCCACGCCGAGCAGATTGAAACCAACCACTTCGGTATGGGGATAGCGGATCATCAGATCGGTAATCAGCGGAGCGATACCGGTGGAGAACAGCATGGCATTGACCATAGCGCCGGGCTTTTCCTTTTTCACAAGACAGTACAGCAGCACACCCAGCATGGAGGGCCACATATTGACGATGTTGATGCCCCAAGAGCAGAAGCCCAGAGTCAGAATGAATGCCAGCGTGGACACGTTATTGGCGGTAGAGCCAAGGCAGACATAGAGCAGTGTGCAGAACAGGGCAACCAGACCCATATTCAGGAAAGTAGCGGCGAAACCACCCACGGAGAAGTAGTTGGTGGAGATCTTGCTGGGGTTGCTTACGATCTGCCAAAGACCGCTGAACATGGTGCTGCGGTCGGGCATACAGACAGCCGCAATCAGGAAGCAGGCAGTCAGAAAGGCGAAGAACAGTTTCAGAAAATCACTTTCGGGCAGGTTTTTGATTTTTTTCATAATACACCTCGTTGGATGTGATTCATTGGAGGAATGATCTGTAGAACAACAGGGCGATCCCGTCCTAAGACAGGATCGCCCAGACGGTCGGCATTTCTTCTCCTGCACTCCACAGCGGTGATCCGCTATTATCCGTCAGTTGTGCAAGAGGGTATGAGATTTAGACCTTTTCAGCAGCTTCCACAACGTGCTTCATCAGGACGCTGGTGGTAACGGCGCCCACGCCGCCGGGAACGGGAGTGATGGCCTCAACGATGGGCTCGACTTCGTCGAAGACGGCATCGCCGGACATGCCACCCTTGCCACGGGCGGTGACCTTTTCGGCATCCCAGTTCATGGAAACGTCAATGACGATCTGACCCTCGCGGACATAGTCCTTGGTCAGGCTCTTCAGCACACCGGCAGCGGAGATGATGATGTCGGCATTGCGGCAAATTTCAGCGGTATTGACGGTCTTGGTGTGGCAGATGGTGACGGTGGCGTTCTTGGCCATCAGCATCATGGCAGCAGGCTTACCCACCACCAGAGAGCGACCGATGACAACGGCGGTCTTACCCTTGCAGTCGATGCCGTAGAAGTCCAGAATCTCCATGCAGGCAGCGGGAGTGCAGGGAGCATAGCCCAAGGGCTGGCCTTCGAACACACCGGCATTAGACATATGAGTCATGGAGTCCACGTCCTTAGCTGGTGCAAGACGGTTGCAGATCTCGTCCTGATCTGCCTTCAGGTGCTTGGGCAGGGGACGGAACATGAGGACACCGTGGATGTTCTCGTCGGCATTGACCTGATCGATGACGGCCAAAACCTCTTCTTTGGTGGCATTCTCAGGAAGAACAAAATTCTTGACGGCGACGCCCACTTCTTCGGCCCGCTTGGTAGCGCCCTTTTCATAGCTAAGGTCAGAAGGGTTCTCGCCCAGACGGATGATGCCCAAGGTGGGGGTGATGCCCTTTTCACGCAGGGCGGCGGTACGAGTTTGCAGGGAAGCCACCAGTGCTTCGTTGACTTCCTTGCCAAGCAATCTTTTGGCCATTGATTTTTCCTCCAAAATTGTATGAAATCTGTCGTAGGGGAGGGGCAAGCCCTGCCTCTACAAGGGGGGTCTTACACGCCGAAGCCGGATTTGACGGATTCGAAGATCTCGTCGGCCATGGGGCAGTACTTGGCCATCATGCCGAGGGCCTTAGCGTTGAGGGCTTCTGCTTTTTCACGGTTTTTCAGGGTCTTGGTGTTGATAAAGACGTTCAGGGAAGCGGCCTGCAGCGCAGCTTTGCAGATCACGGCGCCACAGCCGGCATCGGAGACGGCCAGTCGGCTGCCCTTGGCGGCAAACACAGCGATGCACTCAATGGCTTCGCAACACAGCTCCATGATGTGCATCGGGGTGGAGCAGGCGATCAAGGTGGCTTCTTCCATGACGGTGTCACGGGTGGGGTCATCCTTGGGGATGCCGTAAGCCTTGGCCAGAGGCAGGAAATTGACTTCGTCCGCCTCGACCTGATCCAGCAGCTCCTTTTGCAGAGCATCGCATTTGGCCTTCAGGGCCAGGATCTCATCTTGAACATCGGCATACTTTTTCTTGCCAACGGTGAGGCTACCCACCATGTTGCCCAGAGCGGTGCCAATGGCAGCCACCAAAGCGGCCGCACCGCCACCGCCGGGGGCGGGGGCATCGGAAGCCAGAACCTCCACAAACTTGCGAGAGGTTTCTAATGTCATATCCATATATGTATTCTCCTAATCGACAAATCGCAGGGGGGCAAGACCCTCCCCGACAAAGAGGTGTTTATAACGCCATGCAAGGCACAGGCAGATTCTCGCCTGTGCCTTGGGGATAACGGAAATTAGAACAGGCCGCTGACCTTGCCGGTCTCAGTGTCGACATCGACACGACGATAGGCCGGATCGGAAGCGGTGCCGGGCATCATGGAGATGGTACCGGCCATGGGGCACAGGAACTTGGCACCGCCGTACTCCAGAATGTCACGGACAGCCAGTCTCCAACCGGTGGGAACACCCTTCTTGGTGGGATCATCGGACAGGGACAGGTGGGTCTTGACCATCATGGTGCAGTAGTCAGCGTACTTGGGATCGGACTCGAAGCGCTGAGCCTTCTCGGTGGCCAGAGGTGCCCAGTCGACGCCGTCGGCGCCGTAGACTTCCTTGGCGATCAGCTCGACGCGCTGACGCAGGGGCATCTCCAGATCGTACAGGAACTTGACTTCGTTCTTGGTTTCGCAGGCTTCGACAACGACCTGAGCCAGCTCAGCAGCGCCTTCGCCGCCGTAA
>CAZOVE010000074.1:0-9703 GCA_964583135.1 uncultured Oscillospiraceae bacterium | reverse complement strand
CTTAGTCCATCTGGGGGTATTGTTATAACCCCATTGGTGCAACAGATTACGCATACCCTTTTGGAACTTATCTCTTTTACCTGGTATCTTTTCTGTAATAAGGTGGTCAATCTCTATGGTAAGAACATATAAAAACCTTTCATTCTTAGCTGAACGATTTCTTCCACAATATGAGATTGGAGCCATACAACAGAAGTTACCAGTTTTATTTGCTTGCTCCAGTACTCTATCTATGGCAAGTAAATCATCAAATACCATATGCCTTTTAACAATGGGTTTCTCTACATAGATAGTATTGCCAGTAAGTCTGCATCTTTTGGGAACAGTTCTAGTCTTGTCTGTAAACTGAAGGAGTACAGCATTATACTTCCATTCGGTTTCATCCTGGTATTTAGGATTCGGACACCACTCGATGAGTTCACCAGAGGGAAACATTGCTCTGTAGAACTCATGCGGTGGTATAGATTCAAAACCCAAACTATGCATATATTTTGACAGTACAGTTCTTTTCAATTTGTTAGCCATAATAACCACACCTTTCAACAGGATGCAGCTATAACAGTACCTACTATAACACTAGAGCATCCCGTATATTATCAATAGACTTTCCTTTACATTTGGATGTAAAAAATATAGAAGACCGCCCAGGGTCAAAAAATCTTCTTGATGAATTATAGTTGCAGGCAAAAAATATGGACGGGCAACAAAAAAGCCAAGCTAAAAATAGCCTGGTTTTCTGCTGCCCTCCACTATCGCTAATTCCTAACTAAAATATGGTACCTAAAAAATTAAGAAAGGGTGCCGTTTATATGGGAAGAAAGAAAAAGCTTATCAACAAGACCAATGTTCCGCAATATGCCGTTGAGCGGTTCGCTCGCTGCGTGTTCGATGATATAAGAGCCGATTATGCAAAGCCAGAGGTTCAAGCCGATTTTCAGCGGTGGCTTGCGGAACGGGAAGCAAATAAAAAGACAAGGGTTGCCAAAACGGCAACCCTTGTTTCTGTTATGTGGCTTTTGGGAAATAAACAAATAATCCGAACCCGCTTCCGATTTGGAAGATATGGTTCGGATTATATTGCTTTGGTACACCGGAAGGGACTCGAACCCCCAACCCTCGGAACCGGAATCCGATGCTCTATCCATTGAGCCACCGGTGCATTTACTACATAGCCTTGACATTATAGCAGGATTTTTCCCGTTTGTAAAGGGGTGAAAACGGAATTTTTTGCCCATGGAGACGCAACCATCTCGATCACGGGTGGTGGCATTCTCTGCGGGAGGGGCTGCTACATAAAAAACCGGAAGCAGAAAGACTGCTTCCGGTGGGGGTTATTCTTCGGTGGGGGATCCCTCAACGTTTTGATCGTCGACGGAAGGGTTCGTAGTAGAGTTGATGAAGGACATCAGTTCGTCACCGGTGATGGTCTCCTTCTGCAGCAGATATGTTGCAATTTCGTCCAGCAACGCCCGGTGCTTGCGCAATTGCTGCAGATCCTCAGCATAGCATCGATCCAACAGCTCTCGAGTGGCCAGATCCACCTGTGCGGACGTTGCATCAGAGCAATCCAAGCTAGTTTGACCGTCCAGATACTTGTTGCTCACCACGGTGGGGGACAGCAGACCCAGAGCTTCGCTCATGCCATAGCGGGCGACCATATCCCGTGCCAGCCCGGTGGCGCGTTGCAGATCATTGGAGGCGCCGGTAGTCATGGTGCCAAACACCACTTCTTCCGCTGCACGACCGCCCAAAAGCGCATGCAGCTTGGCGACCAGATCTTCCCGGGTGTACAGGTACTTTTCCTCGTCTGGAAGATACATGGTAGCGCCCAGAGAACCGCCTGTACGAGGGATGATGGTGATCTTGGAAACGGGGGAGCTATTCTTGCTCAGCGCTGCGACCAAAGCATGACCCACTTCGTGATAGGCGGTCATCCGCTTTTCGGTTTCGGTGCGCATGGAATTCTTCTTTTCGGAGCCCATCATGACGGTTTCGTAAGAGGCTAGCAGATCTTCCTGTGTGACTGCCTTCCGGCCCATACGCACCGCTCGTAGCGCAGCTTCGTTGACCAGATTGGCAAGATCCGCACCTACTGCGCCAGCGGTTGCTTGGGCGATGATCTTCAGATCCACGTCATCCGAGAGCTTGATCTTGCGGGTGTGGACCTTTAGGGTATCCAGTCGACCTTGGAAGTTCGGCTCGTCCACGATGATGCGGCGGTCAAATCGACCGGGACGTAGCAACGCCTTATCCAGCACTTCCGGCCGGTTGGTGGCGGCGAGACAAATGATACCCTTGGAAGAATCAAAGCCGTCAATTTCACCCAAAAGTTGATTCAGCGTCTGGTCATTGTTACTGAATCGTGCGTCACGGGTGTGCCCGACAGCGTCGATCTCGTCAATAAAAATAATACACGGTGCGACCTTCGCCGCCTGCTGGAATAGGTCACGGACGCGACTGGCACCCAAACCGACGAACATTTCCTCAAAGTCAGAACCGGACATACTGAAGAAAGGCACACCGGCTTCGCCGGCGACGGCTTTTGCCAGCAAGGTCTTGCCCGTGCCGGGAGAACCCACTAGCAGGGCGCCTTTGGGCATCTTGGCGCCCACTTCGGTATACTTTTGGGGATTGTGCAGGAAGTCAATGATCTCCTGCAGGCTTTCTTTGGCTTCGTCCTGACCGGCGACATCATTGAAGGTGACGCCGGTTTTCTTTTCCATATACACTTTCGCATTGGATTTACCAAGACCGCCCATCAGTCCGTCACCGCTCATGCGTTTGCTCAACATCCGCATAAAGCCGAAAATCAGGGCAATCATCAATGCGTAGTATAGTACCAGAAGGATGCCGGAATTGTCCTCAATAATGACTTGCTTCACGGTGGCATCGGTGGCTGCGATCCGTTCGGCCAAGGCCAAAACATCGCCGAAGGGCAGACCGGTATAGCAAGCGGTTTGCTCGTCGGCCGGTTTGGCGGCTTCCTCTTTGGTCAGGTATTTGACATGATCGGAGTTGATCTCCACTTCGGCCAACTGGCCACTTTCCAGAGCTTCCAGGAATTCATTGAAGGTGGTTTCTTTGTACTGACTGTTTTTGATGCCGTTGTAGATAAGAGAGATTGCCACAACGATGGCGATACTGATGATCAGCGTGACGAACAAACTACGGCTTTTCTTGCTGTTGTCGCCGTTGGCGGGGGGATTGGGGTTATTGGGGGAATTATTAGGTTTGTTGTCCATTTCCATGTCTCCTTTGAGGCAAAAATGTTCATTGGGTACATCATATCATACTTTTTGCGATGTCGCAATGAAGGATTCAGGTAAATACAGTAAATTTTCTGTTAATTCACAGGAAAAAACTGTCCGCAGCGATTTTACTGCGGACAGTGGGGTGTTTTATTCGGCTTTGTAGAACTTTTGGTAGTAAGAGGTGCGCTTGCTCAGCTCCTCACAGATGGCATCATAACCAAATTTTTCTAGCAGCGTGGGCTGATCGGAGAAAAGATTCACGCCGAATCCGAGACGTTCCCCCGGAATGTTGCAGCCGAGAGCGGCTAGCGTGGTGGGGAACATATCCAGAGAGCTGAACTGGCGATCAATTGTGAGGGAAGGCGTCGCAGCGGCGTTGATAAAGCAGTTGTAGCCGTGGCGGATATAATCCTCTTCTGCATTGCGGCTGAAGTAGCCGGAATCCATGGAGAAATGATCGCCGCTAATGATGATCGTCGTGTTCTCGTAAAAGGGCTGGCTTTGAATCCACTCTACGAATTCCAGCACCTGCCGGCTGGAGCAGGAGATGACATTGTCGTAGTTTTCCGAGTAAGTGCGCTTGCAGTAACGGCAGGGATAACCGCCTACGTGGTGGGTATCCACGGTCAGCATGGTAAATGCGAAGGGTTGCTCCTGAGCGGCGATCTTCGGTAGTTCCTGCTTGGCATATTCAAATAGGTACAGATCCTCCATGCCCCACCAGACGAAATAATCCGACGGAACAATACCGTCCGCCCGGGCGGTGTAGATGTCATAGATGACATCTACACCATGGGTTTGAAAATAGGTTTTACGGCCACCAAAATTGGCATCCGAACCCACCATTAAAGCCTGATAATAGCCGGCATCGTGAAGAATATTGTTCAGACTGGTCAGTCCCGGCAAAAAGACACCCTCGTTGCCGTAGCCGTTTTGCCAGTCGGAAACGCCGATGGGGGTGATCAGGGGGACACCGGAAGTTTGAGCTACCATAGCGCCTACAGTCCAGCTTGCGCCCGGTACCTCCAGAAGACCACCCACATCTTGATTGTGGGAGAAATTAATGTTCTGCTGTGCTAGTTCATACAGCTCCGGAATCAAGTTGTTCTCCATAGCACCGCCCTGCTCCTGACTGAGGTAACTGGTTTCCATGGATTCCAGATAGATATAAATGAGATTGCGCTTTTCTTCCGGGAAGGTGATCTGCACCTGATCGGGATCTACATATTCGTATTCATACAGATTCGAAAGCTGGGTTATATTCACGATATATTCTACCATGCCCACATGAATGGCGGCATAAACCAGCAATGCAAGACCGGTCACCAAACTGATGCCGTGCGCCAGCGGTCTGGGCGGCATCCATTTCTTCGGGCGGGGCAGATACAGCAAAAGTCCTACACCTGCACTCCACAGCACCGCAGGCAAAGCGGCATCCAAGAGAAAACTATGAATCAAACCATCCTGCATTCCGCCGATGCCACTGAACAGAGCGTAGAGGATGGAGTCGAAGCCGGTATCCCCGAATACATCCCGATACCATTGTGCGCTGAAAAAAGCAAGAAAGGCAAGAAAAGAGAAAAAACAAAGCAGACCCGTGACGATGATACGGACGACGGAGCGCTTATTTTTTGTGGAATTCATAAATACATTAATCCTTTGCTAAAAATCGGTGTTAACTCAATTATAGAGCAAAATATCCCGAAAATCAACGGCAGAATATTAATATTTTCTTAGTAAATTGTGCTCGCCGTGGGGACAAAAGGGAAAAATAGCAGTTGTACATCCAGACGATATCTGTTATAATGATAACATCTGTTACTATACGCCAAAATGGAGCTGAAAGATATGAATGAGAAACGTCGCCCACAAAACAGAGATGATCGTCGTCGTCCAGATCGCAATACGCCCCACAATGATCCGCCTCAGGAAGTGGAAGGGCAACTCGAAGGTCGCAATGCCCTGACCGAAGCACTGAAAGCCGGTCGTACCATTGATAAGGTCTTTGTTGCTGACGGTGATACCGATAAGGGCTTGCAGCGCTTGGCGGCGCAGTGTAAGGAAGCCGGCGCAGTAGTGGTGCCGGTGGATCGTCGCAAGCTGGATCAGATGTCCACGACACACTCCCATCAAGGCATCATTGCCTTGGCTGCGGCCCATGATTACTACACCATCGATGATATTCTAGAGGAGGCGGCCTCACGGGGGGAAACGCCGCTGATCGTCATTTGTGACGAATTGTCCGATCCTCATAATCTGGGCGCCATTCTCAGAAGTGCTGAGTGTGCCGGTGCCCATGGCGTCATCATTCCGAAGCGGCGCAGCGTGGGGTTGACGGCAACGGTGGCCAAGGCCTCTGCCGGTGCGGTGGAGTATATGAAGGTTGCCAGAGTAACCAATATCAACCAAACAATTGCGCAGCTCAAAGAAAAGGGTGTTTGGATCTTCGGAACGGCTGCCGAAGGATCAATCCCGATGTATCGGGCGGATCTGACTGGTCCCACGGCGATCGTCATTGGCAACGAAGGTGATGGCATGAGCCCTCTGGTGCGCAAGAACTGCGATGTGATGGTGCATATTCCAATGAAGGGCCGCATTTCATCGCTGAATGCATCGGCTGCTGCATCGATTTTGCTCTACGAGGCGGTACGCCAGCGTCTGCAATAAGGAGAATGCTCTTATGGATGTAAAAGAAAACGAGCGAATGGACCAAGAGAATTTTGATCTGGAAGACATTCTAAAGGAATTCCAAGAGGAATCCGATGTGCCGGAAGCGCAGGAAACGCCGGAAGAGGATGTTCGTGTTTGGAACGGCGGAAAAACCGATGTCAACCCATCGGTACCGGCGGATACGGTGCGGTTGGATGATGTGGCTCGACTGGCGCGGGAACAGACCCAAAGCCAGACGCAGACAACGGTACGCTTTGCGCCGGTGGAGGAGGACGTGACGGTTTACAATCCGCCGGTATCCCCACAACCGACCAAGGTGGAGCCTTTTTCTGAGCAGTGGGAGCCGGAATATGAAGAACCCATGGGCGAGTATATTCCGCCGGAACCCATCATTTTCCGTCCCAAGTCCCGCCTGCGGGAACTGAAAAAGAAACTGGTGGAAGGCCCGGAGCGGCGATTTTACGAACTGGAGGAGCAGGGCGTAGGGAAGTTACAGACGGCGATTTTCCTGAGCTTGCTCGTGTCGATCGTTGCGGTGGTAGGTGTAGTGCTTTTTGAGACAGGCTTCGTTTCGCCGGAGCGGACTCGTTTGTTGATCTTCAGCCAAATGCTGATGTTGATGCTTTCGGCGCTGTTAGGCAGCTATCAAATTATCGCCGGTGTGACGGATGTTTTGCGCCTGCGTTTCAGTCTGAATACTTTGTTGGTGTTTAGTTTGCTGGCGGGACTGGTAGACGGTGTACTGTGTCTGCAGCATCTGCGAGTGCCCTGCTGTGCGACATTCTGCATCCATATGACCATGTCTCTGTGGAGTACATATCAGAAACGTACCACCGAGATGTCCCAGATGGATACCATGCGTAAAGCCACACGGCTAGATAGTCTGGTGCTGTCGGAGGATTATTTGGAGGGGCGTCCCGGATATCTGCGGGGTGAGGGTCAGGTGGAGGATTTCATGGATTTCTACGATGAACCCTCTGGACCGGAGAAAGTCTTGTCTTGGTATGCCATCATCGCTTTGGTGTTGAGTATCGCCGTTGGTGTGGCTGGTTGGTCAATGTATTCCATGGCTGTGGGTCTGCGATTGTTTAGTACGTCGCTGTTGGTGGCGGTTCCGGTGAGTGCCCATGTGGCGCTCAGCCGTCCGGCGGCTTTGCTACAGCGGCGGCTGAGAAAGCATGGCAGTGTGATTTGCGGCTGGCAGGGCGTGCGTGGACTGTGCCGTCCGGCGGTATTTCCGTTGACTGACGCCGACCTGTTCCCCGCTGGCAGTGCAAAACTCAATGGCGTGAAATTCTATAGCAGCCGCAATCCCGATGAGGTGGTGGCTTATGCCGCTGCGGTGATTTGTGCTGACGGTGGTTCAATGGCCACGCTGATGAGCCAGTTGCTGGAAAGCCGGAGTGGCTACCACTATGATGTGACCGAGCTGCGAGGCTATAACGGCGGCATCGGAGGAGTGGTCAATAACGAGGCAGTTTTGGCCGGTACGCTCACATTCATGCAGGATATGGGCGTGGATATGCCCAAGGGTACCAAAGTCAACCAAGCGGTGTATGTGGCGATCGACGGGGAGCTGTGCGGTGTGTTTGCTGTGACCTTTGCAAAGACAAAATCAGCCTCTGTTGGGCTGACTACCTTGTGCGCTTATCGCCGGCTGACGCCGGTGATGGTCACCGGAGATTTTATGTTAACCGATAGTTTTCTGCACGGAAAATTCGGCGTGAATACCCGTCGTATTGTTTTTCCGCCGCGCAATATTCGCATGGAGTTGGCGCAGAAACAGGCGGACCCGGATATTGTTGCGCTGGCCTTGACCACGAAGGAGGGGTTGGCTGGCATGGCTTACGCAGTCACCGGCTCTCGTGCGCTGCGTGCTTGCTCGATCGTAGGTACAGTCGTTCATATACTGGGTGGCTCGTTGGGGATCCTGATTGTTGCTGCGCTGATGCTGGTGAATGCGGATGCGCTACTGAGCCCCGGAAATATCTTGCTGTACCAGCTCGTGTGGGCTGTTCCCGGTCTGCTGATCACCGAGTGGACGCGTTCGGTATGACGGAAATAGATAAGCCGGGCCTGTGGTTTCACAGGCCCGGCTTTGATTTCCGCACCGGAAATCGGCACTCTAACCGAGGAAAAGTGCTGATTTTTGGGTGATTTGCACAGAGAAAAGGGCGGTAGTCTGCCTATTTCGCCAATTTTGCTTTTTGCTAAAAAAATACGTTGAAATCCGAATATCATTCGTGTATAATCAACTTGTTGTGGTATCATCAGATGCCGTATAGTTAGAGGAAGGCAGGGAAACCTTCCCGAAAGGAGAAAATTTCATGGCAAACGTCAATTCTATTCGTAATATTTGTCTGCTAGGTCACAGTGGCAGCGGCAAGACCGCTCTGGTGGAGAGCCTGCTTTACATGACCGGTGTGATCGACCGTATCGGTCGCAATGCCGACGGCAATACTGTCTGCGACTTCGATCCCGAAGAGATCCGCCGTAATATCTCCATCTCCACTTCCGTGGCTCCCGTGGAGTATAAAGGCTGCAAGATTAACCTGCTGGATACGCCGGGTGCTTTCGATTTTTCCGGCGCTGTGATGGAAGCTCTGTGTGCTGCCGATGCTGCCATTTTGGTCTGCTCTGCGAAGGACGGCATTACCGTCGGTTTCGAGAAGGCATGGAAGTATTGTGAAGAGCGCAATATGCCTCGTTTTATTTACGTATCCAAGGTGGATGAAGATAACTCTGATTATAACGCCGTCGTGGAAGCCTTGCGTGAAAAGTACGGTAACAAGGTCGCTCCTGTTGTGGTGCCCGTGTGGAATGCCGCACATCAGGTCAACGGCATCATCGATGTGCTGAATAAGAGCGCCTATGAGATGCAGAAGATGAAGCGTGTTCCTCTGGCGCTATCCGAGGACAAGCTGGCCGTGGTGGATGATTTCTACTACGCTCTGAAGGAAGCTGTCGCTGAGACCGACGAAGAGCTGATGGAGCGCTTCTTCATGGAAGAAGAGTTCACTTATGACGAAATGGTCAAGGGCGTGCATCAGGGCGTCAAGGATCTGAGCATCATTCCCGTGCTGTGCGGCAGTGGCGTTACCTGTCTGGGCAGTCTCATGCTGATGGACTATATCATCGACCTGCTTCCCAACCCCACTCAGGGCAACTCCGTGAAGGTGGTCAATGCCGACGGTGAAACCGTGGAGTTGGTGGTCACTCCTGACGGTGAGCCCGTAGCTTTCGTCTGGAAGACCATCTCCGATCAGTACGGTAAGTATTCCTTCATTAAGGTTCTGTCCGGTCAGATCACCTCCGATACCGTTCTGGTGAATGCCCGTACAGGCGAAACCGAAAAGCTGGGCCGTATGTATACCATGTGCGGCAAGAAGAATACCGAAGTTAAGGTTCTGTCTTGTGGTGACATCGGCGCCATTGGCAAGATGGACAAGGTCAAGACCGGCGACACTCTGTGCGATCCTCGTAACGTGGTGGCTTTGCCTGCCATTCCCTATGCACAGCCCTGCTACTCCGTGGCCATCGCTCCTAAGACCAAGGGTCAGGAAGAAAAGGTCGGTAGCGGTCTGAACCGCCTGAATGACGAAGATCCCTCCTTCACTCTGGTCAACAACGCCGAGACCCACCAGTTGGTGCTCTCCGGCGCCGGCGATCAGCAGTTGGATGTTCTGGTTGCAAAGTTGAAGTCCCGCTTCGGCGTGGATGCCGTGTTGGCTCCGGCTAAGGTCGCTTACCGTGAAAAGATCAAGAAGTCCGTTCAGGCGCAT
>CAZOVE010000073.1:0-9981 GCA_964583135.1 uncultured Oscillospiraceae bacterium | reverse complement strand
AGGAGGGCGTCCGTCTCAATCCAGACTTCATGTTCGATGTGCAGGTCAAGCGTCTGCATGAGTACAAGCGGCAGTTGCTGAATGCGCTGAGCATTGTGGATATCTATTTCCGCCTGAAAAACGGCGAGTTGCCTGACTTCCAGCCCACCGTGTATATCTTTGGTGCAAAGTCTGCGCCCGGCTATGCCCGCGCCAAGGCCATCATCCGTTACATCAATCGGATCGCGAAAATGGTCAACGGTGATCCTGAAGTGGCGGATAAACTGAAGGTGGTCTTTGTTCAGAACTACAACTGCTCCTATGCAGAGCATATCATTCCTGCAGCCGACGTATCCGAGCAGATCTCTCCTGCCGGCACCGAGGCTTCCGGTACAGGTAATATGAAGTTGATGCTCAACGGCGCCGTGACCTTGGGCACATTGGACGGTGCCAATGTGGAAATTGCTCAGGAAGCCGGCAGAGAAAATGAATATATTTTCGGCGCAACCGTGGAGATTATTAACGGCAGCAAGGCTACCTACAATCCCCGTTGGATCTACGAGCATAATCCGCACCTGCACCGTGCCATCGATACCCTCGTAGACGGTACCGTACCGACGGACGATGCTCAGAAGGAGCTGTATCATGCGTTGCTAGACGGCACCCACTGGCATCAGGCAGACCACTACTTCCTGCTGATGGACTATGACTCTTATTTGACTGCCAAGTTGCAGGTCAACCGGGATTATGCGGATCGTCTGGCCTTTGGTCGCAAGTGCCTGCTCAACATTGCCTCCGGTGCCAAGTTCTCCTCCGACCGTACCATTCGTCAGTATGCCGAAGAGATCTGGCACATCCAGCCTACCCAGTATTAATATAAAGCCGCCCGATCGGGCGGCTTTTTTGTTGACAAGACCTGCGTGCTATTCTCATGTACTATAATCGTCGTGAGAGCAAAATAACCGGATGGGAAAACACGCTTGCCTGAGCCGCTCATGGTATTTAATGTAGATCATGCACAGCGGTGGATCGATCTTTGCCGGCAATGCGATAAAAAGCGCTCCGGATTTCCGGAGCGCTTTTGTTTATGTGACATCGCCGCCGATCTGACGGGAAAGGGTATAGCCTCTGCCGTTGACATCGGTAACATCGGAGGCAACGATAAATGCGTGAGGATCAATTTTTAGAGCTGCATCCCGGATAATGGGGTATTTGCTAGAATAAACCACACTGAGGATGGCTTGCTGCTTTTGGGCCTCGTAGCCACCCTCGATTTCCAGCATGGTGACACCACAGTCTACATTGCGTAGAATTTCCTGACGAATATTCTGGATTTCCGGAGAAATGATAATGATCTGAATCTTCTTTTCGCCGGACAGGACAGTACGGTTGATGGTGTAGGACATGACGATGATGACCATCACACTCAGCAAAATGTTGTCCAAGCCCTTCACCATGACTTGCATCAATACGACCAAAATGTCGAAGAACATCACGGAATTCCCAACAGGGATACCCTTGTATTTGCACAGAATGCAGGGCGGTATGTCCATGCCGCCGGTGGAACCGCCGACCTTGATCACCATACCGATACCCAGACCGAACAGAATGCCGGCAAACAGTGCAGAAATGACAACGTTTTCCTGAAAGAGAGAACCCAAAGGCAGAGATTCAAAAACTGCCAGAATCAGAGGATAAAGAATGGTAGACAGCAGACTTGTAGCGGCAAATTTCCAGCCCATGAAGACAAGCCCAAGCAAAAACAAGGCAATGTTGACCAATGCTGCAATTACGGACAGTCGAACCGGGATGAACTGCTGTACAAACAATGCAATACCGTTACTGCCACCCAACATGATGTTGTTCGGTACGACAAAAGCACAGACGGCAAAAGCCAGAAGTGCATTGCCCATGACAATGGACAGGAGAAATTTGAGCTTCTCTTTCATATATTAGCCTTCTTCCACAACGATTTCCCGCAGTTTCAGACCGGGATTCTTTCGGCAGGTGAAGTCGATCGCCCAGTAGCTACTAAACACCAGTAAATTGCGACCGTGATAATCTTCCAACAGTTCCGCATCCGAACCCAAGTTCAGGTTGGACAGGTCGCCGGGATATTCTTCGATCAGGCGGATCTCTTCGTAGGGTAGGCTTTCCATACGAAGGTCAACGCCATATTCGGTTTTCATCCGGTATTGGAACACTTCAAACTGCAGTACGCCCACGACACCAACAATGACTTCTTCCATACCGGAATTGGGTACTTTGAAGATCTGGATCGCACCTTCCTGAGCGATCTGCTCGGTGCCCTTGACAAACTGTTTACGCTTCATGGAATCTTTGGCAGACACCCGACTGAAATGCTCGGGTGCGAAGGTGGGGATACCGGAATAGGTGAATTTCTTGCCCGGTACGGTGATGGTGTCGCCGATAGCAAAAATTCCCGGATCAAAGACACCAATGACGTCTCCGGCATAGGCTTCCTCTACGATCTCGCGCTCCGCAGCCATCAATTGCTGAGGCTGACTCAGACGCATCTTCTTTCTGCCTTGCACGTGGTAATACTCGGTATCACGGCTGAACTTGCCGGAACAGATGCGCATGAATGCCAGACGGTCTCGGTGCGCCTTGTTCATGTTGGCTTGGATCTTAAACACAAAAGCGGAAAAGTCCTCGCTGAAGGTATCCACAAGTCCTTCGTCAGAGGTTCGGGCCAGAGGCGGGGGTGTCAGTTTCAGGAATGCTTCCAGAAAGGGCTCGATGCCGAAGTTGGTCAGGGCAGAGCCGAAGAAAACGGGGGAGAGCTGACCGTTGCGGACAGCCTCCAGATCCATTTCCCGGCCGGCAGACAGCAGTTCCACATCATCAATGAGCTGCTGATGCTTGCTTTCGCTGTCCAAAAGAACAGCCACTTGTGGATCATACAGATCCACTTCCAATTTGTCGGCCCGGCGTTTTCGATCCACACCGGAGAAGAATAGGAGCTGCCCCTGTTCCCGGTCGTAGACGCCCTGAAAATCCTGACCACAGCCGATGGGCCAGTTCATGGCGTAGGTTTCGATACCTAACTCTCGCTCCACCTCGTCCAGTAGGTCAAATGGGTCTTTGGTTTCTCGGTCCATCTTGTTGATGAAGGTGAAGATGGGGATGTGGCGCATGGCACAGACCTTGAAGAGCTTTCGAGTCTGAGGCTCCACACCCTTGGCGCCGTCAATGACCATAACGGCGGAGTCTGCCGCCATCAGTGTGCGGTAGGTATCCTCAGAAAAGTCTTGGTGACCCGGAGTGTCCAAAATGTTGATGCAAAAACCGCCATACTGAAACTGCATGACAGAGGATGTGACGGAGATGCCACGCTGCTTTTCGATCTCCATCCAGTCGGAGGTGGCAGCGCGGGAATTTTTCTTACCTTTGACGACACCTGCCTGAGCAATAGCACCGCCATAAAGCAAGAATTTCTCTGTCAAGGTGGTTTTACCGGCGTCGGGGTGAGAGATAATGGCAAAGGTCCGCCGCCGGCTGATTTCTTCAATTAAAGTTGACATAATATTACCTCCAAAATCTATCATCGTATGTGGGGGGAATACTACGTGGGACGACGAAAGATCATAGCGACCTCCTGATGTGTATTTCTTCATAAACTAATTCATTTTACCACATTTTCAAATCCTTTACAAGAGAAAAACAAAAAAAGATGGTTGCGACCGGAAAGGAAAATGTTTTGGTGAGATACCTTGACAGGCGAGGTATCTTATGATATTATGGATTCACGAAAGGGGGAGAGACCATGTCCATTGCAGGAGATCTGATCCGTGGGCATACCGATGCCATTATTCTGGCCCGGCTGATCCAATCGGATAGCTACGGATACGAGATCAATAAAGCCATTATGACCCTTTCCGATGGGCGGTTTGAGCTAAAGGAAGCCACTCTGTACACCGCATTTAAGCGATTGGAAGAAGCAGGGTGTATCGCATCCTATTGGGGCGACAGCGGTGCCGGTGCTCGGAGACGATACTATACCATCACACCCCTTGGCCGCCAGTTTTACCATCAACTGATGGCAGAATGGCGGGAGACCAAGGAAATTATGGATAAACTCTTGAAACAGGAGGGATGAATTATGAGAGATCAATTGATTCAATATGTGGATCTTCTCTTTGCCGGTGCCCAGAATGCCGAGGATATCAAGCAGGAGATCCTTCAAAATACACTGGATCGGTATGACGATCTGGTTTCACAAGGGAAGGCCCCTGCGGCGGCCTATAGCCTGGCCATTGGTGGCATTGGAGATATCAGCGAGATCCTAAACACTCCTGACGAAACAGTTCAACAGAATACTGCGCCGCAGCAAACAGCGGCTGTACCTACTAAGTCGCAAGGGGAGAAACCCCTTTGGAAGAAGATATTGACAGCGGTGGCTGTGTTTTTGTACATCATCAGTATGATTCCTTTGTTGGTTTTGGCAGAAGCGGGTTATGAAACGCTGGGCTTATGCGCGATGCTGAGCATCGTTGCCGTGGCAACAGTGGCTATTATCCTCGGCTCCGGTAGCGGGAAGCAGAAAACAGAGGATGCCGAAGAAAAAGTGTCGTTGACACCCCAAAAGGCATTCCGTAAATCTGTGGAGAAGGTAATTGGCGCTGTGGGGTTGGCAGCCTATTTCGTCATCAGTTTTGCAACCGGCGCATGGCATATTACTTGGTTGGTGTTCCCAATTGTTGCGGCGATCAACGGTGTTTTTAATGCCTGTATGGATCTGAAGGAGGCGAATAATCCGTGAAACGAAATGCAATTGTAAGGATCATTCTTCTTTCGATATTGGCTTTGGTGCTGATTTGCGTGTTGTTAGCAGGCTTAGGCATTGGGAGCTTACAGTTTGAAATTCCGCTGAACTCCTCCGGAACGGAAATGGATGGAGAAATTACCCTTTCCGCTGAAGAGATTCGTAATCTGGAAATTGAGTGGGTTTCCGGATCGGTGAATATTCAGATTGCTACTGATGGCAGTCAGGAGATTCGGGTTTGGGAATCCGGCACTAAGGATGCGCCGAAAGCTACATGGGAAAAGAAGGGGCAGACTTTGGTTCTTCATTATAATAAACCTGTTATTCAATTCGGCTTTGTCAATACCCCCAGTAAGGATTTGACCATTGTCTTCCCTGTGGGATGGTATTGCAATGAGCTGGATATTGAGACGGTTTCCGGCGATGTCAATGTGTTGCTGCTGAGCATGGGCAAGTTAAAGCTGGACAGCGTTTCCGCTAACTGCATATTTGAGACCTGCACAGCCAAAGAGGTATCGGTGAGTACCGTTTCCGGCGAGGTGGAATATCGTGGAGAAGTGGGCGATTTTTCTTGCGAGTCCGTTTCAGGGGATTGCAAGATGGTTCTGGTGGCAACGGATGAAACCTCCATTGTGACAGAACGCATCCAGATGAAAGCGATTTCGGGAGATTTGACCATTGCGCTGACAGAAGAAATTGGGTTTACCACGGAACTGGATACCGTCAGCGGTCATATTTATTCGGATTTTGCTACAAATTCCATGGGCGGCGATCAGGTCTTTGGCGATGGATCTTGCCAAATTCAGGCCGATACCGTGTCTGGGGATGTATATATCAAGCGGTTGGAATATCGATTGACAGACTAATGCCAACATGTTTGGGACGATGGGAAAATTCTTGTAGTACCCGGAAGCGGAGATCAATAGAGCGTGTACACCTGTTCCCTTTGCGGCAAGACCAAAACGGAAACCGTGGAATATGGCGTTGTTCATACGATCTCTTATGAGAACGCTTTCACGGAAAGCCTCCTGAAGGAACCGCGGATTACAGAAGGTCGCCCGGGCGTCCGGATTGAGATCCGGACGGAAGTCTTGATGGATGCAGATCTGGAACTGTATGTAAACGGTGAATTTATCTGCAAGCAAACAGTAGAAAATGCGGATGATGGAAGCTACTATTGGGCTTTTTCCTTTGTGATGCCTGACGAAGATATGGTGATCCAGCTCAAACCCGATGGGGAAATATGGTGAACAATAAAAAACTGCCAGCTTTTTGATCGGGCTGGCAGTTTATTTTGTTTTAGAATTCTCCGGCATCATACATCACGGCGCTGAGGGCGCACAGCGGTGCGGTTTCGCAGCGCAAAATTCGCTTCCCTAGTGTGCATACCTGCAGTCCTGCTTCCATGGCTTTCTGTACTTCTCCTTCTTCCAGACCGCCTTCTGGGCCGGTCAGCAGGCTAACTGTGCGGTATTCACCGCCCAGCGCCATACGCAAGGTGGTGGAGCGCTCATTTTCGTAAAACAGCAGGGCTTTATCCGCCTTTGCGGCGCGCTGAAGAGCGGTGGCGTAGCTGGGTAGAGTCAATATTTCCGGAATCCTGCCACGTCCAGATTGCTCGGCAGCGGAGGCCGCAATTTTTTGCCATCGCTCCAGTTTCTTTTTTAGGCTTTTTTCGTCAGGACGGGAGACACAGCGAGCAGAAGGAAAGGCAATGATCTCATAAGCCCCCAGTTCTGTGGCTTTTTGGATCACATGTTCCAGTTTATCACCTTTGGGGAAGGCTATGTAGACGCTGACCTTTACGGATGCTTCGCTTTCCGATTCCTGCCGGTGCTTGACCACCAGCCCGATCTGCCCATCTGACACATCGCTGACGACGCAAAAGCATTCTCTGCCCTGACCGTCACAGACCAATACTTCCTCGCCGTTTTTTAGCCGCAGTACCTTGGCGTGTTTGGCATTTTCGCCGGTCAGCACCAAAAATTCCGGCTGCAGATCTTCCGGCGATACAAAAAACCTTGTCATATTTCTCTCTCCTTAACGCACGGATCGTGCATATTCCGAAGGCGTGATGCCGAATTTTTCCTTGAATTGCCGTGAAAAATGGTGAACCGTGGAGTAATGCAGCGCCGCTGCGATCTGCGTGAAGGTCATGGAATTTTCTCGGATCATCTGCTTGCTTTCCTGTAGCTTTAATCGGCGGATGTACTCGCCGGGGGAAATCTGTAAATTTTTGTGGAACAGGGCGGTCAGGTAACTGGGGCTGACATCTACAATGGAAGCCACGTGAGGCACCGACAATTTGTCACGAATGTGTGTGCTGATATATTGCTGAGCTCGGCGGATGATCTCGTTTTCGGAGTGAACACTATTGGAGGCCTTGACCCGGTCTGTCGGTGCGTCAGCATGACGCAAAATCGTTAGGATCAGTTCTGAGAGGAGGGCGAGCATCATGTCGGCAGAAAAAGCATCCATCCGCTCCTGCTCCCGCAGCAATTTTTGTAGCAGGGTAGTGACTTGCTGCGTTGCGCAGAACTTTCGGTTCAGAAGGGCTTCCGGCACAGCGCCCTGTACATCAAAGGAAATGGTGACAAACCGGGGCGCAACACCGATATCTGCATACTGCATATGCCACTGATTGGGACCGTAAACCGTCAACTCACCTTGCTGAAGCAACAGCTCCAGACCGTCAGCCACACTGTGTAGTTGCCCCTGATCCACATAAGTCAGCTCTAGCATAGGGTGGGCTTCGCCGGGGAAGACGAAACCGTTCTCTTTCTCCTGATAGAAGAAGGTGTACAGACCGGTCACCTCCACCTTCCGCTGCAGTCGAAAATCGCAGATCTGCTGATAGGTTTCAGTGCTGTATGGCGGTACTGCGGCAGATAAATATGCGCCGGAGGAGGGTTGCTGAAAAGGGGAGAGGCAGAAATATACGCCAGAGCGGATGCATACCGTCTTGTCCAAGTAAAAGTGCAGGAATTGTTCGCCATCGTTGGAAACGGACAATACTGTCATGCCGATCCCGGCGGACAAATATGTTTCTGATTCTGCCCGGTAAACTATGGCATCTGCTGAGCGTAGGTTCAGGGCGGTGCGCTCCGGGGCAGTTGACTGCTCCTTCGCGGGGTGTTCCGATGCCACGGAACCAAATTCTCGGAAAGTCAGGAAATTGATGTTTCGGATCATGGCGCACCCCCGCAAACAGAATGGAGTCACCGGTAGGTGACTCCATCATTATACACAAAATAGTTGAAATATGCAAATGATTTTAATTATTTAGAAAATATTCCGGTTCGTGCCGATGGGAAAACGCAAAATCATCAATTCCTCAATCATGACCACTCACCCCGTCTGCCATTGGTGCGGCCTTGCTGCGCATTGATCGTATACCAATACCTGATATGTTACAGAGAATCCAAATAGACGGACAACAGTTGCAAAGCGGTTTCTTTTTGCTGTGGTGTGCAGGAATCAAACTTACGAAGCAGCTCCTCCTGCCGGGAATAAAAGGAAAGATTTTGCTCTGTCAGAATTTCATCAGGAGTAATATGCAACGCCTGACAGATCCGAAGGATCGTTTTATCGCTGATATTCAAATTCAAAATCGTAGATATCCACGGTATCTCCGTCTTGGATACCCAATTCTTCCAACCGGGCAAAGAGCCCACACTTGCGAAGCTGATAATCAAAGTGATTGCGGGATTCGTAATCATCAAAATTGATGTTCTGAATCAGTCGCTCCAGCCAGCGGCCGGTGACCAGCCAAGTGCTGCCGTAATGCTCGATTTCAAATTCGCTGGGATCGGCAGGCGCTTCGACAATCTCCACATACTCCGGCTCGTAGATGGTCACCGGGGGAAGTGTGCGCAGCTTTTCTGCCACAACACGCATCAGGTTTTTGGTACCTTGAGTCGTGCCGGCAGAGATCTCATACAATTCACAACCGGATGCCTCCACAGCTTCCCGCAGCCGTTGCAGATTGTCGGATTCGGGATCCATAATATCCAGCTTGTTGGCGGCGACGATCATGGGACGATCACCCAAATCGATCGAATAATTGTGCAACTCTTCGCAGATGGCATGGAAATCTTCGACAGGATCTCTGCCTTCGCTGCCGGAAACATCCACGATGTGCACCAGCAGACGGCAGCGGTCGATGTGTCGCAGAAAATCGTGACCCAGACCTGCACCTTCGGCGGCACCTTCGATGATGCCGGGAATGTCCGCCATGACAAAGCTGACGCCTTCGTCCACATAGATCACGCCCAGATTGGGGAACAGGGTGGTGAAGTGATAGTTGGCGATTTTGGGACGGGCATTGGACGTGACGGACAGCAGGGTCGACTTGCCCACGTTGGGGAAACCGACCAGCCCCACATCTGCCAACAGCTTCAGTTCAAGGATCACGTCCCGCTCCTGCCCCTTGAGACCTGCCTTGGCGAAGCGAGGAACCTGACGGGTGGGAGTAGCATAGTGGGCATTGCCCCAGCCACCACGGCCGCCCTTGGCGATGATGTAGTCATCATTGGTAGACATATCCACGATGACTGCGCCGGATTCTGCGTCCCGTACCACAGTGCCCCGGGGCACCTCAATGATCAGATTTTCGCCACGCTTGCCGGCCATCTTGCGTCCCATGCCGTTGATGCCTGCTTGCGCGGCATACTTGCGCTTATAGCGGAAGTCCAGCAGGGTGGACATGTTGTCATTGACCCGTAGAATGACGCTGCCTCCGTGACCGCCGTCGCCACCGTCTGGGCCACCGGAAGCTACGTATTTTTCTCGATGAAAGGCCACCGCACCGTCACCGCCGCGTCCGCCGCAGACGGTGATCCGAACCTTATCCACAAACATTTCCATAGAATTTCCTCCTATCGTGGGGATTGAAAATTGACAATTGAAAGTTGACAATTCAGGCGTTGTTTTTAACAATAATTTTCAATTTTCAATTATCAACTGCTAATTGAAGAAAAAAGCTGCCGCAAAATTCATGCGGCAGCTTTTCGAAACCAATTACTGCTCAGCGTACACGGAGCACTGACGGCGATCCTTGCCCTTGCGCTCGAACCTGACGGTACCGTCAACCAGTGCGAACAGGGTATCATCCTTGCCGATGCCAACATTAACACCGGGATGGATGTGGGTGCCTCTCTGACGAACCAGAATGTTGCCGGCCAGAACGAACTGACCGTCTGCACGCTTGACGCCCA
>CAZOVE010000072.1:0-10110 GCA_964583135.1 uncultured Oscillospiraceae bacterium | reverse complement strand
GTCGTAATTGAGGAAGGTAACGGCATATTTCCACACGTGCAGCTCATACACGGCGGTATACACTGCCTCTCCATCGCAAGCCACCACTTCTTTATCCCAACCGACGAATTCATATTCACCCAATTCATCAGAGGGGCGCGTCGGCGCTTCCGGCTGGATCACCGTGTCGCCCTTGGCATACTCGGCGGTACTCAAGACGGTACCATCATAATCAAGGAAGGTGACCGGATATTTCCATACGTGCAGCTCGTACACAGCGGTATACACCGTTTCCCCTTCGCAGGGCACAAGCTCCTTATCCCAACCAACAAATACATACTCGCCCAGCTCGTCCGAGGGGCGCGTTGGCGTTTCCGGTTCGGGTACTGTTTCACCCAAGGCGTATTCTCCGGTACTAAGCACTGTGCCATCATAATTGAGGAAGGTAACGGGGAATTTCTCTACATACAGTTCGAATACCGCCTTATAAGTACGGCTGCCATTGCAGGTGGTGACTTCCCGATCCCAGCCCAGAAAAATATACTCGCCTGCCTCGTCTTCCGCCTTGACAGGATCTTCCGGCACAACGACGGTATCACCATAGGCATATTGGGCGCTACTGATCAATGTGCCGTCTTCATGGACAAAATCGATCGTTGCCATGATGATATTAACATTGAAGGACACTGTATAGCCCTCATATGTGGCTGTCACCGTCGTTTCTCCCAACTGCGAATTGTCATAATCGGTGATCATCGCACGGGTCAAAGACATTGCTTGGGAAGTACCGTCGCTGTAATGGACCTGCAGAACCGAGCCATTGGGATGAATAAGCTCCTGCATTTGGACATATTCTTTGTCCCATGGTTCTTGCAACAGCGTCAAACCAGTAACCGTTGGTGCAGGTTCTGTCGGTTCTGTTTCCTCCTCCACCTCGACCCACTCCACATAAGTCAGGCAGATCCAGTTGCCGTCTTCCAACTTGCCCCATTGCAACGTACCGCCGTCGTAAATCTCGCTGATGACCACCGCATCGCCTTTGCTGAGCTGGTACTGAACATCGTATTTGGTGCTGGGGCCGTTACGGACATTCACGTTGTTGCCTGTCACCACGCCGGGTCGGGGCAATTGATTTTTCTGTGCTTCCTCTCGGGCAGCCAAAGCATCTTCATAATTGGTATAGGACAGGCTGATCCAGCCGTCCTCGATCTTCCCCCAGAGGTATTTGCCCCGCAGGAAGGTTTCGGTCACCGTCACCACGGTGTTTTTGCTTACGGCACCAGCTTTGGGGTAAAAGGTGCCGGGACCTTCGCGCAAATTGATCTCGCTGGTCGTGGTGATCTCCAACGGTTCAATCGCCGTTCCCTTGGGGAAGGTTGCGATCTCTTCCGAGCCGGGGGCTCTCCATTGTGCATACAGCACCGTGCCATTGGGCAGGGAACCATCGAGGAGTTCCACCTGTGTACCGCCGGTTTTTTCTGTAAACCAGCCGACCAACTCATAAACAAAGGAATTCCCCTCTTCATCCACACCCGTGGGGATCGAGGAAAAATGGGTCATAGGCGCAATGGGATCGGCTGCGTCATAAGCATGAATGGCATACGTCGCAGTCGCACCATTGCCATCCAGAAATACATATTTATATGTACTGGGATATCGATCACTATCGTAATTATAGGCTTTATATTCACCGTTTAGGTACATATTCGCCTCTGTCAGGCGGCGCTTGACCAGAATGTAGTCACCGCCTGCGGTACTGTAAAGCGTCATGCCGTAAATTAGGGCGTTGCCCACCTGTCCGGTACGTACCGCCACGTTGAAAAAGCCATTCACGTCCCGTGTCCATGCGCCACCACAATTATAAGAGAAGGACACCAATGCATCAAACTGATGCTGCAACAGATCCAGATCGTATTTGGCTGCGAAATTATTGACCGTCTTCTCAAAGGTCGCCAGCTCTTCATAGAGCATTTCCATGGCGATCTCCTCGGTGATGCCGGTTTGTTTGTATTCTTCCAACTTATCATCGGGGCAACGCGTGCCATAACCGATGGTCCACTGGGCATAGTCCCAATACGGATAGGCATAAAAACCTTCCATCTTCTTCAGGACCTCAATCAGGTCGTCCGATACGCTCATGGTTTCTGCTGCTTTCGTATCCATCGGCAAGCCGGAAAGCAACCCTGCAAAAAGTACCAACGCCAAAATGCCACATAGCCATCTTGTTTTCACAGGTGTTCCTCCTTTCATGCAAAATCAAAGATGCAATAGTCAATTTATTATAGCAGATATTGGTGTTCTTGACAAGCATTATTCTTGGTGATTCGCCGAACTTTTCCCAGCGGTGTCGTGCAAAAAGGTTCGATTGTGTTAAGATTTCCCGCTTTTTGAGGGTTTTTCAGCTTTTTTATGGGTTTGACATAACGACCCGACCAGTATTTTCCTCGGATGGGGCATTGCGTTGCAGCACATTTTGTGCTAAACTGATAGAAACTAAGGAGGTGAGGCTTTGAAAGCATTGATCGGTATGAGTGGCGGTGTAGACAGTTCTGTAGCCGCCTACCTAACCAAGCAGGCAGGCTTCGAGTGCATCGGTGCCACCATGAAGCTCTACGCAGGACAGGCAGAAGGAACGTGCTGCTCCCTCGACGATGTGGAAGATGCCCGTGCCGTTGCATTCCGGATGGGTATTCCTTTCTATGTATTTAACTTTTCTCGGGATTTTCAGGAGTTGGTGATGGATCACTTTGTTCGCAGCTACCAGCAGGGTCTTACACCAAATCCCTGCGTGGAATGCAACCGACAGCTAAAATTCGACCGTTTCCTGCAACGGGCTCTGGAGTTAGGCTGTACGTATATCGTCACCGGTCACTACGCCCGGATCACGCAACTGCCCAACGGTCGCTATTGCCTGCAAAAAGCAGTGGATGCAACCAAGGATCAAAGTTATTTTCTCTATACCCTGACTCAGGAACAGCTACGACACACCCGTTTTCCTCTTGGTGCTTTGACAAAACCGCAGGTACGTACCATTGCTTCGGAACAAGGCTTCATCAACGCCCGCAAACGAGACAGTCAGGATATCTGCTTCGTCCCGGATGGGGACTATATGGCATTTATGACCCGCTACACCGGACAAGTGCCTCTTGCCGGTGATTTTCTGGACGAAAACGGCCGTGTTGTGGGACGGCACAAAGGAGCCGCCGGCTATACGCTAGGTCAGCGCAAGGGGCTTGGACTGGCTATGGGTGCGCCAGTATATGTGTGTAGCAAGGATATGCTTGCCAATACCGTCACCGTTGGCCCCGATGCATCTTTGTATCGCAGTGCGCTTTTGGCGCAAGATATGAACTGGATGGCCATGGTCGCCCCTTGCGAACCCATCCGCTGCAGAGCGAAGGCACGCTCTCGTATGACGGAGCAACCGGTCACGGTATATCCTATGAACGACGGGCAATACCGCATTGTCTTCGACGAACCGCAACGAGCCATTACGCCGGGGCAGGCCGTGGTACTCTACGACGGCGATCTGGTGTTGGGTGGCGGCACCATCCTGCAAGTTATAGAATGACTGATTGACAAACAATTTGGCGGGTATTACAATAACCCTATTGAACGAAACGAAAGGTGATTTTATGGATCAGAATCTTCATATGGAAACTCTGGCCATTCAGGCCGGCTATAGTCCCAAAAGCGGTGAACCAAGGCAGATTCCCATTATTCAGAGTACCACATTCAAATACGCCACCTCTGAGGACATGGGAAAACTCTTTGACTTGGAGGCTGAGGGCTACTTCTATTCCCGACTACAGAATCCCACCTGCGATGCCGTTGCCGCGAAAATCTGCGCCATGGAAGGTGGCAGCGCCGCAATGCTGACCTCCTCCGGGCAAGCAGCCAATTTCTTTGCTGTGTTCAACATTGCCGGTTGCGGTGACCACGTGGTTGCTTCCTCTACCATCTACGGCGGTAGCTTCAACCTGTTCAGCGTTACCATGAAGCGCATGGGCGTGGACTTCACCTTTGTCAGTCCGGACGCTACAGAAGCACAACTGCAGGCCGCATTCCGGCCAAACACCAAGGCAATGTTCGGCGAAACCATTGCCAATCCTGCGCTGAATGTATTGGATATTGAGCGTTTTGCCAGAGTTGCCCATGCCAACGGTGTGCCGTTGATCATTGATAATACTTTCGCCACACCGGTCAACTGCCGTCCTTTCGAATGGGGCGCCGACATTGTCACCCATTCCACCACCAAGTATATGGATGGTCACGGCAGCGCCGTGGGCGGATGTATCGTGGATTCCGGCAAATTCGACTGGACACAGTATCCGGATCGTTTCCCCGGCCTGTGTACCCCGGATGAAAGCTACCACGGCGTGACCTACACGGAGCGTTTTGGTCTTGGTGGCGCCTTCATTACCAAGTGTACAGCACAACTCATGCGAGATTTTGGTTGTTGCCAAAGTCCGCAGAGTGCGTATCTATTGAATCTGGGGTTGGAGAGTCTTCCCTTCCGTATGAAGCAGCATTGCTCCAACGCACAACAGATCGCTGAATTCCTCCACGCTCATGAAAAGGTGGCCTGGGTCAAGTACTGCGGTCTCAAGAGCGACAAGTACTACGCTCTGGCGCAAAAGTATATGCCGAACGGTTCCTGTGGCGTCATTTCCTTCGGTCTGAAGGGTGGACGCAAGGCGGCAGAGGTATTTATGCAGCATCTACGTCTGGGCTCCATAGAGACACACGTCGCAGACTCCCGCACCTGTTGCCTGCATCCCGCTTCTGCTACCCATCGACAGATGACCGATGCACAGTTGGATGCCGCCGGTGTCGGCGCAGACCTGATCCGCCTGAGCTGCGGTTTGGAAAATACCGAAGACCTGATCTCCGATCTGGCACAGGCTCTGGACAAGGTTTGAACTATGGCGGATCAACATAATCGCACCCGACTGCTCTTTGGGGACGATGGATTGGAAAGACTTCACAACGCCCATGTGGCTCTGTTCGGGTTGGGTGGTGTCGGTGGCTATGCCGCAGAAGCGCTGGCTCGCAGTGGTGTCGGACACATCGATCTGGTCGATCACGACACAGTGAGCTTGACCAATCTGAATCGTCAAATTCTGGCTACCCACATCACCATCGGTATGTACAAGGTGGATGTTGCCGCACGACGTATCCACGAAATTGACCCGACCATCGAAGTGCATACCTACCGTACTTTTTACCTACCGGATACCGCTGCGGAATTCGACTTTTCGCAGTACGATTATGTTCTGGATGCCATTGATACCGTCACCGGCAAGCTGGCACTGATTTCCCAAGCCAAAGCAGCGGGTGTCCCGGTCATCAGTTGTATGGGTACGGGAAACAAGTTAGACCCCACCGCTTTTCGGGTCGCAGACATCTCCAAGACCAAAGGTTGCGCCCTCGCTCGCATCATGCGCAAGGAATGCGCCAAACGTGGAATCAAAGGTGTAACCGTCGTTTACTCCGAAGAATTGCCGATACAAAACACGTCTGCCGAAGAGCCTCCGAATGGCTCCTCCCGGCGCAGCATCCCCGGTTCTACAGCCTTTGTGCCCGGAGTTGCCGGCCTGATCATGGCTGGTGAAGTGATCAAAGCCCTATCCTGCGGATGATCGATTCCCACAGATCTGTTGATCTGTGGGAAGTTTTTATTCATTTATGCAATGCACTATTCATTAACCTCCCCTTTCGGCGGCAAGTTTTTTATGCAAATATCCATTATTTAACCGACATTTTGTCTATATTTCCCTATATTCACTTCATGCATTCATAATAATTGTATTGCTTCCCAATTGACGATGAATAATATTCTCGTTATAATTCATCCAGAAACAGCCAAATGGCAAAAGGAGATTATACAATATGAAAAAGCTGATCGCATTTGCACTGACCATGATTCTTGTTCTCGGCATGTTTGCCGGTTGTACCGTGGAAGACAACGGCGGCCCCGGCGAAAATACATACAACCTGACCACCGTAAAGGAAGGCTACTTGACCGTTTTGACTTCTCCGGATTATGCGCCCTATGAATTTTACGCACTGGACGCCAACGGTGACCCTACGCTGGCCGGTTTTGACATGGCATTGGCACAGTACATCGCCGATTATCTGGGTCTGACTCTGGAAGTGGTTCCAATGGATTTCGATGGCATTCCCGATGAATTGGGTGCCGGCAAGGCCGATCTGGCGCTGGCCGGTCTGTCCCCCGACCCCGACCGTTTGCTGAAGATGGACTTCTCCGACATCTATTACGAAGGTAAGCAGGCTTTCGTTACCGTCACGAGCAAGGCTTCCCTCTTCACCGATCTGGAATCCACCAACAAAGCCGATTTTACCATTGCCGCTCAGACCGGTACCATTCAGATGGAATTGGCAGCAGAATTCAGCCCCAATGCCGACATGGTGAATCTGACCAAGGCTACCGACATCATCGCTGAGCTGCTCTCCGGACAGATCGACGGCGCTTACATCGAATGGGATGTGGCTGTCGCTTATCAGATGAACTACCCCGACCTGCACATCGTGTGCGAAGTTCCTTACGAAGCCGATGGTAACGTCATTGGCGTGGCGAAGGGTAATGCTGACCTGCTCCAGTATGTCAACGAGGCGTTGCACAAGTGCATTGACGACGGTCAGTTCGCCCAATTCCTGGAAGAGGCCAACAATCTGGCTGCTGGCGACAATTATCAAGGCATGCTGGACGAGGACGGCAAAGTCCCCACTGAGTCCGCTGCACAGTAAGAAAAGCAATACCCAAATTCCTCCCCGATCTCTGGGGAGGAATTTGGTGCGTATATGAAAGGATCTATTCCATGACTGATTTCATTTCTCTTGAGGGCTTTGAGAAAACATTTCGCTATATCAAGCTGATTCAAAACGGCTTGGCCGTCACCGTGATGCTGGCGCTGTTCACCGTCATGATCGGCTTTGTTTTGGGCATCATTCTGGCCATTATGCGCATGACCGATATTCGCCCCTTCCGGTTTCTCGCTTATGGAAGGGATGGTCGCATTCGTTCCAACAAGGCCCTGATCGCCATCAGTAAATTCAATCCCGTTTCCTTTCTGGCCACCGCATATGTGGAGATCCTCCGCTCCACCCCGGTTCTGGTACAGATCATGATCATTTACCACGGTATTTTTGGCAAACTGATCACTCTGCCCAACATAACGATTCTGGGCTTTATCAAGTTCAACCGTTTTTTCCCCGGCGTGGTAGCGCTGGGCATGAATTCCGGCGCATATTTGTGCGAAATCATTCGCTCCGGCATCCAGTCCATCGACGGTGGGCAAACCGAAGCCGCGCGAAGTTTGGGCATGACCAAACAACAGACCATGTTCTCCATCGTCCTGCCTCAGGCCATCAAGAATATCCTGCCGGCCATTGCAAATGAGTTTGTGGTCATCATCAAGGAATCTTCCATTACCTACGTGATCGGCGTGCAGGATCTAATGTTTGCAGTGGATGCCATCCGTGGTGCTACTTTCATCATTATGGAGCCCCTGTTGGTGGCAACAGCGATTTACTTCTGTCTGTGTTTCCCTACCTCTAAACTCATCGCATACTTTGAAAGGAGAATGAGCCGTGGCGACAAACGCTAATTTGATTCAAGTGCGCAATCTGGAAAAACACTATAATCACGGGACGCTCCATGCGCTGGACGGCGTCAGCATCGACATCCGACACGGCGATGTCATGGTCGTCATCGGTCCCTCCGGTTCCGGTAAATCCACCCTGCTGCGAAGTCTGAACCTGATGGAAGAGCCTACTGCCGGTGAGATCATCTTCCACAACATTGACATCACCAAAAAGAAATTCCGCAACAAGCACGGCAAAATCGAAAAGGTGAACATCAATCTGCATCGGCAGAAGATGGGCATGGTATTCCAGCACTTCAATCTCTTCCCGCACAAAACCATTTTGGAAAATATGACGCTAGCCCCGATCAAGGTGTTGCATATGCCCAAGGAAGAAGCCCGGGTCAAAGCGTTGGCGCTACTCAAGCGTGTGGGTCTGGAGGATCGGGCGGATGCGTATCCCATCCAGCTTTCCGGTGGTCAAAAGCAGCGAGTCGCCATTGTTCGGGCGCTGATGATGGAGCCGGAAGTGATGCTTTTTGACGAACCCACCTCGGCTTTGGATCCCGAGATGGTGGGTGAAGTTCTGGAAGTCATGCAAGAGCTTGCCAAAGAGGGAATGACCATGGTCGTTGTAACACATGAAATGGGCTTTGCCAAAGAAGTTGGTAACCGAGTTCTGTTTATGGACGCCGGGAAAATTGTGGAGGAGGGTACGCCTGAGGCGATCTTCTGTCATCCGCATCACCCTAGACTGCAGGAATTTTTATCCAAAGTCCTGTAACAAAAATCGCCCGGGATGCAAATGCATCCCGGGTTTCGCTTATTCAAACAATGCCTTCTGTAGGTAATCTTCTACTTCTGCAGTAGGTATCCCCAGAACAACGGAGATTTCCGATCCCAGTAGTCGCAGCGCATCCCGCAAAAAATTCTCGTCACACAAATGGAATTTTCGCCCGGTAGCCAACTGCTTTTCCCTCTGGATTTTCAAAGATCGCACCATCCGCAGCAATGCGACGCGGTCACCGGCTGCAATTAGGGTGCGGTAATACTGCTTGCGCTGGCTTTCATCGACGATCCAGCTTTCCTCCCGCACCTGCGGATCTTGCAATAGTGCTTCCCACTCCGAACGAGTCAGCACCGGTTTTAATTTTGCCATGGCATTCGGATTGGCTAGTGGCACAAGGAAACTACTACCGCTGTGCTGTAACGGTTGCAACAGCAGATACTGTATTTTCTTGCGGTCGACGGTACGCTCCTCTATGCCCACAACATGGCAAACACCGTGAATTCCATACAGGACCAACTCCCCTACCTGATACATCGCCTGTGCGCCTCCCCACTTGATGTGTATTGATTATAACATAATAGTTTCTATTTTTCATGTGGTCAAATTGACAAATTTTCAGAAAAAACGTTCCACTTTTGTGCCCTTGGATTGTAAATAACAGATGGCGCAAGTCGAAGAAAAAACTTTTTTCAATTTTAGCAAAATTCTGCTTGCTATTTTTGAAGTTATGTATTATACTATTGAAGCACCGATGCCGGTGTGATGGAATGGTAGACGTAGTGGACTCAAAATCCACCGCTGGCGACAGCGTGCCGGTTCGAGTCCGGCCACCGGCACCAAAGCATTCAAACCCGAACCTTTTACCAATCGGTGAAACGTTCGGGTTTGTTGTTTTTCTAAAAGATGTCAAATTGCCTTTGTTTTTGGCAGTACAGAGTTAGTGGCTCTGTACTGCCACTTCTTCGTTTCAATAGATTCCTAACATAAAGGAGATTTTGAAATGAAGGCCAAAACCGCATCTAAAACTAACACAAGATCAAGAATCATTTTCTTTGCTATCGCACTTGAAGAATACTCTCATTCAATAACATTTACTATCATTTACTATCAAAAATGTGTCGTTTTTGCGAAGTTTTCTATGGTACAGTTTATCATAACGGCATAGTGCCATACAATATTGGCATTTTCACATTGTAATGATAACGCTACGCTTATATGGCTTCCAATGACATTTACTGTCTTCTTTAATAATTCTAAGCGCCTTCAGTATTACGAAACTCATCAAAGCTATGAATCAAAGGAATGGCCGCAGAATGCAGAGGATTGCCGTACAATAGAGCAAATTAAAAATACCGCCGGTCCTACTGTCCTTTGTAGAATCGGCGGCTTTTTATCCATCATATTCGTTCCAAAAAGCTTTCACTGCTTTTTCATATTTCTCCTGCTCCACGTAGTAGCTCAAGCCATGCTGGGCTCCGGGGGCGATCAGCAACTGTTTGGGTGCTGTGCATGCCCGATAGTTTTCGTAGGTCATAGTTACCGGGACAAAGGTGTCATCCGATCCGTGGATGAACAGCACCGGGGTCTGACAGCCATGCATGGCATCAATGGTAGAATACTCCTTTGCGCCCATGCGGATCTTCCGCTGACATAGCCGTTCCACCAAATTGCCGTGAAGCTTATAGCTTAGGTGCAGGTTTTCTTCGGTCACATACTTCCAAATCGCATAAGGAG
>CAZOVE010000071.1:0-10488 GCA_964583135.1 uncultured Oscillospiraceae bacterium | reverse complement strand
ATGTCAGCATTGATCTGACGGCCGTCTTCGTAGTACTGGGTGCAGGCCTCGGTGGTGATGGTGAAGCCCTGAGGAACAGGCAGGCCGATATTGGTCATTTCAGCCAGGTTTGCGCCCTTGCCGCCCAGCAGCTCACGCATGGAGCCGTTGCCTTCGGTGAACAGGTAAACATACTTGTGCATAGGTATCATACCCCTTTCAATTGATACGGGATGCGCCTTTGCATCCCAATTTTTTGTAATTTTCATTATATATCCAATAATGCGCATACAGTATACCACGCCACGCAGGAAAATGCAAATACTTTCGATAAAAATTGTGTATAATTTGGTAAAAAATGAGTGGGTCGACAGAATCGCTACCGTCAACAGACACGCTTTCAATAAAAAAAGCGGAGTCGGAAAACCGACTCCGCAATGATTGCAGATTGGATCAATCCCATTCTTTGTCCGGCGGCAGGCATATCAGGGTGACGGTGTCCTCCCGATCTTTACTACCGGAGCCGTTATCGTCAGAGGCGTAGTAGGTGGTGATGGTGTCGTAGGGGCCCATAGGGGTTTCCTTCCACATCGTTTTGATGATGACGCCCTCGATGATACCATTTTCCACTACAAGGCCACGGAATTCTCTGACACTGGTCAACCGTCGGGCATAGCGATAGATCCAGGATTTTTCGGTGTCGCCATAACCGGAGCGAGAAAATTCCACATTTTCCACCAAGGCAAACATCTTCATTTGGTCTTCCACCGACTTCCCCATCAACCGTGCGCGGAATCCTTCCGGGTATTCGATGTGCTGATGCGCATCATACCATTCCGCACCAATGTATTGTGCGTAAGCTTCTTCCCGATTCAAAATCTTCATATTTCGTTTCCTCAATACTCTCGTACGACGGCCTTGACAAGACCGATGATCTCCGCTTCCCGACCGTCAATGGGTGCGTATGCATCATTTTCCGGCAAAAGCCATATTTCTCCCTTACGACGATGGAGCCGCTTGACCGTAGCCTCATCGCCGATGCGAGCCACGACGATCTGGCCATCATTGGCTGTCTGCTGGGGGCGCACCACCACTTTGTCGCCGCTGAGAATGCCGGCGCCCACCATGCTATCCCCCCGGACTCGCAGCGCAAAGCAACCGGGTTCACCATCCCATGCCATGGTTCCTTCCTGATTTTCATAGGCTAGGATCGGTACACCGGCAGTCACCACACCGATCACCGGGATCTGGCCGGGCCGTGCATTCGTAACAATGCTCCGCTTGCGCCCTTTGCTCTGCGGCGTGATGAGCATTCCCTTTTCCTGCAGGGCCTGAATATGATAGCTGACAGACGCAGTGGAACGCAGACCAACGGCTGCGCCGATCTCTCGTACCGAGGGGGCGTAACCATTCTCCTGTACAAATTGATTGACATATTCCAATATCCGCTCCGCTTTATCGCTGGTTCTGGGCATACGATCTCCTCCACCGTGCATTTCCCGGGCCGACGCCGAAAATGAACACTTTTTTCTGATTATAGCACATATGAACGAAAAAAGAAAGAGTCTTTTTTCAAAAAATCGAAAAAATTCCAGTCTTCCGGCATACAATGGCTTAAAGGAGGCGATCGGATGGAAAATTTAGAAGCGGTCGAGCAACGCGTTTGGCAGCGCATACGGGGTCAAGCCGACACTGCACCATTGCAGGCTCTGGCAACAGCAGAACGCTCTGCCGCCACGACGTATCTGATGCTGTCTCAGATGGTAAACGGTCACGCCCGTGCCATGCTGCGGCAGATGTACCAACAGGAACGGCGCCACGAACGATGCCTGTGCGGTATGCGCATGCTGCACGATGGCCACGCCCTGATGATTCGCACGGTGCCACCGCAGATCGGCAATGTAACCGCCGCCTTGCGCAAGTGCTATGCCGACAGTCTACGCCGGGCAGAACAGTATGAGCAGCACAGCCATGATGATCCGTATGGTGCTGCTTTTTCCCTGCTAGGGCATCAGGAGCGGGAGCATTGCGTCATGCTTCTGGAAATTTGCGGCAGTCTGCCGGGATAAATAAAACAGCGCCGGAAATTCCGGCGCTGAATCATTTTGTTGCAAATTAGCCGTTGGCACGGGTCTGAGCGAAGCACTCGCTGCAGAACACGGGACGATCGGACTTGGGCTGGAAGGGAACCTTGGCTTCGCCGCCGCAACGAGCGCAGGTAGCGGTGAAGAACTCACGGGGGCCACGGGTAGCGTTCTTGCGAGCGTCACGGCAAGCCTTGCAGCGCTGGGGCTCGTTCTGGAAGCCGCGCTCTGCGTAGAATTCCTGCTCACCAGCGGTGAAAACGAACTCGTTGCCGCACTCTTTGCAAACTAAAGTCTTATCTTCGTACATAGGAAAAACCTCTCTTTGGTTGATGCCCCGTGATAGCCCACCACAATCATCTGGATCTTCGCGGAGTCAAAATGTTATTGTGGCAGAAACCACAATTAGGATTATACACAGATATTATTCAATTGTCAATGATTTGTTCATAAAATCTTTACGTTTTATTGACGTTTTTTAGAGAAAATCTTTGAAAAAGCTACTCTTACAGGTCAAAAAGCGTTTGTCCGTCATAGGGAATATGCAGATGGTCGTATGCCAGTCGGGTCACGCAGCGTCCTCTGGGCGTTCGGGTCAGGAAACCCAACTGCATCAGGTATGGCTCATATACATCTTCCAGCGTCACCGCCTCTTCGCCAATGGTGGCTGCCAAGGTTTCCAAACCCACGGGACCGCCACCATAATTGCGAATGATGGCGCTCAGCATCCGCCGGTCAATATTATCCAGTCCCAGTTGATCCACTTCTAACCGCTGCAGCGCCAGATCCGCCACCTCTTTGGTGATCCTTCCGTCACCCACCACTTCCGCAAAATCCCGAACCCGGCGAAGGAACCGGTTGGCGATCCGGGGCGTGCCCCGGCTGCGGGAAGCGATCTCCAGTGCGCCCGATGCCTCGATATCCATACCCAAGATCGTTGCCGAACGGGTCACGATCCGTGCCAATTCCTCTTTGGTATACAGCTCCAATCTTAGGTTCACGCCGAAGCGATCCCGCAACGGGGCAGAAAGTTGCCCGGCTCGTGTTGTGGCGCCCACAAGGGTAAACTTCGGCAGATCCAGCCGGATGGAATTGGCGGAAGGTCCTTTGCCCACAATGATGTCGATGGCAAAGTCCTCCATGGCCGGATACAAAATCTCCTCCACCACCCGGTTCAGGCGGTGAATTTCGTCGATAAACAGAATGTCCCCGGGATTTAAGTTGGTCAAAAGCGCCGCCAGATCGCCGGGTTTTTCAATAGCCGGGCCGGAAGTGATGCGGATATTGACCCCCATCTCGTTGGCGATGACGCCGGCCAGGGTAGTCTTGCCCAAGCCGGGGGGGCCATACAGGAGCGTATGATCCAGGGGTTCATTCCGCCGCCGGGCGGCTTCGATGTAAATGGACAGATTTCCCTTTGCCTTCTCCTGACCGGTGTAGTCAGACAGCAATTTCGGCCGCAGACCGATCTCCGCCCCATCCGTCGGAGCGAAGGTGGGCGAAATGATGGGGGATGTATCAAATTCCTGATTAAATTCCAAACTCATGGTGTTTCCTCCAGTGGAGCATTGTAGGGGGCGGCGCCCTCGACGTCCCGCAATTTCTTCGTTTTCCGTGTCACGATCAACGCAACAATGGAACAAAGCAGTACCGCCAGTTCTGCCATACAGATGTAAAACATCGGCGAGCCAACAGAACCAGCCAAGAATTCGCCCAGAGGCTTATAGTGATAACTGAAATTATCCGGGTCCAAAGATTCCATAATTCCGCCGAGTATTGCGCCGGCGGCACTTCCCAGCGCCCAAATACAAACCTAAAATAAGAAAAGCAGAATCAGTAAGGTCAACGAAATGCCAAACATCCATCTCCAAACCGAGCGTTTCATAAGCTCACTCCTTGTAAAAACAGTTCTCTTTCCAGCTGACCGGGTTGTTGTCGATATATTCCCAAATTTTCAGATAATCCTTTTCACCGCGAATCACATGGTCATGAAATAATTTCTGCCAAATCGAACGCCCAATTTGTTTGGTAACAATGCCCTTCAGCTGTTGCACTACCCGTGAAATCGTAGGGGCGAGCATTGCTCGTCCGTCTTCATCCGTGTTGATTTGAAGCAGTAGATGGATAGGATTTGGCATTACCACATAATGATCTACTGAAACAGCAGGATTAGTACTTTGGAATGTCATGAATCGTCTTTTCAACAATCGCGCCCCATTGCGTTAACGAAGGTTTTTTCGGACGAGCAATGCTCGCCCCTACATCCGTCCAAAATAGGTTTTTTCTATCTTTCGTGCAAATGGTTATAAAATACGCGCCGGGGGTATTGTAATCAAACTTGGGCAGGCGATTGGGTTTGCGCATCGGCAATTCCATAAATCAGCCCTTCATCACCATTGCTCTGAGGGCGTGGCGGACGAGTTCCTCGGTGGATGCGTTGGGATCTGCGCCCTTGAGGGCATTTTGGATCTCCGCCGTGCTGTAGCCCAATTCTTGCAGGGCTGCTCTTGCCAATGCCACGTTACCACCTTGCTGTGCCGGCACGGCAACTGCCGGACCGGTGGAGAAATCCAATTCTACAGAGCTACCTGCGATCTTGTCCTTCAGCTCCAGAATGATGCGCTGGGCAATCTTCTTACCCACGCCCTGCGCCGTAGTCAAGAGCTTTTCATCCCCGGTCATCACGGCCAGCGTAAAATTCTGCGGGCCGGCGGACAAGATTGCCATCGCCGCCTTAGGGCCAACGCCATTGACGGTGGTCAACATCTCATAGCAGCGCTGTTCCTCTTTGGAGATAAAGCCGTACAGATCGTGGGCATCCTCCCGAATGGACTCGGTAATGTACAGTCGAGCAGATTGATTGAGCTTTAGCTGGCTTGCGGTATAGGCAGTGATGCGACAGCCGTAGCCCACGCCATTGCAGTCGACAACCGCCAGCCCGGGCTCCAAAACGGTCACAAGACCGGAAACATAATAGATCATAGAGATTCCTCCGTTTCAAATTTCAGTTTAGCGCACTGATGGTGTTAATATTGTAGGGGCCGGCGCCCTCTACAATAGGAATTGCGCGCTAAACTCCAATTTACAACTTCTGGGCCCTGGCGATCAGGGATGTGCTAGATCGGGCGTGGCACAGAGCAATGGCGATGGCATCCGCCGCATCATCGGGCTTGGGCATCTCGGATAGGTGCAGAAGCCGCTTGGTCATGTCCTGCATCTGATGCTTGGTGGCATTGCCGTAGCCCACCAGCGCCTGCTTGACCTGCATAGGCTTGTAGGATGTCACTTCCAACCCGGCCTTCCGGACGGCAAGCAGGATCACACCCCGGCTTTGAGCCACACCGATGCCGGTGGTTACATTCTGACCGAAAAACAGCTCCTCGATTGCAACCGCATCCGGCTTTGCCATTTCCAGCAGCTTTCTCATATCCTCATAAATGATCTCCAGCCGGGCAGAAAAATCCATTCCCGGCGGTGTGGTGATGGCACCACACTGCAAAAGCCGGTTCTGCCCCCGTTTCGATTCGATCAGGCCAAAGCCGGTAGTGCCGTAGCCGGGGTCAATTCCAAGGATCCGCATCATTGCCCTCCCGTAGCGATTTGGTAGCAATAGAGCAAAAAGCCTACCACCATGATCGCTACACCGATCCATGCGCCGATGATCTGCCATTTCGGCCGGGGAACGTAGACTTCCTTTTCTTCTTCGGGGATATTTTGTTCCTGTTCAACGATGTCCTGTTTTTCCATATTGTTCACCTCTTCCGTTCATCATAACACATTTGTTCAAATTTTCCTAGTAACTTTTTTCAAAAACTTCATTTTTCCTTTCATCGTGTACGTTTGCTTTGCGGAAACCGGCGGTGTCCAAAACAAGAAACGCCAATTTACATTTCTCCCTCGATGTGCTATAATACACGTATTCGACAAAAGAGGTGAACATGATGATAAAGAACAGCAAAAAATTCACCCTCGCTCTGGTCATCTTTTCTCTGGTGGGTCAGGTTGCTTGGGTCGTGGAGAATATGTACCTGAATGTCTTCATCTATAAGATGTTCAATGCCGGGGCGGAGCAGATCTCTGCCATGGTGAGTGCTTCCGCCGTGACCGCCACGGTGACGACCCTGCTCATCGGTGCCCTCAGCGACAAGGTGGGCAAGCGCAAGGCTTTCATCTGCGGTGGCTATATTCTCTGGGGCATCTCCATCTTGGGCTTTGCTGCTCTGCGTGAAGACTGGATCCATGGTGCTTTTTTTCCGATGGTGTCCTCCAATGTCGCAGCGCTTAGCCTGTGCATCAGCTTGACCATCGCTCTAGACTGCTTGATGACCTTCTTCGGCAGTTCTGCCAACGATGCCGCCTTCAACGCTTGGCTGACGGACTCCACCGACGAAACCAACCGTGGCAAAGTGGAGGGCATCAACGCTATGATGCCTCTGGTGGCAATCTTGGTGGTGTTTGGCGGTTTCATGGGGCTGAATCAAGACCTGCAGGAGAGCTGGACCATCATTTTCTGTGTCATTGGTGGCATCGTTGTGGCCTTGGGTATTGCCGGCTTCTTCCTCATTGAGGATCGCACTGTCCGCAGCACCGACAATTCCAATTATTTTGCCAACATCTTTTACGGCTTCCGTCCGAAGATCATCCGCAACAACCTGCAGCTATATATTGCACTGATCGTCTACACCCTGTTCAACATTGCCATCCAAATATATATGCCCTACTTGATCCTGTACTACACAGAGTCCCTGAAGATGGCCAACTATGTGCTGATCATGGCGCCAGCCATCATTCTTGCGGCAGCCTTCACGGCAGTCTACGGTCGTGTGTACGACCGTAAGGGTTTCGGCTTTGCCATTTTGCCGGTGATGGCCTTGCTGATGGGTGGCTTTTTGGTGCTGTATCTATTCCGCAATACCGCAATGGTGTTCATCGGTAGCTTGCTGATGATGTGCGGCTACTTGTCCGGCATGGCAGTCTTCGGCGCCCTGATTCGTGACTATACGCCGCAGAGCAAGGCCGGTATGTTCCAAGGCCTGCGGATCTGTTTTCAGGTGCTGATCCCGGGCATCATCGGTCCTGCCATCGGTGCGGCGGTACTGCAAAACGCCGAGCAAATCCTCAACTCCGACGGCACTTATTCCTTCGTTCCCAACCGGAATATTTTCCTCGCGGCATTGATCGCCGCAGCCGTCACCGTTGTCGGTCTATTCCCCCTGTGCAAGCTGTTAAAGAAGAAATAAACCCAACGATTCGGCAATTGTCTGTGCTACAATTGCGCCATATACCGAAATTTGAAAGAGGTCCACTATGGTTTCTTTACTTACAAAACAAGGTCAGGCTCTGCTGGCCTCTCCGGAAACACCTTGGAATACTTATCCCCGTCCCCAGTTGCGCCGCGAAAGTTATGTAAACTTAAACGGCCCGTGGGAGCTGATCGCTGACGGCAAACCCTATACAATTATCGTACCCTTCTGTCCGGAGTCCATGCTGTCCGGTATCGGCACCCATTTTCCGGAGGGCTGTGCTCTGAGTTACCGCCGCCGTTTCCGTCTGCCGGAGGGATTCTGCCAAGACCGTGTCCTGCTGCACATCGGTGCGGCAGATCAGGTGGCAACGGTATACCTCAACGGCAAAAAAGTTGGCTATCATGAAGGCGGCTACGAATCCTTTACTCTGGATATCACCGATGCCCTACGGACGGACAACGAATTAGAGATCCGCTGCTTTGATGATCTGGAAAACCACGCTTTTCCCTACGGAAAGCAGGTTTTGCCAGAAAAACGGGGCGGAATGTGGTACACACCGGTATCCGGAATTTGGCAGAGCGTGTGGCTGGAAAGCGTACCGGAGCAATACATCCACCGACTCAACATCGTCAATCGGGATCATAGCGTCACCATCACCACCGAGCCCCCCATGGAAGGCACGATCTATGTGCCCGATCTCGGAGAATTCCCCTTAGGCAGCACCATCACACCGGAAAATCCCCACCTTTGGAGTCCGGAGGATCCATATTTATATCCTTTCACGGTCGAGACTGCTCAGGATCGGGTCGAATCCTACTTTGCCCTGCGCTCATTACAGATCAAGACGGTGGATGGCACACCACGCCTGTGTCTGAACGGGCATCCATACTTCTTCCACGGATTGCTCGATCAGGGCTACTGGCCCGATGGACTGCTGACCCCGGCCAAGCCGGAATGCTACGCCGAAGACATCCTGACTATGAAGCGCTTAGGCTTCAACACCCTGCGCAAGCACATCAAAGTCGAGCCGGAGGAATTTTACTACCAATGTGACCGGCTGGGCATGGTGGTCTTTCAGGATATGGTCAACAACGGTCCTTATGACTATGTCCGTGACACGGTCATTCCCACACTGGGCTTCCAGATTCGGGGCGATCGGAATCTCAATCCCAGCACTGCCGCCCGAGAGCAATTCTATCGAGGTATGGAAGCCACCGTGCGGCAACTGAAAAATCACCCCTGCATCTGCTACTGGACCATTTTCAACGAGGGTTGGGGACAATTTGACAGCAACCAAGCCTACGAGCGCTTTCTCCGATTGGATGACACCCGATTCATCGACACCACCTCCGGCTGGTGGCGTGGGCATTCTACGCAGGTGGATAGTCGTCACATCTACTTTGGACAATGGTGGCAACTCAAAAAGGGCAAGCAGCCGGTCGTCCTCAGCGAATGCGGCGGTCTGACCTACGCAGAGGAAGGTCATCTGTTCAATCCGGACAACGCCTACGGTTACAAAACCTGCAAAACCAGAGAAGAATTCCAAACCAGTCTTCTGGAGCTGTACCGCAAGCATCTGATTCCCTTTGTGCGGACCAAGGGTCTGTGCGCCGCCATTTATACTCAGCTCAGCGATGTGGAAGACGAGATCAACGGATTGCTCACCTACGACCGCAGTATCTGCAAAGTCGATACCGCCGCCATGACTGCAATTGCCGAGGAACTGCGCAACGCCATCCGCACCCCTTGATGAAACGAAATTAACACCCCCGATCGGGGGTGTTATGTTTATCCGTTGATATTGTAGTCGGCATTGATCTTGTTCATCGCCTTCATCATCTTATGGGTAAAAACGAAGGGTCCCACCAAGATCAAACTACCCAAAATATCCCACAGCCAAAAGGTAGATGCGCCGAATTTATAGGCAATTCCTCTGCGCTGCAGTTCCTGTCCCATACGTTCACACATCTGATGCAGCCACACATAGAAATAGATGCCGCAAGTCAATCCGGTTAGAATCCCGACAAACGGAAATTGCATGGTACGTTTTCCGTCGTGGGCGCTGGCGACCATATTCAACTCCTCCACAATGCGACAATAGATCACCATAGGATAGATGCCGGAGGTCAGCAATCCCAACCAGAACATCTTACCCAGACTGCGGTGCTCCGGCAGTTGATATACAGGACGCACGCAGACAGGTTGTTGGGGCTGCGGTGCCTGAGGCGACACCGGCGCCGGTGCCGGTGCTGCAGGTGCTGCCGGGGCATTTTGTGGTGCTGTCGGTGTGGCTTGTGGTACTGTAGGTGTCGCTTGTGGTGCTGTAGGTGTCGCTTGTGGTACTGTAGGTGTCGCTTGTGGTACTGTAGGCGTCGCTTGTGGTATTGTAGGCGTCGCTTGTGGTGCGGTAGCGGTGGCTTTAGGCGTTGCCGGTGTGGCTCGCGGCACTGCCGAATGTGCAGCAGTGGGCGCATTTTTCTGATCCTCGCCACAATAATGGCAGAATCTTGCGCCGTCGCGGATCTCCGTACCGCAGGAATAACACTTCATACTTTCTACCTCTATCTTCCGTTTTTGGCAAAAATCATGCGGTAACCTCGCCTTTCTGCCCAAATATAATGTAGCACAGGGAAAAACCCTTTGTCAACCGGCAACCCCATTGCCGTCAAACCCATCATTACAAACATTTTCCGAAAAACACAAAAATTCTTCTTGACAAACCTCGTTCTTACGGGTATAATGACAAAGCTGATTTCGGCACAGCTGGAGTAAGTATATATGGCGGCGTAACTCAGTTGGTAGAGTACCCGGTTCATACCCGGTCTGTCACCTGTTCAAGTCAGGTCGCCGCTACCAGGCCCGTTGGTCAAGCGGTTAAGACACCGCCCTTTCACGGCGGTAACATGGGTTCGATTCCCGTACGGGTCACCAGAAAAGAAACAACCTTTGTCTATCAGACAAAGGTTGTTTCTTTTCAATGAAATAAATCCCTTGTGGGATTTGTGAAATAGGCTATCGCCTATGAAATAGCTGACGCTATGAAATACGCTGCGGCGTATAAGGGATTTATTTTATTTCACATTTTGCCGCCAAGGCAAAATATTTCATAATCCGCAGGATTATTTCATATTGCGTAGCAATATTTCATTAAGTATGTTACAATTATTACAGAGGTGAGG
>CAZOVE010000070.1:0-10679 GCA_964583135.1 uncultured Oscillospiraceae bacterium | reverse complement strand
TGGGCGCACGGCTGGAGTGGGCACTGCTGAACTACTTCATCGATTGTCATGTGGACGACGGCTACGATTTCATTCTGCCGCCCCATATGCTGGAGTACCAGTGCGGCGAGACCGCCGGTCAGTTCCCCAAATTTGCAGATGAAGTGTACAAGATCGCCAACCCCACCGATGACCGCATCCATTATATGCTTCCCACCGCCGAGGCTGCATTGGCTTCCGTCTACCGTGACGAAATTCTGACCGAAGCAGATCTTCCCAAGAAATTCTTTGCATACACTCCCTGCTTCCGTCGGGAAGCTGGCTCCCATCGTGCCGACGAGCGTGGCATGGTCCGTGGCCACCAGTTCAACAAGGTTGAGATGTTCCAATTCACTACTCCCGAAACCTCCGACGAAGCCTTTGAAGAACTAGTCACCAAGGCCGAGCGGCTGGTAGAGGGTCTGGGCTTCCACTTCCGCACCGTGAAGTTGGCCGCCGGTGACTGCTCCGCTTCTATGGCGCGCACTTATGACATCGAGATCCTGATTCCCTCTATGGATGGCTACAAGGAAGTTTCTTCCGTCAGTAACGCACGGGACTATCAGGCGCGTCGTGGCAATATCCGCTATCGTCGTGCCGATGGTAAGATCGACTTTGTCCACACCCTCAACGGTTCCGGCCTTGCCACCTCCCGGATCTTCCCGGCTCTGGTGGAGCAAAATCAGCGGGCCGACGGTTCCATCGTGGTGCCGGAAGTGCTGCGCAAGTATTTGGGCGGTCTGGAGATCATCGAGAACAAGTAAAATTTATGTCATTGCGAACCAATTCTAGTACCGGCTCGCAATGACAGCATAAAAAAGAAAGGACTACATATTATGAGTAAGAAAAACGGAAAGCCTTCCCTGTGGCAGGAATTTACTGCATTTGCCATCAAGGGCAACGCCATGGCGCTGGCCGTTGGTACCATCATCGGCGCAGCCTTCTCCACCATCACCGCAAGCCTGACAAATGACATCATCATGCCCATCGTGAATATTTTCCTGGGCGGTACCGACTTCTCCGAGCTGAAGCTCGAACTTCCCCGGATCACTCCCATTTATGAAGAAGTCCTCAACGAGGTCACCGGCGAGATGGAGCAAGTTCTGGTTCCCAACTATCTGACTTTCGGCAATTTTATCTCCGCTGTCATCAACTTCTTCATTCTGGCTTTTGTGGTCTTTATGATCGTCAAGAGTGTCAATAAGTTGACCGAACTGGGTGAAAAGAAGAAGAAGGAAGAAGAAGCTAAGGCTGCCGCCGAAGCCGCTGCCAAGGCTGCCGCCGAGGCTGCACAGAATCCTCCTGCACCTCCTGCACCCACTTCTGAAGAGCTGCTGGCCGAGATTCGTGACCTGCTGAAAAATAAGTAAGTGCCATTTTTACAGCCGCACCGATTGGTGCGGCTGTTTCTATATCCATGAGTCAAATGCATCCATGTTTCACGTGAAACAAAAAATGCCGCACCGATCGGTGCGGCATTCTATATTGTGAATCACTTCAGGATCTTCAGAGCGCCGGTGGGACAAACCTCGGCACACTTCAAGCAATCGACACAGCCTGCGATCACGGCAGGATCCTGGAATTCGGGCTTGATGACCGTGGTGAAACCACGACCCACCAGACCCAGAATGCCAAGACCGGCATTCTCTTCGCAGGTACGCACGCACAGGTTACAGGTGATACACTTACCCTGATCCCGCTCGATGCAGACCAGACGCTGCTCCCGGAAATTGGGATGCTTTTCGCCAGCCAGACGCTCGGGTTGGATGGGCTGATCGTTGGCGACCTGAATCAGGCGGCAGTCTTCATAAGCATGGCAGCCGCATTCCAGACAACGAGCGGCTTCGGCACGAGCCTGCGCATCGGTAAAGCCATTGATCACAGCATCGAAGTTACCACGGCGAACAGCAGGATCTTTGCAAGACATCTGTGCACGAGGCGCCTTTTCACGGTCGGCAAGATCCGCAGCGGTAACAGTCTTCTTGGAGTAGTAAGGAGCGACAACGGTCATATCCTTACCGCTGAGGTAAGCGTCAATGGCGAAAGCGGCATCGTTAGCCTCACCAATGGCACGCACAGCAATGCTCGGGCCACGGTTGGTGGCATCGCCCACGGCAAAGACACCGGGGATATTGGTGGCGCCGTTGTTCTCACTGGCCTCGATGGTGCCCTTACGGGTCTGAGTCAGGGTTTCAAAGCCCTCCAGCGCACAGCGCTGACCGATGGCGGAGATAACGGTATCCACATCAAGAATTTCAAACTTTCCTTCCACGGGCACAGGGCTACGACGGCCGGAAGCGTCGGGTTCGCCCAACTCCATCACCTGCAGCTTGATCTGTGTGACCTTGCCGTCCACGCCGAGGATCTGAGCAGGATTGGTCAGCCACTTAAACTGCACGCCCTCTTCCAGAGCCTCTTCGATTTCCAGATCTTCCGCAGGCGCTTCGGCACGGGTGCGCCGATAAATGACATACACATTTTCCGCACCCAGACGAACAGCGGTACGACAGGCATCCATCGCCACGTTGCCGCCACCTACGACGGCCACATTCTTACCCAAATCGGGGCGACCGCCCAGATTGACTTCTCTGAGCACATCGATGCCGCCCTTGACGCCATCGAGCCGATCGCCTTCGCAACCAATGCCGGTGGATCTCCATGCGCCAACGGCCACCAACACGGCATCAAACTGCTGCCGCAGAGTATCCAGCGTCACATCCGTTCCGACTTTGATATTGTTGATCATGGTCACGCCTAGCGCCTCAATGGCTGCCACTTCTGCCGCCAGTACAGCCTTCGGCAGTCTGTACTCGGGGATACCGTAGCGGAGCATACCGCCCATCTGCGGCATCATATCCATCACGGTAACGGCATGACCTTTCACCGCCAACTGATATGCAGCAGACAAACCGGCAGGACCACCACCCACGATGCCAACCTTCTTGCCTGTAGCGGCAGCCACGGCAGGTTTGAAGGGATTTTCGGAAGCCAGATCGTTATCGGCAGCAAAAGCCTTCAGATAAGCGATGGACAAGGGCTGCTCCACCAGAGCCCGGCGGCAATGCTCCTCACAAGGATGGGGGCAGACACGGCCGATGGATGCCGGCAGAGGAATTTTTTCCTTGATAATACGAACCGCCTTATGGTCATCGCCCTGTGCAATGGCCTTAACATAGCCCTGCACATCGGTATGGGCCGGGCAATTCAGACCGCACGGACCCTTGCAGTCACCGGTATGGTCCGACATCAGCAGCTCCATGGCGATCTTACGGGCCTGTGCAATACGGGGGCTGTTGGTATGGATCACCATGCCGTCAGCAGCGGTGGTGGCACAGGCGCGCATCAGCTTAGGGCTCTTTTCCGCTTCTACCACGCACAAACCGCAAGCGCCATACTTAGCGACGGACTGATGATGGCACAGCGTGGGGATGTAAACACCGGCCTTCACGGCCAGATCCAGAATGGTATCGCCAGCCTGACCGACAACTTCGATACCATCGATAATGACTTTAATTTCACTCATAGTCTTCTTCCCCCTTATTCTACGGAGATCGCACCGAACTTACAGGTAGCAACACAGCTACCGCAGCCGATACACTTGTTCCGGTCGATGACATGGGGCTTCTTGCGCTCGCCGGTGATGGCTTCCGCAGGACACTTCTTGGCACACATGCCACAGCCGATGCACTTTGCGGGATCGATGACATACTTGACCAGTGCGGTGCAGTAGTTGGCAGGACACTTCTTGTGCAGGATATGGGCGTCATACTCATCCCGGAAGTAACGAATGGTGGTCAATACAGGGTTGGGTGCAGTCTGACCCAGACCGCACAGTGCGCCGTCCTTGATCGCCAGACACAGTTCTTCCAGCAGCTCCACGTCGCCTTCCTTACCCTGACCCTCGGTGATGCGGGTGAGCACCTCCAGCATCCGCTTGGTACCCAGACGGCAATGGACACACTTGCCGCAGGATTCCTTAGCGGTAAAGTCCAGGAAGAACTTCGCCATACCCACCATGCAGGTGGTCTCATCCATGACGACCATGCCGCCGGAGCCCATGATGGCGCCGGTTGCGCCCAGAGCCTTATAATCGATGATGGTATCCAGCAGATGTGCAGGTACGCAACCACCGGAAGGGCCGCCCAACTGCACAGCCTTGAACTGTCTGCCATCGCGGATGCCGCCGCCGATGTTGAAGATCACATGGCGCAGGGTGGTACCCATGGGCACTTCCACCAGACCGCCCCGGTTGATCTTACCGGACAGAGCAAACACCTTGGTACCCTTGGAGCCTTCGGTACCCATAGCGGAGAACTTCTCGCCACCGTTATAGAGGATCCACGCCACATTAGCGAAGGTTTCCACGTTGTTGATATTGGAGGGCTTGAGCCAGTAGCCGGCCTGTGCAGGGAACGGAGGCTTCAGACGAGGCATACCGCGCTTGCCTTCCAGAGATTCGATCAGAGCCGTTTCTTCGCCACAGACGAAAGCACCGGCGCCGGCCTTGATGCGCATATCGCAGCTAAAGCCGCTGCCCAGAATATTCTCACCCAGATAGCCACGCTCCCGGGCCTGTGCCATGGCATTTTCCAGACGCACGATGGCCAGAGGATACTCGGCACGAACATACACCACAGCTTCCTTAGCGCCGATGGCGTAAGCGCCGATCATCATGCCTTCGATCAGATTATGGGGGTCGGACTCGATGACAGCACGGTCCATAAACGCACCGGGGTCGCCTTCGTCCGCATTACAGATGAGATACTTCTCCTCGCCCTTGCTCTGACGGGCAGCATTCCACTTGAACCAAGTGGGGAAGCCTGCACCGCCGCGGCCGCCCAGACCGGAGATCTTGACCTGCTCGATGACCTCTTCGGGGGTCATGGACAGAACTTTCTTCAGGGCTTCATAGCCGTCATGAGCGATGTAGTCATCGATGGAAGTGGGATCGATCACGCCACAGTTGCGTAGCGCAATACGAGTCTGCTGGGAAAGGAAGCTCTCATCTTCCGAGGAAATGGCAATTTCTTCCACTCCGCTCATATCACCGCTGACAGCGGCCTTGACGATCGCCTCGGCATGGTCGGCATTGACCCGAACCAGACGCTTGACCAGCGTTTCACCCTCATAAAGATCCACGATGGGCTCCAAGTAGCACATACCGATACAGCCGGTGATCCCAAGCTGCACGCCGGAATTCAGGGCAGCGATGGCATCGTAAACCTTACCGGCACCGGCGGCCAGACCGCAGGAACCCTGTCCTACTACGATTTTCATGCGTTTTCGGCCTCCTTTGCGCGAATTTCACGGATGATTTCCACAGCCTTCTTGGGGGTCAGAGAACCATAAGTATCTTCGCCCACCATCATCACCGGGGACAAGCTACAGCAACCGAGGCAAGCCACGGTCTTCAGGGAGAACAGACCATCGGCAGAGGTGCCGCCGTCTTCAATGTTCAACTCTTCACACAGAGCCTTGAGTACCTTCTCTGCGCCATTGACATGGCAGGCAGTACCCTGACACAGCATGATCAGATGCTTACCCACAGGCACAGTACGGAACTGGGTGTAGAAGGTGGCCACGCCCATGACCTTCGCGGGGCTGTTACCGGTCTTCTCACCGATGTAGTACATCACATCCAGCGGTAGATACCCATAAATATCCTGGGCCTTCTGCAGGATGGTGATCAGACTGCCGGGAACAGCGGCGTATTTGGCCATCACGTCATCCAGCAGTGTCAGATCGCTTTTGTTATCACAACATGAACACATTGCTCAGATTCCTCCTATTTTAATGAAGTTCACTTCGTATTTTATCGCAACCGACAGTAAAAATCAATATGAGAAGGAACGTAAATTCCACATTTTTTGTATCGATATGGATATATTTATGGTTAGCGTATGCTAACTTCCAACTTTTTAGGAATATTTGTCCATCGCTACGCATAGCTTGTACAAACCGGAACGGATCGATCTGCCGTAGGGGTCGCCGGACCATACAAGGCCCTCCCTCGGAACGAGAAACTGAACTTTGAAAGGAACGATCGATATGCAAAAAAGGGACATCTGTATCATCGTCATCGCTCTGGTGCTGGCCTTGGTGCTGTCGGTGCGGCTGATTGTCGGCCAGACCATCGAGACCGGATCTTGGGGACTCTCCTTCCGCACCGAAGGCGCAGCTCCCATCGGCCCGGCCGGGTCGGCGCAACTGTCCAAATATGATGCAGCCTATCTGGGAGATACCACCGAAAAGGTGCTCTATTTGACCTTCGATGCCGGCTATGAAAACGGCTGTACCGCCCAAATATTGGACATTCTGCAGAAACATCAGGTCAGCGCCGCCTTTTTCCTCACGGGCAATTATTTCGATACCTACCCGGATCTGGTCAAGCGGATGGTCACCGAAGGCCATATCGTAGGCAATCACACCATGCACCACTATGATATGAGCAAAATTTCTGAGCTTTCCGCCTTTCAAAAGGAGCTTGAGGACATTGAAAAACGCTATTTTGACATAATTGGCGAGGAAATGCCCAAGTTTTACCGACCGCCTCAGGGGATCTACAGCGAAGAAAATCTGGCTATGGCTCAGCAATTGGGGTACAAGACCGTCTTTTGGAGTCTTGCATATGTGGATTGGAATAACGATGCCCAACCCACGGCACAGTACGCCTTCAGTAAACTGCTACCTCGTACCCACAATGGCGCTGTTGTGCTTCTGCATTCCACATCTCAAACAAATGCCGCCATTTTGGACGAATTGCTGACAAAATGGAAAGAAATGGGCTATGAATTCAAAAGCATCGAAGAATTATTTGATCCGTAAATCAGAACACAAAAAAGACGGCCATACGGCCGTCTTTTTATCCTTTTAAGCGTTTTTCCAGAGTCCGGGTAGTCCATGAAGTTTGGTAGATCCTTGTCATACCGTATTCCATAGTCAGAATATAGGATTTCGGCAGATCATCCCACGGAACGACCTGTCCCTCTTTTTCCGCCCGTTCCAAAAATTCTCTCCCCCGGGCTGTGACGGTGGTGTTATCCATATCGAAAATACCGATGATGTTCTTATCCCGCACCGCAAAATCATTACCGATGGATAAATACATACGCCCAACTCCTTCGTTGTGGGAGGGTCAAGCCCCTCCCCTACGGAATTTCTGTGATTCGGCCACGGCCAGTTCGTCACAGCGATTATTTTTGGGATTTTCGGCGTGACCCTTGACCCAATGGTAGCGCATCTCATGCTGCTGGGTCAGATCCAGCAATTCTTCCCAGAGGTCGGGATTCAATGCCGGCTTTTTATCGGATTTGATCCAGCCTTTTTTTCGCCAGCTCCATGCCCAGCCTTTTTCAAGCGCATCGATGACGTACTTACTGTCGGAGTACAGCTCCACGATGCAGCTTTCCCGCAGCGCCTGTAAGCCACGGATCACGGCGGTCAGCTCCATGCGGTTGTTGGTAGTATTTGCCTCACCGCCGGACATTTCCTTCTCGAAGCCGTTATATTCCAAGATCGCACCCCAGCCGCCGGGGCCGGGGTTGCCGGAGCAAGCACCGTCCGTATATAGTGTTACTGTTTTCATAGGCTTACTCCTGTATACTGCTGCGATTTTCTTCCTCCTCGTTCTGTACGCCCTGAATGGACACGATCTCGTTGCCCTCTTCCACACGCATAACGATGACGCCCTGCACGTCGCGCTTGTAAATATTGATGGAGGAAGCCGGAACACGGATGATGATGCCACCGTTTTCGATGAGCATGACATCGTCCGTTTCACCCACTACGCAGCAGCCGGCGATGGGGCCGGTCTTGGCGGTGATATTGTAGTTTTTCAGGCCCTTGCCGCCACGTTGCTGAGGCACTTTACTGCCATCGGGACCGGTACGCAGATATTCCGCCATTTCGGTGCGCTTGCCGAAACCGTTGGCGGTGACGGTCAGCAGGCACTTGCCTTCCACCGCCTTTTCCGCACCGATGACATAGTCCTCACCGCTGAGGGAAATACCGCGCACACCGGCTGCGTCACGTCCCATGGGACGGGCATCGTTCTCGTTAAAGCAGATGGCCATACCCTCTCTGGTGGCGATGATGATGTTGTCATTGCCGCCGGTGCGGATCACATTCACCAAAGCGTCGCCTTCCTCCAGCGTGATGGCACGGATGCCGGTGCGCCGGTTGGTCTTCAAAGCGATGAAGGGAATTCGCTTGATCGTACCCATGCGAGTGACCATCATCAGGTACTCATTTTCGTCAAATTCCCGGGTAATGACCATAGCCGTCACACTTTCGCCGCTGTCCAGCGGCAGCACATTGACGATGGCTGTACCACGGGCGGTTCTTCCGGCTTCGGGGATCTGGTAGCCCTTGCGGTGATGCACCTTACCCTTGTCGGTGAAGAAGAGAATATGGTCATGGGTCGAAGCGATGTACAGGCTCTTGACGTAGTCCTCTTCCTTCAAATTCTGGGCATTGACGCCGCGGCCGCCACGACCTTGCGTCCGATAGGTATCCACGGGCATCCGCTTCATGTAGCCCTGATTGCTCAAAGTGAAGACGCAAGTCTCTTCTTCGATCAGATCCTCGATGTCGATTTCGTCTTCGATGTCCTGAATTTCAGTTTTCCGTTGATCACCGAATTTATCCCGGATCTGTAGCAATTCTTCCCGCAGCACTGCCTTGAGCTTTTCGGGATCGGCAAGCAATTCCTGATAATAATGAATGCGCTGCATCAACTCGTCATAATCGCTTTGCAGTTTTTCCCGATCCAGACCCTGCAGCGCTTTCAGCCGCATATCCAGAATCGCCTGTGCCTGAATGTCATCCAAACCAAAGCGATCCATCAGCCGCTGCTTGGCGTCGTCGTAGGAGGTGCGGATGATGTGGATGACTTCGTCGATATTGTCCTGCGCAATCAGTAAACCTTCCAATAGATGGGCTCTTTCCCTTGCTTTGCGCAGGTCAAATTCGGTGCGTCGAGTCAGCACTTCCATTTGGAATGCCAGATATTCATCGATGATCTGCCGCAGAGACAGGATCCTCGGCTGCTTCTGGTCATCCACCAGCGCCAACATGATGATACCAAAGCTGCTTTGCAGCGCCGTCTGCTTAAAGAGGTTGTTGAGCACCACTTGAGGGTTGGCATCTTTCTTCAGCTCGATGACCATGCGCATACCGTTGCGGTCAGTCTCATCCCGCAGGTCGGAAATGCCGTCGAGGCGCTTGTCCTTAACCTGCTCGGCAATATTTTTAATAAGTTGCCGCTTATTGACCTGATAAGGCAACTCCGTAACGATGATGCGCACCCGATCCTTACCGAATTCCTCAAATTCGGTTCTGGCCCGAACGACTACCTTGCCACGACCGGTGGCATAGGCGGCGCGGATGCCGCTGCGACCCATGATGATGCCGCCGGTGGGAAAATCGGGGCCGGTGATGTGCTCCATCAGGTCTACCATGGTGGCCTCCGGATCATCCAACACGCACACGCAGGCATTGATGACTTCCGTCAGGTTGTGGGGCGGAATATTTGTGGCCATACCAACGGCAATGCCGGAAGAACCGTTGACCAACAGATTCGGGAATCGGCTGGGCAGCACCCGGGGTTCTTGACGGGATTCATCAAAGTTGGGATCCCAATTGACGGTTTCCTTGTCGATATCGCGCAGCATTTCGTTGCTGAGTTTGCTGAGTCTGGCCTCGGTATAGCGGTAAGCCGCCGCCGGGTCACCATCGACAGAGCCAAAGTTGCCATGACCATCCACCAGCACATAGCGCATGGAGAAATTCTGGGCAAGCCGGACCATGGCATCGTACACGGATGCGTCACCATGGGGATGGTATTTACCCAGCACGTCACCGACGCAGGTAGCCGACTTTTTGAAAGGCTTGTCCGAGGTCAATCCGGATTCATACATGGTGTACAAGATCCGGCGATGCACCGGCTTCAAGCCATCCCGGACATCCGGCAATGCCCGACCCACGATGACGCTCATGGCATATTCAATGTAGGATTTTTCCATTTCGTCCACCAGCAGGGATTCGGTGATCACCTGCTCCGGAAAACGGATATCCTCCGGTTTATAGCTTCGATTGTGTGCCATTATGACACCTCCAAATTTGATTTGCGCCTTCTACGCTTAAATATCAATATTGATGGCGTATTTTGCGTGTTGTTCGATCCATTCTTTACGGGGCTCTACGGCTTCGCCCATGAGTACCGTAAAGATCTGATCCGCCCGACGGGCATCATCCAATGTGATACGGCGCAGGGTTCTTCTTTCCGGATCCATAGTGGTCTCCCACAGCTCGTGGGGATCCATTTCGCCCAGACCCTTGAAGCGGCTGATCTCCACACGGGCGTTGCTCTCGCCACGCATTTCTGAGGAAACACGATCCCGCTCTTCGTCGGAGTAAGCTACCCGCTCCGTTCTGCCTCGCTTGATCTTATAAAGAGGTGGTACGGCGGAATACACATATCCATGCTCGATCAGCGGCCGCATATAGCGGAAGAAGAAGGTCAGCAACAGGGTGCGGATGTGGGCGCCGTCCACGTCGGCATCGGACATGATGACCACCTTATGGTAGCGCAGCTTCTCGATATCGAATTCCTCGCCAATGCCGGCGCCCAGCGCCACGATCAGCGGATACAGCTTATCATT
>CAZOVE010000069.1:0-10777 GCA_964583135.1 uncultured Oscillospiraceae bacterium | reverse complement strand
GGGGGCGTCACGGTGGAGAACGGCGTTCTGGACTCCTACTGGAATTATGACTATGCCAATGCTGTCCGGGAATGGGCCGCAGGAAATTCCACCATCGGCGCATTTGCTGATGTGATCTACACCACCATGGTCAATCTCCCCAGAGATGAGGCAAACTCCAGCTACAATTTCCTCAGTTGCCACGATGTTTGGCGGATTGGGGACATTGCTCAGAACAAGGAGTCCATCAAGGCTGCCACATTGCTGAACATGACCTTTGTGGGGGCTCCGGTCATCTACTTCGGTGACGAGATCGGTATGGACAGCAATGCCTACGCATGGCTTACCGGACAGGCAGCTCCCAACTCCTTCGGTTCTTTCAACTGGAACGACAGCCAATGGGACTATGAGCTGCTCAATTACCACAAGTCTTTGATTCAGTTGCGGAAAACCTACGGAAATGTTTTTACTACCGGCGTTTACGTGGAACTGGAAGTCAATGAAAGCAAAAACTACTACGCTTTTGGCCGGGTCAATACCGATGGTGCTGTGGCAGTGGTGCTGAATCAGAACACCGAAGTGCTTACCGGGGTGGAGCTGGCCGTCAATAAGCTGGGTGTTCCCAACGGCACCGTGCTGACTGATTGGCTCACCGGACGGAAATATACCGTAAAAGATGGCTGTGTTACCGTGGATGTTCAGCCCGGCGGCTGTGCGCTGGTCAAGGGTGAGGCCGGCAGCTATTTGGGAGAATATGAAAAACTCGCCATTGGAGCCGGCACCGCCACAATGGAGCAGACTGCTGACAGCATTGCCCTCTCCGGTTCCAGCACTATCAATGGAAGCGAGGATCAGATCCTGCTGGCAGGCCAGAGCATTTTCTCCACCGGCTATGTGGAGGCTTCTGTGGAGGGCGGTGCTATTTTGATGCTCCGGGCCTCTGAGAAGGCGGAGGATGCCTATTATGCAGCCGTGGTCAACGGAGACACCATCGAGGTGTGGGCAAGACTGTCCTCCGGCCAGCCCGCTACGCTGGTTTGTAAGAGTGCTGCCGGAAGCAAGCTGGCGGTATCCAGAGAGGATGCCAACTGCTGTGTCCTGTATGTGGACGGCAAGCGGGTGGAAGATTCCGTTGTGACGATTTCCGACCTCTCCTATCAGATCTGGGGCGGTTTTGCAGCCAATGGCAACGGAACAATCCGGGAGCTGATTCTGGAGAACAACAGTGCTAATTGCGCTTATGCGGATTTCTCGGCGGGCTATGGCTCTGTGTTCTATGCCAACGATAAGGCAGAATTTGAGAATGGGCTTGCTGTTCTGGATAATACCCAGCTTCTGAGCCGTGGCTTATATAAGGATTTCTCTGTCAGGACGCTGATGTCCTACACACCGCAGAAAGACGGCGACTTCGCAGGCATCCTCATTGGAAAGGAGAATCTGTCCTCCTATATTTCCGCAGGCAAGACCATGATTGACGGCAAGCAGCACATTTATGCAGGTGTTGTCACCAATGGTCAGCTCGTCATCTACGGCACCATCGATTGGGATACCGATGCGGCTGTTGTGCTCCAGTTGGAAAAGGTGGGCAACTACTTCTACGCCAGAGTGGCGGATACGGACATGGTTTTTGCCCAAATTCCCACCGGAGAGTTGGTGGCCAACTATTCTGACATCGTCTGCGGCGTTAATGCGGTGGGCAGCGCAAAAGCTTCCTTTGACTGGTTTGCCTTTGGTAATGCCGACGCACAGAATTATCGAGGCGAGTTTGCCGGCGGAACTTATGGCCGGATCTATCTGGAAAAGGTCTACGGCGCGTATGACGACTATGCCCAGTACCGTGTGGGCAATGGGGATTGGGAATATGTGGAAAACGGCTGGCAGGCCACCAGTGAAAATTCACTGATGTATCTGACTGGAAAGTACAAATTCTTCAAAACCGATGTGACCTTGCGTTTTGACAATGCAAATGCCGGGACGACAGGTTATGTGGAATATGTATTCGGCACACAGACGGTCGGAGCAGTAAGCGACAATGCTGCTAGTTTCCGCCTATACGCCAATGGGCGTTACGAGATCAGCCAGAACGGCGCTGTTTTGGCCTCCGGTGTTGTCGATGGCTTCACTGGCGAGGAGCGATTTGTGTTCCAATGCGCGACCAACGGCTTGTTGGCTGTGTATACAGGGGAGTCTCCCGAGGTTCTCACTACTGTTTGGCTGGAGAACTACACAGAAGGCTATCATCTGTTCCGGGCGAATACCCAGTGGTCCATGCTAAACCCCAATGTGACCAATCTGGCGCAGAGCATCTCCGTGTTGAAGGGCGTGGCAGATTTTAACGAGGGACGGATCGTTCTGGACGCAACCGCCTCTACTTACGCCTATGCGTCCGTTGTATCCAACCCCTTGGGCGATTTCATCTTCGGCGCGAATATGCAGTTGTCTCTGAACAATGTGTACGCGGATGGTTTCGCGGGGATAATCTTCGGATCCCGGGTCGGCGCAATGCCTGATGAGGATGGTTGGTTCGTCTGTATCAACAATGATGACCAAGTGGCATCAGAGGATGAACTGTCCAACGTCATCCACCTATATCACGGCAGTCAGGAGATTGCTAGCGCAAAGGTGGAGGGTCTGCATTACGGTAGCTTCTACCTGATCGTGGCCGTGCAGAACGGGACAATTCGGATATATGTGGATCCCTACACCGAAAACCAGACCTGGTCAACCGAGCCTGTGCTTACCTATGATGTGGGCTACTCTGTGGGCGGCTCGATCAGCTTCTATGCCCAGCAGGCAACGGTTAACTTCCGCTCCTACCAGCTTTACGGACTGAAACCCGGTGAGGATTATACCACCGTATCCGCCTTTACCCAAAGAACCTTGAAAAAACCAATTATTAAGGAACCGGATGTTTCCAATCAGGATGCCTCCGAGGACGTGAGCTATACCTTCGAAGGGGACAGCGATCTGGAGAATTGGAACCGTTACAGTGGCAATACCGAGTTGGTGGCGGATGCCAATGACAACTATATTGGCGGATTGCAGATCGATGGTGTAGGTTCATGGTATTCCGGTACGGTGAATACAAACGGCAAATACAGCGATTACCGTGTGACTGTCGTCATGAAAGTGGTGAATGCAGGCAGCGGTTGGGCAGGGTTGCTCATCAATAAGAGCAATCCCACCGATCACCACGAAAAATCGGGCATTTTGATTTATGCTACGCCTCCATCCGCCAACGGATTATCAGAGATCATCGTTTTCGATGGAAGCGTCATCGGCAGGACCGGAAATGCCTTTGCCACGGATGGCGACGGCTATATCACCTTTACTCTGGAGTGTGTAGACGGTGTACTGACTCTCTATAATGGGACAGCCGCAGTCGGTACATGGAGTATCGCAAATGCTCCGAACCGCTCCGGTGCGACCAAGGGCTATCTGAGCTTGGTCTGTGGAAACAATGTGGCTATTTTCAAGAAAGTAACAATTGAAGTATTGGAGTAATGATATGTCGTTGAAAAGACCGGAAATGAAATACCGTGCCATTCCCTTCTGGAGTCTAAACGGCAAGCTCCGTGTGTCCGAAATGAAACGGCAGGCAGCCATTTTGAAGCGTATGGGCTTTGGCGGTGCGGTACTCCACTCTCGCTGCGGGCTGCAGACAGAGTATATGTCTCAACCATGGCTGGACGCTCTGGAGGAAACTGCCGTTCGGTTTCAGGAACTGGAAATGCAGGCGTATTTATACGACGAGGACAGATGGCCCAGCGGCTCCTGCGGCGGAATGGTAACGGTGGAAAGAGAATTCCGGCAAAAATTTCTATCGATGTACATTGGACCGGCGGCACCGGAGGAGCAGGAGACTGTTGCCTGCTTTGCCTGCCGCTTGGTCGGCCCCCCGGATCCACGGCAGATGTATCTGGGCAGGCGTCTGGCTGAATACCGGCGTTGGTCGCCGGAGGAGCCGGTGCCGGAGGGGTTTGTAAAGATCTGTATCTGCGTGGAATACGCCCTCCCGTCGGATTTCTACAATGGAAACACTTATCCGGACACCTTGAACCGCCGCGCAACGGACCGGTTTTTGGAATTGACCCATCAGGTCTATAAGGAAAACTTCGGCCAGCGTTTTGGCAGGGAGTTTACCGGTATTTTTACCGATGAACCGTACCGGGGCGGTGTGTTCAACGGATTCAATCTGGCCAACAAAAACGGTAGCGCCATGCTGCCTTGGACCGATGGGCTGTTTATGGTTTATCGGGAACTCTTTGGAGAGGAACTGGAGGCACGGCTTCCCGAATTGTTTTTCCGTTTCGCAGACGACGACTTCAATGTGACTGCCTACCGGTATCTGGAGGTTCTGCAGCGTATGTTCCTAGAGAACTTTCTGGAGCCGGTCAGCCGGTGGTGCCGGGAGAACAATCTGGTGCTGACGGGCCATGTGTGGGAAGAAAACACGCTGTTTGGTCAAATCAGTTGGCAGGGAAGTGTTATGCGCAGCTATGAATACATGGACTGCCCCGGAATCGACAACATTCGCGATGACAACTATTTCTTCGCAGCACCGCTGCAGGCGGTATCTGTTGCAAAACAGACCGGAAAGTCCCAGATCCTTTCGGAAATGTACGCCTGTACCGGATGGAAGACCACCTTTGATTATTTCAAACGCTCCGGGGATTGGCAGGCGATCCTAGGCATCAATCTCCGATGCCCCCACCTGTCATGGTATACCATGGGCGGCGAAGCCAAACGGGATTGCCCCTCTAGCCTGTTCTTTCAGGCTGGGTGGTATTTGAAATACCGGTATGTGGAGGATTATTTCGCTCGGCTGAATATGACCTTCGGGCAGGCGCAATGGCGGACTGATACTCTGGTGCTCAGTCCTATCGAGTCTGCATGGGGGCTGGTGCGGGCTGGGCAATACGCCTCGCAAAAGGAGTTTGACCGACTGGAGCGTGGTTGGTCTGCGCTGCTGGAAAAGCTGCTGTTTGCCGGTGTGGATTTTGACATTGGCGAGGAGGACATCCTCGCCCGACTGGGTCAGGTGGAGGAAACTCCGAAGGGCTGTGTGCTCCGGGTCGGACAGATGTGCTACAGAAGTGTCATTATTCCTAGCGCCCTTCACCTGCGTGCCTCCACGCTCCGACTGTTGGAGCAGTTCTCCGGGGCAGAAGGCAGAGTCTTCTGTGTTGACGGATTACCTGCTTATGTGGACGGACAAAGAAGGCAAATGGATATTCCGGCGGAGATCGGATCCGTAGAACAGATCGTGGAAAAAATGCAAAGCCGTTGCGCACAGGACTTTTCGGTCAGAAGCAAGGGAAGGTTTTTGTCCAAACGAAAATGTGGGGAAGATGGGGATTACCTGTTTATCATCTGCTTTGACACGGAAAACGCAGAAGAATGTCCTGCGGAAATATCGGTAGTGGGCAAAATGCAGGCTACGGAGATCTGCCTGCGGACGGGGAAGACCCGTTGGGTGGAGCGCATTTTTGATGGGGAACGGACCTGTTTCCGAAAGACCTTTGTCAAGGGGGAGGAATGGCTTCTTCAGCTTTCTGCGTCGGAGTCTCCCAAGCATCACCACTACGCTAAAAAATCTCCGATCAACGCACCTGTGATCCTGACAACAGAACCGCTGAGGTATTCCCTTAGTGAGCCGAATGTGCTGGTTCTGGATTATGCCCATTGGGAGGTTGATGGTGTTCCTCGGGGATACGATGAAATTTTGAAGATCGACGGCGCACTGCGCCGGGAGCATGGCTTCCCAGAACGAAGCGCCAATAACCTCCAGCCTTGGTTTGAAGAAAAGTATCATGGGGAGATCTGGCACAAAAAGCAATGCCGTGTCACTATGCGTTTCTCCTTTCTGGTGGAAACGCTCCCCGGGAGTATTTATTGTATGGCAGAGAATCTGCCCGGGGCTTGTTGGCTGCTCAACGGCAATTCCATGAAAAAATCCAGGAAAAAGCCCTATATCCCGGATGCCTGTTTTTCCAGATGGGACATCCCTGTTCAATGGCTCCGGGAGGGAGAAAACTGTTTGGAGGTGACCTTTGATTTTACGAAGGCATCCAATCCGGAAGCGATTTATTTGGCTGGCGATTTTGGCGTCCGGCCTGGACATCCCAGCACAATGATCGGTTTGCCGGATACAATACCTGTGGGTGACATTAGTTCCTTTGGCTTGCCCTTTTATACCGGCGAGATCACATATCATCTCCCTCTGAAAAGCGGATGTTACGACATTCAAATGGGAAAATTCGGAGGAGCATGCGTATCTGTCGGGAAGAAAATCGAGGGTTTCGCACCCTTCCGCTTGGAGGATGTTCAGGTTCGGGACGATGTACTGCCCCTAACCGTTTCCCTTTTGCGCCGTAACCTGTTAGGGCCACTACACGAATTACCGAAAAATCACGGGAATTATTGGAGCGGCTCCTTCCGAACTAGTGGAGATAAATTCACAGAAGAATATCAATTAAACCCACAGGGGCTTCTCGAGCTCCCGAAAGTTTTTTGCAAAGGAGACATGGCATGATGTACAGCACATTTAATCCCGGAAAACCGTGGTTGGATACCAACGGCAATCGCATTCAGGCTCATGCAGGTTATATGCTCATGGAAAACGGTACTTTCTATTGGTACGGAGAGAACAAGGAGAAATCCAACACTGAATATGAGGTTTGGCATTGGGGTGTAAGACTTTATTCCTCTCAGGATCTGTATAACTGGACGGACGAGGGCATTATTCTGATGCCGGAGTTGGAGGACACGACCAGCCCGATCTATTTCAATGCCAAAATGGACAGACCCCATATTCTGTTTAACGAAAAAACAGGTCTGTATGTTATGTGGTTGAAGATCATGTCCGCTGACAGCCAAGGATATGCGGCCATGGCTGTAAGCGAGACGCTGAAGGGACCCTTCCGGCTTGTGAAGAGCAATTACTACCCCAATGGTTTTGAATTTGGGGACTTTGAACTGGTCAAGGATGGAGATCGGGCGTATTTGATCTATGAGCGCCCCCATTCTGAGCTTGTGATCACTCCGCTGACGGAGGATTATCTTGCTGTGGAGGAGGATCATTACAGGTGCTATTTCTGCAACCAAAAGCCTCCCTATACACGGGAAGCCCCAGCAACCTTCTCCTACAAGGGCAAGTACTATATGATCACTTCCGGCACTACATCCAAATTTCCAAATCCCAGTGAAACGGCAGTATCTGACTCCTTTATGGGGGATTGGCAGGTGGTAGGGGATCCACACATCGGTGACAGCAGAAATACCTCCTTTGATAGCCAGATCAGTTGCATTTTCAAGCATCCTCAGAAGGAGGGACTATTCATCGCCATGGCGGATCGATGGCTGGTGGATCTGCCGGCAGATATGCCGGATATGCAGAAGGTTTTTGAGGGGATGTTCGACGAGACCAAGCCCCAGATCCCCTGCAAATTCGAAACCTTGACCAGAAAAAACACATCCATTGCAGATTATGTGTGGCTTCCCGTCCAATTTGAGGAGGGCGTTCCCGTTTTGCGATGGTACGACCAGTGGCGCTGGGAGGATTTCGACTGACACATCCCGGAATTTATGGTCCATTCACAGAGGATCATAAAAAGCTTTCGCTGTATCTTTCAATGAGCAGTAGGGATGATCTTTATAAACAACGAACAGGGTATGGGGAAATTGATCCGCATACCCTGTCGTGTTTGTATTCGGTTCCCTGCAGGAGAATTCTGAAATGATCTTCATCATCCAATCTATGACTCCGGTGTTCTAATCCGTATTGGTACTTCAAATCTGCTTGACATATGGGCTTGCGCTATGTCAGTATGGAAGAAAAAGATATTGATGTTTTGGCTTTGGTGTTGTATTCTGATGTTGCACAGATCGGCAATTTCCTCTGCTCCTATGAGAGACTCGATCGGTTGCAGTAGAACATCCTCTGACCTCCCAGTCTAACTCTATCGACATTCCTGCCAACGGCCCACAGCGGGATGAACGCATGGGCTGGACGAAAAGTGCCCCTCATGGCTGTAGCAGGTGCAGATAGGGGACAACCAACATTTGGAAGTGCTAGGATGGATTGGACGAGCAAGGCGAATGCCCCATCGGCGACGATAGTGCCGATCTCATGGTATCCTGCAGCCATTACGCCTTCGGTGCGGCGGGCGATTTCCCGTACCGCAGAACCTGTCGAATGACAGAAGGGAGTCAATTTTTATGAAAAAAGACTTTTGGAATAATCCTCTGTTACGCTCTCGGGTGAAAGGCGAGAATGCCGAGTTGCCGGAGACGCTTTTTGGTTATCTGATCGGACCCTTTGGCGCACTGCTGGCTTCCGGTATTTTTACTAGCATTCTGCAGAGTTATTTTACCGATGTTTTGAAGCTGGATCTGGCATTTTTGACCACGCTGCAGCTCGTGTCCACCGTGTTTATCGTTATTGCCAATCTGGTAGTGGGACAGCTTATTGAGCGTACCAATACCATGGCAGGCAAGGCAAGACCATGGATTTTACTGTCTGCGCTGACGCTGTCCATTGCCAGCGTGCTGATGTTTATCGTCCCCTTTGAAGGCACTGCGAAAATGGTTTGGGTGGCTATTGCATATAATCTGTTCTATGCGGTGGCTTATCCCATATACAATACCGCCAATTCCACACTGATCCCTCTGTCCACTCGCAATTCTCGGCAGCGTGGCAGTCTGGCTTCCTTTGCCAATATGGCCGGACTGGGCGTAATGGGTGCCGGCAGTATGATCTTCCCCATTCTGGTCAGCTTTGCCTTGAAGGAAAACCAGTTCCTGTGGTTTGTGGCCATGCTGGCTGTGGCCATTTTCAGCGCCCTGACCATTTACCTGCAGTATCTGTTTACCCGGGAGCGGGTGACGGAAGAGCTGGCTGATCAGAAGACACAGCCGGAAGAAAAGAATACAGCAATCTCCATTGGCAAGCAGCTTAAAGCTGTTACCAGCGAGAAAATGTGGTGGATCGTCATGTTGTTCTATATCGGCTTCCAGTGGAGTGGCGCATTGAAGAATGGTTCCATGACCTATTTCTGCAAGTGGGTACTGGACAATTCTTTTTTCGGGACAGCGGATGCATGGGGCGCTTCCCAGTCGCTGTTGTCCATTTTGGGCGCGGTACCCATGGCTGCCGCTGCCGTAATCGTAGCACCTCTTTGCAATAAGTTCGGCAAGCGGATCGTTTGTATGATCGGTATGCTGATTGGTGCGATCGGTGGTATGATCGCTGGTTTTGGCGGTAGCAATATGATTCCCGTTGCCATCGGTGTGGCACTTAAGTGTCTGGGTAGTGCACCTGCCTGCTATATGATCCTTGCTCTGTTGGCGGATGTGATCGACCATATCGAGTATAAGAGCAATATCCGTACCGACGGCCTGACCATGTCCATCTACAGTTCCATAATGGTGGCAGGAACGCCGATCTGTAATGCCATTTTCAGCGCCATGCTGGCAGGTAGCGGCTACAACCAGAATGCGGATGTGACCATGGGCGTGTTGGGACAGAGTGCTACGGTGCAGGGCGCCATTTCTGCTAGCTATATTTGGGTGGAGACCATTGCCTACGCCATCTGTGCTGTGCTGATCTTCTGTTTTACCATTGAGAAGGATCTGCCTCAAGAACAGCAGGCCATTGCCCAGAGAAACACCGAGAGCGTGTAAAATACTTGCCGACAAAAAATGTAATGATCCATCGGAAAGGAAGTCCATGATTCATAATTGGGATCGCAGAAGACGATGGGATCGATCGTCAGCAGTTGACGCAGTATCTGAAGCGCTGAATTAGACCAATCAACTTGAATTTGACGGGGGATTGTATGTTAGCGTTAAAAATAATTGCCGTTATCTTAGGATTGGCGTTTACCTTATTTGGCTATTTCATTTTCTTCAAGAAAAAGTATTCTCTGATTAACGGATTTGAAAAAGATTATAAAACTGGACGAAAGACCGAAGATTATGCGAAACGAGTTGGTTTGGTGGAATTTGTGGTTGGGGTTGTTATTGTAATCGCTGCAGTTATTCTTCTGGTATTTGCTTAACCAATTCCAATATGTTGAACTCTTGTATTATTCCGGGAACGGCAGTTGTTTGACTATGACCTGACTGTGACCCGTGGGTATAGAGGTGATCTTTCTATCCTTTTCGGAATAATGGGCTGTAATTTCTGGTTCGTTCATTTCATAAAATGCAGCGTTATCCACCGAATGTTTGTTTTATGGGCTCGATACTCCGTGATAGACATTTTGACAGAAAAAAGCCACCCGTCCGGGTGGCTTTTGCTTATGGAGCAGGATACGGGAGTCGAACCCGTCAAAAAGCCTTGTGGCTCTGGGACTTTTTCGCTTCATGGCTGAATTGATTCTAAAATCCTAGAATACATTCTGCCGCCAAATAGTTCGACAAATTGGAATTTGGTGGTTATTCTTTTCTAAAAAATCCTCTTAAACAAAGAATTAAGCCGATAATTCCTCCTATAAAAAACATAGCTGCACCTACACCTGATCCTGCTATCCACAGAGGGACACCACAAGCGGCAACAATCAAAAGTGCAATGCCTAACAACATAGTCTTGATTGATTTCATACAATCACACTCCTTTGCCAAATTCAAGTTTGTCTAACTGAATTATACTTTTTCTGTGTAAGAAAATCAAGTCGGTTTTCTTGTAGATCAGTAATACCGGCTTTGCCTGAATTGCTAGTCTTTGGGTGTCGTCTTTTACCGCCGCACCGCAGTTAAGTAGCAACGTCTACAAAATGACCGGCAATCCGGAAAG
>CAZOVE010000068.1:0-10852 GCA_964583135.1 uncultured Oscillospiraceae bacterium | reverse complement strand
GGTTTCACCGACGGGGCCTTGGGGACCAACGGGACCGGTTTCACCGACGGGGCCTATGGGTCCATAGGCCCCGCATCTCCTGTGGGCCCCTGCGGACCAACGGGACCGGAAACGCCCGTAGGACCTTGCGGGCCGGTGGGACCTGCTATATCGGCGGGCCCCTGCGGGCCGGTGGGACCGGTTTCGCCTACAGGTCCCTGAGGACCAACAGGACCGGCAACACCGGCAGGTCCCTGTGGACCGGCAGGCCCCGCTATACCGGCAGGGCCTTGGGGACCAACGGCGCCGGTTTCGCCTACAGGTCCCTGAGGACCAACAGGACCGGCGATTCCTTCAGGACCTTGTGGCCCGACGGGACCTCTGACTCCGGCAATGCCTTGCGGACCGGCGGGTCCCCTTGGGCCAACTGGCCCCTGTGGACCGGTTGGACCTTGAGGACCCGGAGGACACATATTACACCGGCAACAATCTTGGCTTTCACAGCGAGATTCTACAGGGCGGTATCGTTTGCAGGTATGGTCGTCATGTTGCAAATTGCTATTTGGATATTTGTAACATTCGTATTTACTCATGATATCCCCTCCTTATAAGGTGTGTATTTCAGTATATGGCGTCTTTAGACAACGTGACACAAAAAGCGCCGCCGAATGGAGTTTCTCCCATCCTGCGGCGTTGCTATATTTACAGAAACTGACGAATATCGATCGCTAACTGTTCTTCCAGATGAATCAGTCGTTTTGCAATATCCTTAGACGCTTCATCCGCGGCTTGATATTGATTCAAGTATCGGCTCAGCGATTTAACGCCCATGTTACAGCCGTCTGTCATCAGGTCGGAAACGGTAGCATCAGAATCTTCCATCCCCAGTTTCATGTTGGTTTTGATCCAAGACATTCCCTTTGCAATCGGGTTTGGGTTCTTTCCTTCGTCTTGGTACTGTTCCAATAGTTGCTGAATCTCATTTTGTAGCTGTGCGTGCGCCTTTTTGCAGTCGGTCAGTTTTTTGCGGAAGTCCACGCTTTTAACATGATCCAGAACATCGTCAATAGAAGCAATACCCATTTTGATGCCAGCATCACATTCGCGTAGCAGTTTGATTGTATCTTGTTCGACCATAATAATCCTCCTCTGTCTAAGATGGATTTAGTATAACCGGCAGTGCTCATTTTACAAATGAAACATTTCTATATATGCGAAATGGTAAATAATTCCTTTCGATCTATGGATTTCTTGTTTCTGCTACCTCCAAAACCTGCCCGCGATATATAAAAGTTGCGTCACACTGATCAAAAAAACCGCGCTGTTTGGTTTTCCTTATTGCCAGCGGCTGCGGGGGAGGGTTCGACACGGGCGAGATCTAAACCATCGTGCAACGTTGCATATTGACAAACCGGAAGGCAATGATATAATAAAAGAAAAAGGTGAGTGATGGTTATGTGTCGAATTGTGGCAATGATCCTTGTGCTAGTATTGTTGCTGTGCGCTTGCACTACAACTAAACCCGCTTCCACCGATGGAACAACCAACAAATCCGCCAACGGAACGGAGGAGTCTGCTGTGCCTGAACTTAATATCCATCCTGACCGTATAAAATGCACCGTTCCTCAGGAAAACGTGGCAGGAGATTATATTTATAAGGTTATTGGGGAGCGTGAACTGCGGATCATATACAGTCCGCCTACGACGAAGGTCTATGAGAAGGCGCCGGTGCTCCTAATAATCTCCGGCGGTGGATTCATGGTCTGCTCGGAGGAATGGGCCATTGAATATATGGCCAACGAAGTCCAGAGACTGCGACAATCTGGTTTTGCGGTGGCCTCTGTGGAGTACCGTGTGGGTGGCGAAGGCGTGAACGTCAAACAGGTCTACTCCGATATTGCCGATGCCATGCGCTACATGAGCTACTACAGCGATGTGTTCGGCATCGACCCCGACAAGTTTATTACCACCGGACATTCTGCCGGAGGCTCTGCATCGTTGGCCATGGCATACATCGGCAATCGTGTCTTCGATACGGATGTTTATTGGCCTGAGGCGGATTATCAAGTGGTGGGCGCCTTTGCCATGTCTGGCCATGGCGACTATACCAAGACGGATTTTGGACCCTACGGTGGCTATTGTTCCGAGAATGCCCGAACCAATGTGGGTCTGTTCCCTGATGAACAGATGCGCCGGGAAATTTCGCCTGTTTTTTATCTGGAAGGGAGCAAAGTTCCTTGTAAGATCCTGATGGGCGAGATGGATGACGTAGTAGCCCCCATTTACGTGGAAAAATTCAAGGAAGCCTGCGATGCAGCCGGTGTACCCTGCGATGTGGTGTGGTTTCAGAATGCTGGACATAGCTATGAGAGCATGAATGGCGAGCCGGTCAAGCCCTTTGTATCGGTGCAAAAAGCCAGAATCGTGGACTTTGCAAAAGCGTGCGTAGAACTTCAAACGAACGGGTGAAATTGCAGAAAAGCGAGTGATTTACGGGTGCAGTAGATTGTGTGGTTTGGATGGTAGCATCGTTTGGTTTCAAAATGTGAGATGAATGGCGACGGCCGGAAAAACTGGAAGATATTCTGCAGCAAGAGATCGCAAAGGGACAGAAGCAAATCAAAGGAGGCCACCGCATTGATGCGGTGGCCTCAGTGTATTAGGGGATTACGGTGGTTTCGACACCGTTTTCGCAGAAGAACTCTGCGACATTCTTGAGGTAATTCTTTTGGTCGATCGGGAAACTCAGACCGTGAGCCGCACCGGGAACAATGACCAATCGCTTGGGTGAGGGGCAGGCGTCATAGAGTTCTTTGCTCATACTACAAGGAACGAAATCATCGCACTCGCCATGAAAAAAGATGATAGGCAACTTGCAATTGTTGACTGCCTCAAGGGGAGAAGTGGCATCTACATCAAAACGACCAAAGATGCGGCCACCCAGTTTGATAAACGGATACACAAGTTTCGGTGGCAAATGCATATCTTCGGCACACTTATATATGATCTCCTTTGCGCTGGTGTAGCCACAGTCTGCCAGTACACCCACGACGTTATCGGGTAATGGTTGCCCGGCAGCGATCACAACGGTGGCGGCCCCCATGGAAATACCAGTGAGGATGATCTTTACATCCGGGCCAAATCGCTCTACCATAAAATCCACCCACGCAAGACAATCCCGGTGCTCGTGAATGCCGAAAGTGATGGTATGTCCCTCACTGGTCATGCTGGTGCGCTGATCTACGATCAGAACGCTGCGTCCCAGTGCAAAGGTACGTTGCACACCGCCGCATAGGTCTCGCTCTGCGTTACCGCGGTAACCGTGAAACATCAGCTCGATGACGGCACCGGGTTGATATTCGTAATATTTACCGGTGAGTTTCAATCCGTCGAAGGAAGTGACAGACATCTGCTCGTGGGGAAGCGCACGCATTTGCTGCATCCAGAGGCGCATCTGCTCCCTGTGGGGTTCGTAGATCTTGCCGGGAGGAATGTCGTATTCATTCGGGCCGAGCGGTGTCGTGGGTGCAGCATAAAAAACGATGCGATAGCAAATATAGGCAATCAGTAACACCAGCACAGCAATGCACAAAAGAATCCAAAAAAAGATCATATCTTTCGCTCCAAGTCAATGATGTACCAGTATAGCACGCGTGGTGGGACAATTCAATGTTTGAGACAGAAAAAACTTGATTGCCGATGGCTGTTCGTGTAGAATGATGACGAAAGAGGTGAGGGTATATGAATATCGAACCGAAGTACCGCATCAACCGGCACTACAAAACGTCAAAATACCCGTTGCGGCAGGGTAAATTTTGGACGTGGCTGATCTGGTTTTTGTCGAAGAATACCATGTTCGGACGGCAGTATGAAATTACGAAAATCGACATGGAGAATGTCAAGCCACCCTATCTGCTGTTGAGCAACCATATGTATTTTATTGATTTCAAGATCTGTGCGGATGCCACATGGCCCCACAGAGTCAATAATGTGGTCAATATTGACGGCTATTATATGCGTCCTTGGCTTATGGAGTGGATCGGCTGCATCTGTACTCGAAAATTCACGTCGGATATCCATTTGGTGAAATCGATCCGAAAGGTTTTGCAAAGAGGAGATATCCTGTGTATGTATCCGGAAGCACGATATTCTCCCTGCGGTACCACGGCCTATCTGCCGGATTCATTGGGCAAGCTGATCAAAATGAACAAGGTGCCGGTGGTCACTATGATCCATCATGGCAATCATCTGGACTCCCCCTTCTGGAATTGGCGCAAGAAACGAAAAGTGCCGCTTCATGCGGTGATGAAGCGAATTCTGACACCGGAGCAGATCGAAAGTACGTCTGCGGAGCAGATCAATGCCATCCTCCGGGAAGCCTTTGAATACGATGATTACCGCTACCAGAGGGAAAAAGGCATTCTCATCACCGAGCCATTCCGGGCGGAAGGCCTACACAAGGTGCTGTATCAATGTCCACACTGTATGGTCGAATCCAAAATGGCATCCGCAGGTACGGAGCTATTGTGTACGGAGTGCGGCAAACGGTGGAATCTCAATGAAAATGGCACATTGTCTGCATTGGAAGGTGAAACGGAGTTTTCCCATGTACCGGAGTGGTTTCATTGGGAGCGTGAACAGGTGCGCCAACAGATCGAGGCGGGGGTATATCACTTTGAAGATACGGTGGAAGTCTACTCCATGCCGCACTGTTATCGTTTTGTGCCGCTGGGACAGGCAAAGATTACCCATGATCCGGAAAATGGATTTGTTCTGGAAGGGAACTACCGTGATGCACGCTATCGGATCCAGCGAAAACCTTTGGAAAACAATAGTCTCCACGTAGAATATGATCATAACTATATCAAGCCATTTGATTGTTTTGAAATTTCTACGGAGAATGACTCCTTCTATTGCTACCCCACCCGAACCGATGTGATCACCAAACTGGCTTTTGCCACGGAGATCATCTACCAACAAGCCGCAGCGAGGAAAAAAGAACGCAGCGTAAGATAAATCTTCCCGGCACGATGCATGACGTGCCGGGAGTTTTCTGGAAGGGGTGCAGATGCCGTTGCCATCGAAAAAGAAAGATCCCATGGGAAGAACTTCCGGTGACTTGACTAATTTGACAGGTCTGGTATAATAGTGGCGAAATAGCTGAAAGGAACGAAATTTATGCGTGGAATTCCTTCTTTGATTACGGATATTCGCAAAAAAGTCTTTACCGAGGTGGCCCGGATGGCCTACAACGGCGGTGACTATACCAATGCGGAGGATCTGCCTTATATCATCGTCCCTGGCGATCGCCCGCTGCACCGGGAATCCATTTTTCTGGAGCGAGCGATTGCCGGTGAACGGGTCCGGGTGGCTATGGGTTTGGGCATTCGTCCGATCCAGACCCGCAGCCTGATGACGGAGGGAATGGATCATGCGGCGATCGCCGAAGCTTATTACGAGCCGCCGCTTGTCAATATCATACCCTATGCTTGTCATGCCTGCCCCACCAATCAGTACAAGGTCAGCAATTATTGCCAGAATTGTCTGGCGGCGTCCTGCCAAAAGGTCTGTCCCAAGGATGCCATCTCCTTCCGGAATAATCGATCCTATATCGACTTGGAAAAGTGTATCCGTTGCGGTAAATGTGCCAAAGCTTGTCCTTATAATGCCATCGTGCATTTGGAGCGTCCCTGCGCCGCTGCCTGCGGTATGGATGCGATCGGTTCGGATGAACATGGACGGGCGGTGATCAAGCAGGAGAAGTGCGTCGCTTGCGGTCAGTGCTTGGTTTCCTGTCCTTTTGGTGCCATTGTGGATAAGGGCCAGATTTTTCAGGTGATCCAGTCCATTTTGCAGGGGGATCAGGTCATTGCAATCGTGGCGCCTGCTTTTATTGGTCAGTTTGGCAAACACTCCACCCCGGAGAAATTCATCACTGCCATGAAGATGCTGGGCTTCCATCGGGTAGTGGAGGTAGCTGTGGGCGCCGATATGTGTACGATCGAGGAGGCTAGGGACTTCTTAGAGAAAGTGCCCCACGAACAAAACTATATGGCCACATCCTGTTGCCCAGCGTGGCACTCCATGATCGAGAAGCTGTACCCGTCGGAGATGGGGAAAATCTCTATGACCTTGACTCCAATGGTGTTTACTGCCCGGCTGATGAAAAAGGAATATCCCGGTTGTAAAGTGGTCTTTGTTGGTCCCTGCGCAGCAAAGAAATTGGAGGCAATACGTTCAGACATCCGCTCGGATGTGGATTTCGTTTTGACTTTTGAAGAATTACAGGGTATGTTTGAAGCAAAGGATGTAGATTTTGCGCAGATCGAGGGCCAGATCCCACTGAACGAAGGCTCTGCTGCCGGACGAGGTTTTGCGGTAGCCGGTGGCGTAGCCGGTGCGGTAGAAAAGCTGATCCACGAGACCCATCCCGATGCACAGGTGCATACGGCCCGTGCGGAAGGCCTGAGGGAATGCCGCAAGCTGATGGCACTGGCGAAGGCCGGTAAGTACAATGGCTACCTGCTGGAAGGCATGGCCTGCCCCGGCGGTTGCGTGGCCGGTGCGGGTACGTTGCTGCCGGTGGAGCTGGCAGCCAAAGTGGTGAGCCGATATCAAAGTGAGGCGGATGCTGAAAGCCCGATGCAGAGCCCCTATCGGGATCGCGGTGAAAGCCTGGATTGACGGCTGTTTGAGCGAAAACTGAATAGAAAAGTGCATATTGCCATGAAATACAAAATATGGTAATATAACGTTACAAAATGTAAAAAGGAGGCGATGACCTTGGAATACAATGACGTTTACAACGAAAATCGGCAACCCACCGGCCGGGTTCATCGCCGTGGTAGCGCATGGAAGCCGGGCGAATACGGTCTGGTGGTTTGCGTATGGGTGTATGATGGCAAGGGGAAAGTGCTTCTGACACGTCGAGCGAAGGGAAAGTCCTTCGCCGGTACTTGGGAGAATTCCGGCGGTGCTGCCAAAGCGGGGGAGACCAGCCGTCAGGCGATCGCACGGGAGCTTTTTGAGGAAACCGGCATTCGGGCGGAGGAATCGGAGTTCCAGCTCCTGAGTCAGGGCAAAGATGGTCATGCCATCTATGACTTTTACTGTCTGCATCGCCAAGTGAAATTGGAGGATATCGTTTTGCTGCCAGGAGAAACCGATGATGTGCGGTGGGCGTCCTTCAATGAGGTCCATGCGATGATTCGTCGCAAGCAGATTTGCCACATCATTGCTGGGCAGTTTATTCGTCAGGAACCGATGCTTCGTCAGCTTGCACAAGTTTAACGCCCATTTTTTGGAATATGGAAGCCGGATTTGTTCTTGCAAATCCGGCATCCTTAGCGTTATAATGAAAAAAAGCGTTTTGGGGACTGTCCCAGACGCATTTTCTTTTTTCAAGAAGGAGGTATACCCCATGATCGCTCTTATGAATCTGCCCATCCGCCATGGAAAGACACCGCTGCGCATTGCTCGTGGCCATTTTGCTACCAATCACAGCCATATCAACTATTATATTGATATTACCTTCCAAAAGACCCGAATGAGTGAGGCGAAGGATACGGCTCAGGAGTTGGTGGCGCATTTCATCAATAATACACCGGTCGATACCATCCTGTGTATGGACGGTACTGCGGTCATCGGAGCCTGCGTGGCAGAAGAATTGACGAAAAGTGGTTTTCACACGATCAATGCCCATCAGTCTATTTACGTTTTGGAGCCGGAGTATGGCATCAACAACCAGATGATCTTCCGGGATAATACCGTCGGTATGATCCGGGGCAAGCATGTTTTGATTCTTGCGGCTTCCGTTACGACTGGCTTTACGGCAAAGCGTGCAATTGAGGCAATTGGCTATTATGGCGGACACATCGCCGGTGTGGCAGGTATTTACCGGGCCGTGGATGATGTGTTGGGATATCCCGTGCGCTCGATTTATTCCGTCCACGATCTGCCGGATTATGCCAGCTACGACTATCGGGATTGCCCCTACTGCAAGCAAGGCCAGAAGCTAGATGCATTGGTCAACAGCCACGGCTACGCTCTGCTGTAATGGATATCAAGAAGTTGCTCACTTCCGAAGAAAAGGGAGTGAGCAGCTTTTTTGCTTAGACCAAAGAAACTTATAGATCCGATCGATCAGTTTCAAATCATGTAATTTGTGGACATTTCTTCCTGTCGTCGCTTTGGCGGGATGAAAGAGCCGGTATCGCAAAGAATAATTCGGCATCTTGAAAACGAATTAATCGCTTTTAGGAGGTTGCTATTTGTCGAAAGATGTAATATAATGTTCCGAGCGGTATGCAAATGCCGCAAAGGAGGTGGCCTTATGCGAAAAGGCGCAGAACCCGGGAAGATGATGGGTCAAGTTCTACCCTTTGCGATCTATCCTGCGGTTTTGGTTTATTTTGAAATTCTGTTGAAGGTGTTCACGGTTGGCAATTTGTGGAGCGTCAATTCTCTGATCATGATCCTGTTCTCCATTGCCTACGCAGTGGTGGGATACCTGTTGTCCACCTTGGTCAAGAACCAAAAGGTGAATTATGTTCTGAACATTGTGCTGCTGTTTTTGACGGCACTACCATTTTTGATTGAGTATTTTCTGTTCCGTCAGTTCAAAACGTTCTATGATATTGCATCCATGTTCAGCAACGGTGCTGATGCGGTGGGTGGCTTCTACAAGGAGATCCTGCGCATGATCTTCTGCTGGGACGGTTTGAGCAAGATCTTCCTCTTTCTGTTGCCGATGATCGCATACGGCATTTGGGGTAGAAAACTGGTGCCCTATCAATGTTCCGATTTGCTGCGCCGGGTCGGTGCTGTAGCGGTGGCGGTGATCGTGCTGGTTGGTGCGCTGTTTGGTGTGATGGGTGTTCCGTATTTGGAACAGCTTCAGGGCAGCCAGTACGATTTTAACAGCGCCATCAGCGGTTTCGGCTTGATGAGTGCCTTCCGACTGGATGTTCAGAATATGTTTGTAAGACATGATGAAGGTTCCTTTGAAGGCAATCCCACGATCCCTACGATCATTATGCCTCCATTAGATAATACGGAGCCGACAGAAACCGAGCCGATCGCAACGGATCCCACCGTGACGGAGCCAACGGAAACCGAGCCGATCGTGACGGAGCCGGTCATTGTTTATACACCCAACATCATGGATTTGAATTTTGATACCAATGGCTCCAGCCAGATCAAAGAACTCAATGCCTATGTTGCGAGCCTGACCGCCTCTATGAAAAATGAGTATACCGGTTTGTTCGCAGGCAAGAATTTGATCATGATCACGGCGGAAGCGTTTACCGGAGAAGTGATCGATCCGGATCTGACACCGACGTTGTACCGATTGGCTAACTCCGGCATTCAGTTTACGGACTACTACCAGACAGCGGCATCCGGCACAACCGGCGGTGAATATCTCCACGTTTTTGGAATGCTGCCTACGGCAGGTGGAAAATCCTTCAAAAATACGGCGACGAATCTGAATTACTTCACAATGGGTAGCCAACTGAACCGGCTGGGATACTACGGTCAGGCGTTCCACAACAATTCCTACACGTATTATGACCGCCATAAAACCCATATCAATTTAGGTTACAGCGCCGGTTTCATGGGTTACGGTAATGGCATGGAAGCATTTGTGAGAAATCAGTGGCCACAAAGCGATTTGGAGATGATCAAAGGTACTCTGCCGCTGTATATTGATCAGCAGCCCTTCAATGTGTACTATATGACCGTTAGTGGCCACAGCGATTATACAACTTCCGGTAATACCATTGTTAAGCAAAACTGGAGTCGGGTGAAGCATCTGCCTTACTCCGATGCGGTGAAGGGCTATTTGGCCGCACAATTGGGGCTGGAAGATATGTTGGCATATCTGGTTGAGCAACTGGAGCTGGCAGGCATCGCCGATGATACAGTCATTGTTCTGACTACGGACCATTATCCCTATGGTCTGGAGACGGATCAAATGGAAGAACTGTATGGCTTCGAGGTGAATAACCATTTTGACCGGGATCATTCCCGATTGATCATCTGGAGTGGTTGCTTGGAAGATATGGAGCCGATCATTGTGGATGAACCCACTTCTGTCATTGATATTCTGCCCACACTCTCAAACCTCTTTGGCACCGAGTTTGATTCCCGGCTGTTCCCGGGACGGGACGTATTCTCCGATGCACCGGTGCTGGTGTTCAATTCCAGCTACGATTGGAAAACGGAGTATGGCACCTATATCGCATCCAAGAATAAGTTCTATCCTGTTCGAGATGATCTGGTCATTCCGGATGGCTATGTCAGCGCCATTAACCAAATTGTCAAGAATAAAATTCGTTACTGTAAATTGGTGTTGGAGACGGATTATTTCCGTTCCCTGTTCCCCAATGGCTAAAGAATATGACCGGCACCCAATTATATGGGTGCCGGCAATTTTTTGAAAATTACAGAGCGCGTTCCGGTTTTTGGGCGGGGGAGACGTGGAAAAAGTCTCAAAATCCGGATAATAAAAGAAAAAAGGGATTGACAAAACAATCCCTTTGTGATAAAATGACTTTCCATAGTGTGTTAGTATGCCCTAATCTGGCATCTTATCCAACGTGAACATGATAACACATTTTATGGCGGCTGTCAAGAAAGAAGCAAAAAGAAGTTGCACAAAAATAGCAACTGAGCCGGGCGTTTCATTAGCAACACAACATGACGGCGAAAGCCGAAAGAAAGGCTGTGATGATCCATATGGAAATGATGGTCAGAGACGTGCAATACGGCAAGACCACGCGTAAATCATACGCAAAGTATGAAGAGATCCTGCAGATCCCCAATATGCTGAAGATCCAAAAGGATTCCTACCAGTGGTTCCTGGATGAAGGTC
>CAZOVE010000067.1:0-10953 GCA_964583135.1 uncultured Oscillospiraceae bacterium | reverse complement strand
GCATTGCGGTGTCATGGGCCGTGTGGACATCATCACCGGCACCTTCGGCAAGGCTTTGGGCGGAGCATCCGGTGGCTATACGGCTGCTCGTCAACCAATCGTGGATCTACTTCGTCAACGTAGCCGCCCCTATCTCTTCTCCAACACCGTCGCTCCTGCCATTTGCGCAGCATCCATCCGCACCATTGAACTGTTGGAGGAATCCACCGCATTGCGGGACAAAGTCCACGAAAACGCCCGCTATTTCCGTACCGGCATGGAAAAGCTGGGCTTTGATCTATTGCCCGGCGAGCACCCCATCGTTCCCGTCATGCTGTATGATCCCAAAGTTGCCCACGAATTCGCCCGCCGGATGCTGGAAAAGGGCGTATATGTGGTTGCTTTCTGTTACCCTGTCGTCCCTAAAGGCAAAGACCGGATCCGCACTCAGATCTCCGCTGGTCACACCAAGGAAGATCTGGATTTTGCCATTCAAGCCTTTGGCGAAGTCAAAAAAGAAATGGGTCTGTAATAAAAGATCGATCCGCTTATCTCGCTGTCAAAAGTTTTCTATATCGTTTTTGCCCTGCACCATAGGTGCAGGGCATTTTTTCCGTTTGCGGACATAAATTGTTCCATACAATCAATTTCGAGGTGGTACTATGGAACATCAATGCAATCAAATCAAGCTTCGCGGCTGTCTAGTAGATCTGCCCCTGTATTCTCATGAAAATCACGGCAAACGATTCTATCGCTTTACACTGGAGGTGCCCCGTCTCTCCGGCACCGTCGATCTTTTGCCGGTTGTCGCCGAGGAGCGCATTCTCAATCAAATGGATCTATCTGGTGGCTGTATGTTGACAGTAACCGGCCAGATCCGTTCCCATAATAACCGCGTCAACGGCATTCGTCGCCTACTGATCTTCGTCTTTGCCACCGATATTCTGGTCGAAGACGGAGAGCCGATCAATTCCGTTTTTTTGGAAGGTCCCCTATGTCGTGAACCGGTTTTTCGGCGTACACCTCTGGGTCGCGAGATCTGCGATGTCATGCTTGCAGTACCCCGTGGTTTCCAGCGTGCCGATTATCTGCCCTGTATCCTTTGGGGGCGTACTGCGCAGGAGGTTTCCGGCTGTCGAATGCGGGATCGAATTCAAATCACCGGTCGTCTGCAAAGTCGTACATACACCAAGCTCACCGACACAGGTCCCACCGAACGTACCGCCTATGAAATATCTGCCCTGTCCGCCGAAATTATGGACGAAATCTTATAAAGAAAAAACCACCTCAACCTGAGGTGGTTTTCTAATTATACATGGCTATGATCTTCCGCCACAGTGCCGGTGCGATAGGCTTCCAACAGCCGCATCAGGTCATCTACACGTAGCTGCAGATCTCGACCCAGATCCGTTTCCGAAATTTTCATGCGATGTTCCAGTTTTTCAAAGATATAGGAATCACTGATAATATCCCCGTTATTGCGCACCGCATCCTCCTTGCCTGCAAAAGGCTGATGGGATACGATCCGGAAGTGCCGTGAACTGAAGATGAGCGTATATCCGGCAATGCCGGAAGTTGGCTGATAGGCGCGGCTAAAACCGCCGTCAATGACGATCAGCTTTCCGCCACCCTTAATGGGGCTCTCACCTTTCTTCGTACGAACCGGCACATGCCCGTTGATAATGTGGCAGTGCTTTCCCTCCAAACCAAAAGAGCATAGCAACATTTCGCAAACTGCCGGATCATGGTAATAGGAATAGTACGCATTTTTCGGTTCTGTCCATGTACTCTCGTCGGCAATAAAACGTCGTTCAAAAGTCGTCATGCGATCACGCCCAAAAATCGGACTGTTTCGGCCACACCACAGCCACCAAAGGAAATCCATTCCAAACTCCCGTTCCTGCGTGCCTTTTTGGTCGTAGTAGGCTTTTCTGGCGGTTTTCTCGGCATAATCGAGGAATTCCCTTCCCTTTCTGTCCTGCCCTCCAATTGTAAAGTGCATCAATCCTCCATCGCTCGTCATGGGAATACACCCATGGAACAGCAAATTGCCATTATGCACCTTGTATAATCCACCCTTGGAGTAAAGGAATCGGATATGCCTTTGCAATTTGTCGGAATGACGGAAAGAGTCTGTCAGCCGTTCGATCACACGGCTCTCTTCCGGTGTCAAGCGGTAAGGATCTGTTGGATCCACTGTCGGAAAATCCCAGTCCTTCAGAGGATATACGATACCGTTGATGGTGACGGTATGGTTTTCATAGTCGATACGATCTAGTAGCAGCCGATCCTCCATACCAAATTCCGGTCGACGGCGGATCTTCTGCCCCTCCAACTTAAATAGGATCATGGTGATTGCCTTATACATTCGTGCCGACAGCAGTTTATCCTGTTCCGTATATTGTTCTGCACTCCCGGTCAGCTTTACATGAAAGCAACTCACATCATGATGCTTGTACACCTCATTAGCAAAGACGGATAACGGCCGCAAGGAAATTCCATACCCCGTTTCGATCACATCCAGATTGTTATATCGGATGGAATTACTCAGCACCGTTGCCACCAACGTCCGGGATCCGGCTGCCGCACCCATCCACAGCACATCGTGATTACCCCATTGAATATCCACATCGTGGCACTGCATCAGGCTGTCCATGACAATATCGGCTCGTGGTCCTCTGTCGTAAATGTCACCGACAATGTGCAGTCGGTCACAGGTCAGCCCCTTGATTACGTTGCATATCTCTTGGATCACATCCCGCGCTTGCCCGATCTCCACAATCGTGTCGATCAGATTCTCATAATGCTGGCGTTTCGACCCATCCTCGTCCCGAATGTGGATCAATTCATCAATGATTTCAAAGTACTCTTCCGGAATAAAAGAACGCACTTTGTCATGACTGTGTTTGATGGCCACATAGCGGCAAAGCTGTACTAGCCGATGCAGCATCTGACGATACCACGCATCCATATTCTCCCGATGCTCGGCTTCCAGTGCAATCTTCGACTTCGGATAATGGACAAGGGTTGCCAAATCATTTTTATCTTCCACGCACATGCTATCGCCAAAATGCTCATCGATTTTGTTGCGCACTTCACCGGAGCAAGAGTTGAGAATGTGTAAAAAAGCATCATATTCTCCGTGGATATCCGACATAAAATGTTCCGTTTCCTTTGGCAGGTTCAAAATAGAGCGCAGTCGAATAATTTCACGGCTGGCAGACGGTACAGTCGGATACTGTTTAGCCAAAAGGCGCAAATACCGCAGTTCCTCCTGATTCAATTGCTGACGTTCCTTCATCGAAATACCCCCCTGTCGCATTTTCATATTTTCATTATAAAGCAAGCGCACCGCGACATCAAGTAAATTTTGTAAATTTCAGCCGGTTGACATTCATTCCCCTTCCTGTTAGAATCAACTTAACCGATTTGGAGGTGAATCCCATGGCGCAAATCTATTATTTAGAAACCCATTCCACCGATCCGGCCTACAATCTGGCTCTTGAAGAATACGTCTTAAAAGAACGCCTCGTGGGAGATTACCTCATACTCTGGCAAAATTGCAATGCAGTGATCATCGGCCGAAACCAGAATGCCTTAGAGGAGATCAACCGGGAATTCGTAGATGCCCACGGCATCCGTGTGATCCGACGTAACACCGGCGGCGGTGCAGTATATCATGATATGGGGAATCTGAATTATTCCTTCATCACCGACGCACGAGATGGCGACAATGCTGCCGGCAATCGTTTTACCGTTGCCGTCGTCGCCGCACTTCGTGGTCTCGGTTTGGATGCGGAAAGTTCCGGCAGAAACGACATTCTGATCAGCGGAAAGAAAGTTTCCGGCACGGCACAGCACCGCACCGGCAATCGCATATTGCACCATGGTACCCTCTTGTTTGATTCTAATGCCGACATGATTTCCGGCAGTCTGAACCCTGATCCCACTAAATTCCGTTCCAAAAGCGTCAAATCCGTCCGTAGCCGTATCGGAAATATTCGTGAGCATCTGCCGCAGGATATGACCCTACCGGAGTTTTGGGACTACCTCAAGTTTTCCCTTGGGCGCAGCGGCATCATTCCCACATCGCTGTCTGCGAATGAATTAGCGCAAGTAGAGGCGCTACAGGTCGAAAAATACGATACATGGCAGTGGAATTTTGGTTCTTCCCCAAAATTTGACACTTCCATTCGTCGCCGCTTCTGCGGCGGTCTGTTAGAGATTCACCTCACCGTCCAAAGAGGTATCATTGCATCCATCGGAGTTTTCGGAGATTTTCTGGCAGTGCGCCCCATCGATGACCTGACTCACGCCTTGACCGGTGTTGCTTATCAATCCGGCGCAATCGAAGCTGTGTTAGACTCCCTGCCTCTGCAGGATCATCTCGGTAGCATCACCAAGGAAGAATTTCTGCAAACCCTTATGAATGAAGGATAAAAAATGCCAGGTCCAATCATACGGACCTGGCATTTATCGATTTAATAAGCAATACCCCAGTAGATCATTTTACTTGCAGGCTTACCGCAGCAAGCGCAAGTATCACCCAAATGCTCTTGCTGGAACGGGATGCAGCGAGAGGACATTCCCGCCTCTTCTTTCATCCGCAGTTCACATTCTAGCGCACCGCACCACATGGTCTTGACAAAGCCGCCATGCTCTTCTTGCAGTTTCTTTGCTTCTTCCAAGGTCTGCGCAGCGTAAATATGTTCCTCCAGATTCTGCTTTGCCCGTTGGTACATACCGTCATGCACCGCCTGCAATTGCTCTGCCACAGCAGTTTCCAGTTCTTCCAAGTTCACGACCACTTTTTCACGATCAGTACGACGCACCAGCACACACTGACCGTTTTCCAAATCCCGAGGGCCGCACTCAACACGCAGAGGCACACCCTTCATTTCGTACTCGGCGCACTTCCAACCCATGGAATTATCGCTGTCATCCAGCTTCACCCGGAAGCCCGCTTCCGCCAGACGTGTCTTCAGAGCAATAGCGGCGTCCAAAACACCGGGCTTATGCTGTGCGATCGGCAGAATGACAACCTGAATCGGAGCCACCTTCGGAGGCAAGACTAAACCGTTGTTGTCGCCGTGCGTCATGATGATGCCGCCGATCAAGCGCGTAGATACGCCCCAAGAAGTCTGATGGGGATGCACTCTCTGATTTGTTTTGTCGGTATATTCAATGCCAAAGGCATGGGCAAAGCCATCGCCAAAATAATGAGAAGTACCGGCCTGCAGCGCCTTGCGGTCATGCATCATGCACTCGATGGTGTAGGTCGCTTCTGCACCGTTAAACTTCTCTTTTTCAGTTTTCTGACCGCGAGTCACCGGCATTGCCAGCACATTCTCGCAGAAGTCCGCATACACATTCAGCATCCGCTCCGTAAATTCCTGCGCTTCCTCGGCAGAAACGTGCAGGGTATGACCTTCCTGCCACAAGAATTCACGGTGACGCAAGAACGGACGGGATGTCTTCTCCCAGCGCAGCACGCTGCACCACTGATTGTACTTCACAGGCAGATCCCGGTGAGACTGTACGATCTGCGCAAAATGCTCGCAGAAGAGCGTCTCAGAAGTGGGACGGATACAGTAGCGCTCCTCCAGATTCTCGCTGCCACCCATGGTGACCCAAGCACATTCGGGTGCAAAGCCTTCCACATGATCCTTTTCACGTTGCAGCAGGCTCTCAGGGATCAGCAGAGGCATATACACATTTTCAACACCCTGTTTCTTAAATTCCGAATCCAGAATATGCTGAATGTTCTCCCAAATCGCATAGCCATAGGGACGGTAAATAAAGACACCCTTAATACTAGAATAGTCGATCAACTGGGCCTTTTTACACACATCCGTAAACCATTGCGCAAAATCAACCTCCATATCGGTGATTTGTTCCACTTTTTTATCTTTCGCCATAGATGTTCATCCTCTCTGGTTGTTCCAAATTCACAACATACATTATATCATCAATGTCAAGTATCTGCACGTATATAAAGTAAAAAACCTGCCACCCGAAGGCAACAGGTTTTCACATTCTCACAGCAGCAACATCGCCACAAAGAAGATCACAGCTCCAATACCCAACAGCATTGGCATCATACAGCCCATGCAACCGCCCCTGCCGTAATAGTGTCTAGGTCTGCGATGCATGGGCGGTCTGTGCGGCGGCATATGAGGGCCACCATGGAAACCACCGGGGCCACCCGGACCTCTTCTCGGACCACCAAAACCGCCACCGGGACCACCCGGACCTCTTCTTGGACCACCAAAGCCACCACCGGGACCGCCTCTGCCGCCACCGCCGCCACGAGGACCACCAGGACCTGGCATATTCATCCCTCCAATCATTTTTTTGACATTTTAACAAACAAATATTACCAAAGTGTGAACGAATGCAAAAATCCCCCGACAACAGCCGGGGGATCTGTGGCATTAGACAGTGGTCTTCAGATACTTGTAATAGCTAGCCATAGTGGCATTCACGTAGGGACCGACCCAAATCAGAGCGATGCCGAAGGTGATAACGCTCAGCAGATACCAGCCAATGAAAGACAGGCTCAGCACGAACAGTTCCATCTTGTGGCCACGCATCATATCCTCGGACTGCTTCAGAGCTTCACGAGCGCCGATGGTGGGATTCTCAGCCAGTATGTACATTGCCTGAGAGTAAGCAAACGCTTTAATGATGCCGGGCACGACCAGCAACAGACTCCACAGCACAGTGAACAGAGAGGTCAGGAAGTTGACCTTAAAAGCAGGCCAGAACTTATCAAAGTGGTTGAACAGTTCCTTCACTTCGGGATTGATGCCGTCAGTCAGGTTCAGATAGATGATGCTAGTGGCCAGAGTCAGAGTAGGGGCAACCAGCAGACTGACAAAGCTACCCACACCGGGGATGAGCTGTACAGCATAGCTGACAACCGCAACCACCAGAGTCACCAGGAACAAGACACCAATATGCCCCTTAATTTGAGCCTTGGCATTGTCCTTCAAGAGCTTGCGATCCATAGAAAATACCTCCAAATAATGTTTATGATGTCCTTCTGAAATCGAACCGCCCAAAATCATTTCATGGATTTAGTATCCATGAAAAATGGCAGTACTGCCATTTTTTCCCTTCGGGCATACCTGTTCGATATTCATGCTCCTCAATTATAGCATACTTTCCCAAAATTGCAACAAAAAATTCACATCTATTTCCGGGAAACCGAATTCCAGATAAGTCAACCACCCAACCTCCGAAGAGGTTGGGTGGCTGGGGTAAATTAAGAATTAGTAAACATCAACGCCGTCGATAACAACATTGATCTGGGTGTTGGGCAGCTGGCACTTGTTGCCCCATACGTTGGTGCCGATGTCAGAGCCCGCAACACTGCCGTAAGTAGCGTTGAAATCTTTTGCTCCGGGAACGGTCTGCGAGAAACCGTTTACCTTGGTGTTGGTAATTATCACGTCATAAGTTCTAACGGGAGTGTAGGTGTTGGAGATTTCGATTGCAGCCTTGCCGGTGACGGTATCATTACCGTTGTCGTTGAACACGCAGTCGGTGATATTCACGGTCTGATGATAGGTGCCGTTATCAAGCACGTTTGCGTAAACGAGCAGTGCCTTACCGTCGCAGTTGAAGGTACAGCCGTTGAAGGTAGCAGTGCCTGCGCCCCAAGTCCACACATTGTAGTAGTTGCCTTCAATATTGAATTCACAGTTGTTGAATTCGCAGGAGAAGTCAAGGCCCAGAGTGCCGTTGATCACGCAGTTGTTAAACACGGCATATTTGAAATCAGCAAAACCGTTAGTATAGCCGTTGCCTTCCGGTTCGCTCTGAATGGTGACGCCGTCAAAGGTAACCGTTGCGCCAACTGCATAAGACAGACCACTTGTAACGCTGATCTTAGTTTCCTCAGTACCTCTAATGGTCAAAGTCTTGCCTTTGGCAGCACTGGGCAGGGTGTAAGTACCGGAACTCAGATAAACGGTGTCAGCGCCGTTGGTGATAGCAGTGGACAGAGCGGAGCTGTCGGAGGCGTATGCGTAGGTACTGTCGTCATCATCAGTATAGACGCCGTTTTCATCAGCAGTCTGCTCACAAACGATGGTGTAGCCCTTTACGCCGTCGCCGTCACGATCGTAGTTCTTTGCAGCAGAGTCAGCAGCATACAGACGAGCCTTGATGGCATCGTTGGCCACATGGACAGTAATCGTGGAGCCATCGCCAGTGTCATAATTGGTAAAGATCATGCCAGAACCGAAAGTGACATTGGCACCAGTAATGTAGACAGTTTCCAACTTCTCACAAGCACGGAAAGCGTAGTTAGGAATGTACACATCACCCTCGATGGTAACAGTGGTCAGTTCCTTCATATCTCTGCATGCACCGTACTCGATATTAGTAACAGTAGCAGGGATAGTCAGTGTGGTAATGCCACTAAGCTGGAATGCTTCCTTGGAGATAGTGGTCACAGTAGAAGGAATCACAACAGTCTTAACATTGGAAGCATCGCGGAATGCCTGGTAGCTGATGTTAGTCAGGCCCTCGTTCAGAACAACCTCAGATGCAGAAGTGCCTCTAAAAGCTCTGTCGTTCAGAGTGGTAACAGTAGAAGGCAGAATGATCTTCTCAATGTTGCTGTTGTAATAGAAGGCATAGCTACCGATGGTGTCAACGCCCTCGGGAATGGTAACGGTGGTGCCCTCGTAATCAGCAGGAACCAGGTAGAAGGTCACTTCGCCAGTAACGCCATCGGTAACCAGAGTCAGGCCATCTTCCGTTTCGGAGTAATTGTAGATCTCCAGAGTGCTGTTTGCATCCACGCCGTCGGTGGTCCAGCCGTCAGCGATGGTGCAGTCAACAAACTTAGCAGATTCGTTGGAGCCACGGAAGTAGACCAAGTGCTTGGTGCCTTCGGACTCGTACATGGTGATATCGCTATCCTGAACGGTCAGAGTTGCGCCGCCGGAGGACTTGGTACGAATGAAGTATTTGCCAGCGTTAACGGTGCAGTTTTTCACGGTGATGTCGCCACCGCTCTGAATGTTGATAAAACCGTTGTCGGCCTTTTCAACAACACAGTCAGTGATGGTCAAGTTCTGGGGGTAGCCGGACAGGCAACCGCCGTTATCGAAAGTACAGCCGGTGAAGCTGACATTGCCGATGCCGTTGGGAGAACTGCCGCCCAAAGTGACATGGGTAGCGTTCGCAAAAGTACAGCCCTCAAAGTTCACATTGCTGGCCGCAGCGGTTACATACATGACAACTGCGTCTGCGCTGTCTGCCTCGTCTGCGCTGTTAGCGGCATCAAAAGCGATGTTCTGGAAAGTAGTTACAGCAACAGCAGTATCGAAGCCCGCCATGGAGTCTGCGAAACCGTTGACGGTCACATTACCGGTGAATGTCACAGCGGGAACGCTCTGTGCGCCGCGCAGGCTGTAAGAAGAAACAGTCTCACCAACAAAGGTAATTACAGTGCTGGGATCACCAGCAGGAACGCCGCCCTGATAGTTGTTGCCGGTGTTGCGACCTGCAATGCCGTTCCACTGGGGATACTGGTTGATGACATAGTCACCGGAGTACTCACCGGCAGCCATATAGACATAAACCTGCTTGTTCCAATATTCACTATTGGTCTGGATAGTCTCCAGTGCTGCAGCCAGCTCAGCATCGTTCGTCACATAGAGCTGCATCGTCTTGCCAACCTCAGTGGAGGCAACACCATTGATGATGATGTTCTCAGGCTTCTGGTTGATACTCTGAACATCAATAGAGCCAACGGTGCTGCTGGCATCATAGTTGAAGTAGACATAGGTGTCCTGCGTTGCAGCAACGCTAGTCACAGGGGAAGCACACATAGCAACATCTTCGATGTGAGAGTTGATCATCCAGACATAGCTTGCAGTTACCTGACCGTGAGTAGCATCGCTGGCTTCATCGATCATGATATCCTTGCCACCGGTATTCTTGATGACAACATCCTTCAAGGTGACCTTGGAATTCCAACGGACATAGATACCTTCTCTCGTCTTTCCATTGCCATCCATGGTAAGGTTCTCAATGGTGACATTAGCGCCATTTTTCACAGTGAAGATATGGGTATTGTTATAATCCTTGACGAGGGTGACATCGCCCAGACCAATAATTGTAACATTCTTGTTCTCGATCAAGATGGGGCCACTCTTCAGAACATAAGTACCGGGCTCGATGAACACGATGCCGCCATCTTCTACCTGCTTAATGGCCTGAGCTAGCGTCAGGCCGTCTTCCTCGACGACGACAGAAGCGGTCTTGTCATAGTCAGAGCCAAAAGAATCGCTCTCGGCATCCTTCTGGGTAGCAACCAGCTTGACGCCCAGATCGATGTGCAGATACTTTTCGCCATCGGAAGTGGTCTTACCGTTCTGTACATTCCAGTTGTTGTCATTCTCGGAAGGCTCCCACCAGATGACCACGCCATAGGTGTGCGTGTCGCCCTGCTTCTGCAGGTAATCATTGACGGCCCAGGCAGACAGCAACTGCCACTCGGCATTCTCATCTTCCTCAACTTTTTCCAGAACCTGCTCACGGGTCAGGCTCTTATCAAAGCCGCCCTTCACAACGGCGATCTTCAGAACCTGAGACAGGCCATAAGCCTCGCCATTGGTGAGAACAGTGTTCTCATTGTCGAAGTTGATGCTCAACGCATACTTCAGCGCCAGAGTGCCCAGGTTGGCAACAGTCAGGTTCTCATAAGCGACTGCGCCGGGCTCCCACAGCGTCACATCGTTAAACAAAGTTGTGACATCTTGGATACTATTGCCGTCCTCGGTGTAGACTTCCACATCCAGATTACCGGCGATGATCTGGTTCACGCCGGACTCGACAGAGTCGGTGAACCAGGCGAAGGTCGTACCAACCAGCATGCTGAAGCAAAGCAACAGACACAGGAAACTGGTCAGCAAAGCCTTCTTGGTAGACTTGCGATTTGTCATTGCAATTTCC
>CAZOVE010000066.1:0-11343 GCA_964583135.1 uncultured Oscillospiraceae bacterium | reverse complement strand
TTTGACGCACGTGCCGCCAGCTGCGAGGAGTGCATCCAGCTGGTCAGCCAGTGCGAGCGTCCTACGGTGCTGACTGCCCGCGTGTACCTTTTTGAAGGCAATCCCACCGAGGATGAGATGACCCGCATTCGCAAGCATCTCATCAACCCTGTGGAAAGCCGCGAGGCTTCTCTGGAGGAAAAGTCCACCCTCAAGCAGCAGTACGACCAGCCGGAGACGGTGGAAACGCTGACGGGCTTCATCGCGATGAGCGATGAGGAAGTGGCGGAGTTCGTCAAGAAGTACGGCCTTGCCATGGATGCGGATGATCTGGCCTTCTGCCGCGCCTATTTCCAGTCAGAGAAGCGCGACCCCACGCTGACTGAGATTCGCATGATCGACACCTATTGGAGCGACCATTGCCGTCACACCACCTTCCTGACCACGCTGGACAAGGTGGAAATTGAAAAGCCCGCTGTGGAAGCTGCGTTCAAGCGCTATCTGGCCATCCGCGAAACGGTGTACGCCGACCGCAAGGGCGGCCCCAAGCCCATGAACCTGATGGATATTGCCACCATCGGCACCAAGGCGCTTAAAAAGCAGGGCAAACTGACCAACATCGACGAGAGCGAGGAGATCAACGCCTGCTCCATCAAGATCGATGTGGATGTGGCCGGTAAGAAAGAGCCTTGGCTGCTCATGTTCAAGAACGAGACCCACAACCATCCCACCGAGATCGAACCCTTCGGCGGCGCCGCCACCTGCATCGGCGGTTGCATCCGTGATCCGCTCAGCGGACGTGCTTACGTCCATCAGGCCATGCGTGTTACCGGTGCGGCAGACCCCAGACGATCTTTGAGCGAAACCATACCAGGCAAGCTGCCCCAGAGAAAGCTCTGCCAAACCGCTGCTGCCGGTTATTCTTCCTATGGCAACCAGATCGGTCTTGCCACCGGCCATGTTGCCGAACTTTACCACGATGGCTATGTGGCCAAACGCTTGGAATGCGGCGCTGTGGTCGCCGCTGCCCCTGCAGCCAACGTCCGTAGAGAACGTCCTGCCCCCGGCGACGTGGTGATTCTGTTGGGCGGACGTACCGGCAGAGACGGCATCGGTGGTGCTACCGGCTCTAGCAAAAGTCACAATACTGCATCCCTGACTACAATGGCCTCCGAAGTTCAAAAGGGAAATGCCCCCGAAGAACGTAAGATCCAGCGGCTGTTCCGTAATCGCGCTGTCACCCGGCTGATCAAGCGTTGTAACGACTTTGGTGCAGGCGGCGTGTCTGTTGCCATCGGTGAACTGGCCGACGGACTGCACATCGATTTGGACGCTGTACGTAAAAAGTACGACGGACTAGACGGTACCGAACTGGCCATTTCTGAATCTCAGGAGCGCATGGCAGTTGTGGTCGCAGCAGAGGATGCCCCAGCCTTCATCGCTGCAGCGGAAGCTGAAAATCTGGAAGCCTATCAGGTAGCTGTGGTAACCGAGGAAGCCAGAATGGTAATGCACTGGAAGGGTACTCAAATTGCCAACCTCAGTCGCGCATTCTTGGATACGAATGGAGCAGTAAAGCATACTTGTGTCCATGTTCCCGTTAAGGACCGTTCCTGTCTGGGCGATCCCCTGTACCGGTCTTTGGAAGAAATGGCATCCGACCTGAAAACCGCAAGCCGCAGAGGTCTGGTAGAACGATTCGATGGCACGATCGGTGCCGGTAGTCTATTGATGCCTTTTGGCGGACTCTATCAACGAACCCCTGCGCAGGCAATGGCAGCCCTGTTACCTACCCTGCCCGGAGAAACCACCACGCAGGGCAGCGTCATGGCCTACGGCTGTGATCCCGACTATATGAGCATCGATCCCTATTATGGTGCAAAAGTAGCCGTGTATACCTCAGTTGCCAAGCTGGTAGCATTCGGTGCAGACTACCGAGCCGCATATCTGACGTTGCAAGAGTTCTTCGAGAAATTGCGCACCGAGCCCGATCGTTGGGGCAAACCTTTCGCCGCCCTGTTGGGCGCATTGGATGCGCAGTTAGAGTTGGGTGCGGCAGCCATCGGTGGCAAAGATTCGATGAGCGGCACCTTTATGGATCTGGATGTACCCCCCACCCTGATTTCCTTTGCCATTGCGCCGATTGAACAGCAGCAAGTCTTGTCACCCGAATTCAAAGAAGTGGGCAACCCTGTGTACCTCTTCGGTCCGGAAGACGATACCGCCGCATCCATGACCGCTGCTTGGGATCAATTCCTGATGCTGCACAAAGCCGGTAAAGTTAAGGCCGCCTGGGCTGTTGAAAATGGTCTTGCGGAAGCGATAATGAAGATGTCCTTTGGCAACCGCATTGCCTTCGTTTCCAACGGTTGCATCAATGATCAGTGGCATCAGCCTGCGCACTGGGGCTTTATTGTGGCAGAACTGGAAGAGGATGTCCAATTGCCCGGCGTTATCAAAATTGGTGAGACCTGTCCCGGTCAACAGATCTGTCTGAATGGCGATCATGCCGCCATTGACGAATTGCTCCAGCTCCATGAGCGTGTTTTGGAACAGATATACCCCACCATCGCCCCTGTACATTCCGATACACTCCCCACCTTTGGCTATGAGGGTGGCTGTGTGGCAGCGCCTGCCATCAAAGTTGCCAAACCAAACGTGTTGATTCCCGTATTCCCGGGTACGAATTGTGAATATGACTCTGCAAGAGCCGTCATGGCCGCAGGTGCAAATGCAGACATCGTTGTCATTCGTAATCTGACTGCCGATGATGTAGCCCGTAGTATCGATACCGTGGCGCAAAGAATCAGAAATAGCCAGATGATCTTCATTCCCGGCGGTTTTTCCGGCGGCGATGAACCAGATGGCTCTGCGAAATTTATCACTGCATTTTTCCGCAATCCTGCCGTGAAGGAACAAGTGACCAAACTGTTGGAGGAGCGGGACGGCCTAATGTTGGGTATTTGTAACGGTTTCCAAGCCCTGATCAAACTAGGTCTGGTGCCCTATGGCAAAATTCTGGATACAGACACTTCATTCCCCACCCTGACCTACAACACCATTGCACGTCACCAGTCCATGATGGTGCGCACCCGAGTGTGTACCGACAAGAGCCCTTGGTTGTCCGGTACGCAAGTGGGGCAGATCTACACAGTCCCCATCTCTCATGGCGAAGGTCGCTTCTACGCTGATGCGGATCTGGCGTTGCAGCTCGCTGCAAACGGACAAATCGCAACCCAGTATGTTGACCTGCAGGGTAAACCCACCATGGAAACCGCCTTCAATCCCAATGGTTCTCTCTTTGCCATTGAAGGCATCACTTCCCCGGACGGTCGGGTTCTAGGCAAAATGGGTCACAGCGAACGCTACCAACACGGCATCTACCGCAATGTCCCCGGCGAATATGACATGAAACTGTTCCAATCCGCCGTTGCCTATTTCAAATAACGTAAAGAACCGGAAGTCTGATGACTCCCGGTTCTTTTATTACAGATGTAAGAAGGATGTGCGATCACGCACCTGCTTCTTGTTGATTTACTTCACAAAGACCATCACGCTGCGTGCATTGATGGTCACGGAACCATTCGTGGTCTCGATCACTTTGCTACCGGCCTGTGTGCCGTTGGCTACCAACTTCCACGCACCGCCGATGGTGTAGTTGACGGAGTGTGCAGTCGGGTTGATCAGAACCAATGCTTCGTTACCATTACCGTCGTTATAGGAAACGATCATGCCACCGCCAGCCATATCGCCAAAGTTGATGATAGAACTATCGGTACTGCGGAAAATCTCATAGGCCTGACGCATCTCGATGAGGCCCTGATAGTAGAGCATCATTTCGTACGCATCGGAGCCCTTTTCCAACGCATCCCAATCGATATTGTTGACCGCATCACCAGAATTATAGGAGTTCTCGTCGCCACCCTTGGTGCGCAGCATTTCTTCGCCTGCCTGCCAGAAAGGCGTACCCTGAGAAATCATCAGAATCGCAACACCCAACCGGTTCATGGCCAAACGCTCTCGAACTGTATGATCCGGATTGCTCAGCAGCAGTTTATCCCACAGGGTATGGTTATCGTGGGCAGACATATAGTTGATAACTGCCGCACCCTTCACCTGCCAACCGGCAACGCTACCAACACCGCCCTTGATGCCGAACTGAACATTTGCAGCATCGGCGGAATAATCACCGCTGATATATCCTCTAGATTCCGCATCAAACACGCTACCCTTCAGACCGTTACGAATGGCATCGTTAAAGACAGCTACACTACCGGCTGAATCTTTAGTAGCTTCAATCTTGCTAATGTTCGTCTGGTTTGCCTGAGGACTTCTGTCAATGGTGAAGCCCATGGTCCAGCCCTCACCATAAATGATGGCGTTGGGATTGATGGCATGAACCACAGCCTCGATCTGGCGCATCGTCTCCAGATCATGCAAACCCATCAAGTCAAAGCGGAAACCGTCCAAATGGTACTCGTCTGCCCAATAGGACACGCTATCTACCATAAACTTACGGAACATATACCGCTCGGATGCGGTATCGTTGCCGCATCCGGAGGCGCTGGTGTTGTTGCCTTTGCTGTCGTAACGGTAGTAATAATAGGGAACGATCTTGTTGAAGGAAGAATTGGCATCATAAGTGTGGTTGTACACAACGTCCATAATGACACCCAGACCCACCTGATGGAGAGAGTGCACCATTTGCTTAAATTCCTGTACACGCACCTCGCCGTTGTAAGGATCCGTAGAATAGCTGCCTTCCGGCGCATTGTAGTTCTTGGGATCATAGCCCCAGTTAAACTGATCGCCGACGCCGGATTCATCGACGGTGGCAAAGTCATACACGGGTAGCAAATGGATATGGCTCACGCCCAAATTCAATAAATAATCCACACCAACAGCAACCCCGCTAGAGTTCGTTAAGCCACGCTCTGTAAAGGCCAGATACTTGCCCTTGTACTTGGATGCGGCGATCTGATTGCTGAAGTCACGCACGTGAACTTCCCAAATGGTGGCATCCGTATACTGCTCCAGCATCACAACCGCATCCAAATCCCAGCCGGTGGGATCAGTCTGATCCAAATCGATAACCATGGAGCGGTTTCCGTTGAGTCCCACAGCTTTTGCGTAGGGATCCGTCGCTTCCTGTGTGCCCACAGATGTGGTAACGCTGTAGGTATAATATGTGCCGTGACCACAATTATCGGTATAGGACCAAACACCCTTTTCACCCTTGGCCATCTCCACGCTCTTGATCAGGGAATCTGTGTGGCCATCGCCATACAGATTCAGCACCACTTTAGAAGCCGTGGGCGCCCAAACCTTGAATGTGGTGGACATGCCGTTGATTACGGAGCCCAGATCATCACCGTCGTATGTATAGTTGTTAATAAACTCAGCACTGTCAAAAATAGTTGTCGGCACAACAGTCCTTGTACCATAGTTTTCAATCTCAACGGTATACACCTTGGACAGATCCATCGGCTGCGCCAGAGTAATCGTACCGCTGACCAACTCGATATTCAGACTACTCAAGCGAGCAATCTCGACCCGCCTACCATCCTCATAGACCTTGATCTGATCCACAGAAGTGATACGCACCTTATGCGTCAGAGCATACTGGATGGTATTGAAGGATGTCATGCCCGCAATGCTGATATCCTTATTCATAAACAGCGTTTCCTCCGTCATTGCTCAAATTGATGTTGGTGTCATCGCGCTTGAGGTAAATCGTAGTTTCTTTTTGCGTTAAGGTGACATAACGGTTAGACTTCACATCCTTAGAACCACCGATTCAGGGAGTACCAACAGAATTGCTGCATCCGTAGCGCGCAATAAAACCAACCGTGGTCACATCTTCGGGAATATTGCCCAAGCGCTTGACACCAAAGTCACATTCATAAACAAATAACTGCGACCATCAGCACCTTCATACCAGATCCTGAAGCTGGCGGTGGCGGCATCAGCAGTATAATTCCAGTAAATCGCAAGCTGTCCAAAGGCAACATATGCTCGCAATTGCCTACGTCCGGCGCAGTGCCGGTGGTAGGATCTTACCGATCGTATCGCCATTAGATTTGCTGGGTTAGGTGGGATCCACGGGGGTTACAGGAGGCTACCAAACTCGGTAGCATAGCACAACCAACAGCATAAAAAGACATCTGCGAAGCATCATTGTTGGTTCCTCCACGCCATTTTCCCAACCGCAAATATACCATTATTGGTGGTCTTTGTCAACCGCATTATGGGATCATCCATCCGCATCGCCGACCACGCAACGACGTAGAAAACCGCCGGGAACCAGTCCCGGCGGCATTGTTATGTGGTCTTGTAGGGCACACGAGCTGCAGGCACCAATTTCGACGCCGGCTCTGTATGCACCGCCTGATCGTCAAAGAAAATATGGGCACCAAAGGCTTTGAGAACCTCACTTTTTTGGAGACCACCCAGAAAAAACGCCTCATCGATACGCACATCCCAAGTAATCAGCGTACGGATAACTCGTTCATGTGCCGGCGCACTTCGTGCTGTGACCAAAGCCGTACGGATGGGCACATTCTCCGTTCCAAATTGCTTTTGAACCCGTGAAATCGTACTCAGTAGCTTTGCAAAAGGGCCTTCAGGCAGGGGGGTTTTTGCATTGAGCCGCTCATGCTCCGCAAAAGCCGGCAAACCTTCCCTTTTGTAGATCCACTCCGAATCGGCAGAGAACAAGACAGCATCACCATCAAAAGCGATGCGAATCTCTTCGATCTCCTCATCCGGGCTAATATCCAAATTCTCGTGGGAACAGATCAATCCGGCAGCGATGCCTGCATTGATGGCATCCTGCACATCTTGCTCATTAGCCGATAAGAACAGATCCGCCTTAAAAGCCGTCAGGTAGGGTGCGATCGGATTTCCACCCACCAGTGCCGCTCGGGTAATATCCAAGCCGTAATGTTCAATGGAATTAAAAATACGCAAGCTAGCATCTGCGCTGTTTTTCGACATGATAATGATCTCAACCAGTTGTTCGCCGCCGTCATTGAGTTTATGCAAGGCTTTGATCAGAGGGAATGCAGTTCCTGGCTGTAAAATATCTTTCTCATGGGCTCGCTGGTAATCCAGATACGCCTGCAAGCCCTGTTCTTCATAAATCTTATTTTCCATTTCAAGATCAAATAGTGCACGGGAAGAAATCCCGACCACCATCTTATTGACCAAGCTGACTGCCATATGTTGTCACAACCTTTCTGCTTATATTGTACACCAAATGTCTTCCCTCTGTCAATACAGCCATTTTTATGAAAATGCTTATATTGACTGCATCCATCTTTACCAATTGCTCCCGCTTCTTCCCGATTATAGCATTAGTTTGGCGTTGTGTAAATTCTTTTGCCTGCGATGTGAGTCCTAAATGCACAAAACCATCCCTGTACCGGCAGGGGGTGTGGCGGAATCGTCGGATGTGCGATTTTATGTTTCCGGTTGGATCTATCATCTCCATTGACGAATTGCTCTTTTTCTGCTATCTTCATCTTACCAACTCCGGTATGGGTAAAGCAACATTCTCTTTTCAACCAGAACCGCCATCAGCAATGCTGGTAATATTGAAGACAATCAAAAGGATGTATCATATGCAGATAGAAACCGAAAGACTGATAATTACAGAATTCACCATGGACATGGCACAGGCAGTTCATCTGAACTCTCTGGATGAAGACAATCGCCGATTTGTGCCGGACGAGGTATTTGAAACCGTTGAGGAAGCTGCAGATACTCTAGAGTTTCTGATAAAGGTATACCAAACCGGCCATGGCCCTCTGATATATCCGGTGCTACGCAAAGATGGGGAAAATATCGGTTATGTACAGGCAGTCCCCTTGGATGATGGCACGTGGGAAATCGGTTATCATATTGGCGGCCATTACACCGGCTGTGGCTATGCAACAGAAGCGGTCAAGGCTTTCCTCCCCGTGATTATGGACAAAATTGAGATCACGACGATTTTGGGCATCTGTCTGGCCGAAAATGCCGCTTCCATAAAGGTAATGGAGCATTGCGGCTTTGTCAAGATATTTGACAGCACCGGCTCATATCAAGGCCAGAATCAACATATCTGCAAGTTTGTTTATACCCTCTGAAAACCAGAACAACTACGAGCCGCGGAACAGTTCCGCGGCTCGTGCGATCATTTTATTCATTCCAAAGGTACACTCTGCATTCGTAGGGCTTCAAGACGCTGTGATTTACTTGCGAATAATTTTGCAGGATCAGCTCTGCTTTACGTTCATCAAATCCTTTCGGCATCCTAAAATGGACTTCATGATGGCGGAAGCTACAAACCACCATCAGCTTCTGCCCCAGCATACTGCGCGTGTAGCAATAGAGCTTTCCGCTATGTGCAAAATATTCCCGGTAATCACCATGGCGCACCACCGGCAGAGATTTTCGCAACGCAATGGCCTTTCGATAGAACTGCAGGATTGAATCCGGATCCTGCTCCTGCTGAGCAACATTGATCGCCGTGTAATTTTCGTTGACAGAAAACCACGGTTTTCCTGTGGTAAAGCCGGCATTTGCAGTTGCGTCCCACTGAAGCGGTGTCCGGGCAGAATCCCGTGATGAGCGCCACAGACGGCGCAACCGCTGTTGCTCGGTCTTGTGCAGCGCAGTATGCGCATAGTAGAATCGTGTTTGCACATCCTCGTAAAGCGCCGGATCTTCCGGACGCCAATTGAGCATACCGATCTCCTGCCCCTGATACACAAAGGGCGTTCCCTGCTGGAACAGATAACTAACGGCCAACATTTTGCCGCTTTCCTTCCAAAATTGTTCGCTGCCATACCGGGAGATGATTCTGGGGTGGTCATGATTCTCCAGATACAACATATTCCACCCTTTACCCGCCAAGCGATGCTGCCAAGCGGAAAACGCCCGTTTCAATTTGCGTAAGCTAAAGGGCAGAGGCACATAATCCGAAAAAAGGCAATCGGCACACTGGGTCTGAAACTGGATCATCATGCTGATTTCCTGATCATCCCCTTCTGTGATATAGGTCAAAGCGGTTTTCGGATCTACCATGGGTGCCTCCGCCAAGGTAACACAGTCATAGTGATCCAGCACATCCCGCCGAAATTCCGTGAGATATTCATGGATATGAGGTCCATGGTTATACAACAAGATGCCCTTCGATGCCGGCATCAGATAATCATTGGGTAACCCCTCTTTTTTTGAAATAAAGGTGATCACATCTTCACGGAATCCATCCACGCCCAGATCTAGCCAGAATTTCAGCACCTTTTTGACCTCGTTACGCACTCTAGGATTGTCCATATTCAGATCCGGCTGTTTGATCGCAAAAAGATGCAGATACCACTCACCCCGCAACTCATCCCAAGTCCACGCTTTTCCTTCGAAGAGGGAATCCCAGTTGTTGGGTCGCTTTCCGTCTTTGGTGCCGGGACGCCATATGTAATAGTCCGTATAAGGCTCGATCCGTTGCCGGCTTTTTTGGAACCACTCGTGTTCATCGCTGGTGTGATTGACCACAAGATCCATAATTAACTTCATGCCACGACTGTGGCAACCGTCTAGCACCTTTATGAAGGCTTCCATGCCGCCAAACTCCGGAGCAATATCCATATAGTCGGCAATGTCATAGCCACAATCTGCGCCGGGCGAAGGATAGATGGGTGAAAACCAAATGCCGTCGCACCCCAACGACTGAATATAGTCCAGTTTGTCCAACACGCCCCACAGATCGCCCATACCGTCACCATCACCGTCTTTGAAGGATCTCGGCCAGATCTGATAGAAGACCATATCCTTATACCACCGTGTATGCTGCATCATTTCACCTCTTTTTGATCAGTTTCAGAATTCAGCGAAGTCGTTTGCATAGGCGAATCACACCAAAAATCAGCCAAGCCAGTACGCACAGACCTATCGCTCCAAAATTGAGGAAAGCGATGATCAGCCATGCCCAGTTTTGCGTACAGCAGTACACGACCACGGATGCAACCGTCAACAGCAAAACAAACAACATCGGAATCAGCTTTACAATAAAAGATTTTGCTTGCAAACACAACCAAAGTTGCACTGCAAAATATGCGATGGCCAACACGATCAACAGCGGTTCATTCATAGTGCGTCCTCCTTATTCACAATACCCGATACCAGCGAGATAATTCTTGCACCTTTATAAAACCCATTCGCTCATACAAGCGCATAGCCCGTTCATTGGCATCCGCCACCATCAGTTTTACGGTTTCCCCCGTCAGTGTACTAGCAAGCGCTGACACCACCGTCTGACCCATACCGGGCATCACGGAGATCACCGTATCAATAAAATCTCCTTTTGCTTTGCCGATCCCAATCAGTTGTCCTTCCCGATGCACAAAATAGCCATCGCCAGATTGCAGCAATTGTTTACCGTCGGCGCTGTCCATGTAAGCGGCATTGGGCACCTGTTCCATCCGCTCATTGTAGATTTCCAACCACTTGGCCACGTTGCTTTCCATCACCGGAAATAGGCAAGCATCGGTTTCCGGCAGAGCCTCTCGCTGGATCTGCATACTGTAAAGCGAGGTGATCAGAGGATACTTTTGCAGATACTCGTGTCCTGCGGCATCGATCCACTGCGCACCTGCCAACCGGCAAAAGGCAATGCATTCCTCCAGCAAATGCTCCGGGTTCATTGAAGATTGGATCTTGATATGCGCACGCTTGCGGTAGGGAATCTCTCGCAAAAAAAGGCTGGCAACACCGTCCGGCGTGGTATAAACCGGAATATCTTTCATATTTATCAACTCCTGTATCCAGTATACCATGTACGAGTACCATTCGCAAGTATTGAATTTTTGTGCATGATGCACAATCATTCTCCGCAATATCGTGTGATATTCTTTGCAATCCGTACTATTTATCCGATAATGTATTGGAATTTCCGAAATTACACTTGATTTTTGCACAAAAATGTGTATAATACACCCATTGTTTCAATGAAAGGAGGTTCATCCTATGAAGAAGATCATCTGCAAGAAGGAATATGATACCGAGACCGCCACTTTGATCAAGGCTTATTCTTTCGGCGAGCTAGGCGATCCTGCCGGCTATGAGGAAGATCTGTACCAGACTCCCGGCGGTCTGTATTTTCTGCACGTCGGCGGTGGCGAAGCCTCTCCCTACCCCGAAGAGGATATCCTGCGGTTGGCCAAAACTAAGGTCAACGCCTGGCTTGAGACCCACTAATCTGTACATCCACCAAGCGACTGCGTTTTTGCAGTCGCTTTTTTCTTGACAAATGTGGTATGATGATAGGGTAAATTGTTGTTTATAGCGCCGAAGGCGCACTACCTTCTCCCGGGGAGAAGGTGG
>CAZOVE010000065.1:0-11380 GCA_964583135.1 uncultured Oscillospiraceae bacterium | reverse complement strand
CCTGAGGAGGAACATTGGCAACGGTACCTTCGAGAATCTTCAGCAGTGCCTGCTGAACACCTTCGCCGGAAACATCACGAGTAATGGAAGTGTTTTCGCTCTTGCGAGCGATCTTATCCATCTCGTCAATGTAAATAATACCGTGTTCGGCCATCTCAACGTCAAAATCCGCAGCCTGCAGCAAACGAAGCAGAATATTCTCAACATCGTCTCCCACATAACCGGCCTCTGTCAATGTGGTGGCATCGGCAATCGCAAAGGGAACATTGAGAATCTTGGCCAAAGTCTGTGCAAAAAGCGTTTTGCCGGAACCGGTAGGACCAATGAGCAAAATATTGCTCTTCTGCAGCTCCACATCACAATCCGTGGCCATGTAAATGCGCTTATAATGATTGTACACCGCAACAGCCAGTGCGACCTTCGCCTCTTCCTGACCAATGATGTACTGATCCATGAAGCTCTTCATCTCCATGGGGGTGGGTAGCCGTTGTGGCCGCCCACTTTCAATTTCCAGTTGCTCCTGCAATAGCTCCATGCAGGTCTGCACGCAATTGCTGCAGATGCAGACGCCGGGGCCAGCAATCAGCCGCACATTCTGGGCCTCTGTGCTACCGCAAAAGCCACAACGGATCGGCTGATCCATTCTTTCCGCCATGAAAACGGTACCGCCTTTCTATATGATCAATGCCGCTGAACGATCTGGTCGATCAAACCAAATTGCAGTGCTTCCTGAGCGGTCATAAAGTTATCACGCTCACAAGCTGCAGTGACCGTTGCCAAATCCCGGCCGGTATTCTCCGACAGGATCTGATTCATACGATCCTTAATGGTCTGCAGACGCTTCATGTGGATCGCCATATCGGTGATCTGGCCCTGCGTACCGGCAGAAGGCTGATGGATCATAATTTCAGCATTGGGCAGAGCCATACGCTTGCCCTTGGTGCCTGCAGACAGCAGGAAAGCGCCCATAGAGGCGGCCATACCAACACAGATGGTGCTTACATCGCACTTAATATACTGCATGGTATCATAAATCGCCATACCAGCAGTCACGCTGCCACCGGGGCTATTGATATAGAATTGAATATCCTTATCCGGGTCCTGCGCCTCCAGATACAGAAGCTGCGCCACGATCAGACTAGCAGTCGTATCATTGACATCCTCGGACAGGAAAATAATGCGGTCATTGAGCAGACGGGAGTAAATATCGTAGCTGCGTTCGCCACGGCTGGTCTGCTCCACAACATAGGGGATTAAAGGCATATGGTGATGCTCCTTTCATAGGGGTTACGAAACATTCTAACCATGATATGGAAAGGTTATTCCACAAAAAGCAGGCACACCCAACAGGGCGCACTTTTCGGTTACTCAGCCTTCGGAGCAACGGCAACAGCAGAATCCACGATCAAGCGGACTGCCTTGCGGTTCTTCAGGCTGGTGGTGATCTCGGAAGTGGGAATCATGGTCTTGATTTTCTCCAGTTCGATCTCATACTGGGCAGACAGGGCCACATACTCGGCTTCCAGTTCTTCGTCGGTGACGGTGATGCCTTCCACCTCGATGATTTTCTCCAGAGTCAGATTGACCTTCGCCTGCTTCTCTGCGCCGGGGCGGAAAGCATTGCGCATAGTCGTCAGGTCGCCACCCATCATCTGAGCATACTGCTCCATGGAATAGCCGCTCATCTGCAACTGATAGCCAAAACGCTCCATCTGGTCGTCCAGCTCTGCCTCGATCAGGGCCTTGGGCATATCAACGGTAGTATTGTTGGCAGCCTGCTCCACAGCGGCATTCTCAAAAGCGGAATCGGCCTGCTTCTGAGCGCTTTCCAGAGCCTTGGTGCGGATGTCGGCCTTCAGCTCTTCCAGAGTTTCAAACTCGGAAACATCCTTGGCGAATTCATCGTCCAGTGCGGGGGTCACGGTGCAGGTCAGCTTATTCAGCTTCACATGGAAGACAACAGCCTTACCCGCCAGATCAGCATGGTAATCCTCAGGGAACGTAATATCAATATCCTTCTCCTCGCCGACATTCATGCCAACGACCTGCTCCTCAAAACCGGGAACAAACTGACCGGAACCCAGAGTCAAATCAAAGTTCTCACCCTTGCCGCCGTCAAAAGGTACGCCATCGAGGAAACCTTCGAAATCAATGTTGGCAGTATCGCCCATCTGCGCTTCGCGTTCCACGGTCTCCACGGAGGAGACGTTCTGTGCCATACGATCCAGTTCAGCCTGCACCTGCTCATCGGAGACACTGACTTCGGCCTTTTCAACTTCCAGACCCTTGTACTGGCCCAGAGTGACCTCGGGATAGACTTCAGTAGTCAAAGTCAGGGTGACAATACTTTCCTCATTGATGTCCATATCGGTCAAGCTGGGACGGCCGACAGCCTTCAAATCCTGTTCCACGACAGCATACTGATAGATCTCCGGAAAAATCTTCTCCAGACCGTCTTCATAGAACACGTGGGCGCCGTACATCTTCTCGATCATCTTCCGGGGAGCCTTGCCCTTACGGAAGCCGGGGATCATGATGCTCTTACGGGCTTCCATATAAGCGGCGTTGACACCCTTTTCCATCAAGTCCTTATCGATTTCGACAACGATGGTAACCTCATTGCCATTTCTTTCAATGCTCTTTACGTTCATGGATTTTACTCCTTCCAAAATTACGACAAGCCGTAGCTCGCCATGATATTAAAATTACAGCCGTAATATTCTAACAGACTTTCAGTCATATGTCCACCCTTTTTTGAAAAAATTTGTAAATTTTCCTGAAATTGCAAAAAAGCGTGACGGCAGGAAAAAGAGGGAGCTGCAGCTCCCCCCTTCTTGTCCTAATCCATAATCTTATGGGGCCGAAAATCCAACTTGTCGGCAGACACCAACTTATAATCCACACCGCCCCAGCATCCTTCCATCGCCAAGCCATGACTGTATCCATGTAAATGCCCATAAAAGCAACAGCGAGCTTTGTATCGCTCCAACAGCTCCAGAATTTCCGGGCATTCATATCCTTTGTACTTGGGCGGATAGTGCAGAAATACCAATTTGGGTAGTTCACCAGCGGAATGGAGCGATGCTTCCAATCGAATCAGTTCCCGCCGAAAGACTTTTGCATCATGGACACCGCTACGATCTTCCTCAAAAAACCAACCACGAGTACCGCATAAGGCAAAGCCCTCGTATTCGTAGTGATTATTGTTGAGGATGTACATATTTTCAAAACCGTTTTCAGCGCAAAACTTATAAAATTTCGCTGCGGTTGACCACCAGTAATCATGATTTCCTTTGAGTATGATCTTCCTGCCGGGGATGGTATTGATAAAGGTAAAATCTTCCCGTGCATGCTGCAAATCCAAAGCCCAGCTCAAATCCCCCAATAAAACCGTAGTGTCATCTGGGCCGATGATTGACAGACCCCGGCGCAGCTTTTCCATATACCCCACCCAAGCTCCACCGAAAATATCCATGGGCTTGTCTGCACCAAGGCACAGATGCAGATCACCGATCGCATAAAGAGCCATAGTTTCTCCTTACTTTTGCAGCAACTGGTTCAATTCGCCGAGTGTCATTTTCAAAGCAGTCGCTACCTCTGTCGCAGAATCAGCAGGACTATTGTCTTCCAGAATCAGAGCACAACGACTTTCTCCAAATCGGGCGCGATAATCCAACAGCGCACTATAAGAGACTGCCGCCTGCGGATCCAAAATGTACGCACTGGTGCGATATACATTCGGAATTGCTTCGCTTTTACGCTGATCGCTCACCACCGCACAGAAAATCCCCTGACGCAAGGCATCTTGGGCTTCCGGCTGCAAGATATAGTTTTCTCCCGCTTTGCAACAAGCAGCAAAGCGTTGCGCCTCCGAAATACCCAAACACCCGAAAATCAATCTTTCCAGCTCTGGCATCACACCCCCATTGGTCCGAAGCTGACCGGTATGCAGCAGATTCCAAACGGGGCTTCCCGGACGACAACCACAGATAATATTGCCAATCGGAAGACCCATTTGCCGGCAGTACCACACAGCCATGAACAGGGTGAAATCCCCATCCGGCACAGCTACATCCACCGGCTCCGTGATCCCCTGACGCAAAAGCTGTCCGAAAATGCCTTTCAGAACCGCAATGCGAACCGAAATACGAGCCCACGAGGTTACCTCAACAGTCTGTTTTGCGCACTGGCAAAGCAGAGCAACCAAGCCTTTTTCAAGCATTGCATAGCTACCATCCAAATTCTGCCAGCATTGGGCAACCAGCACATTTCTACCCATATTGACCAGTTGTACCGGATAGCGACCAATGCAGAATTCCACATTCCAACCATTGATATCGGTGTAAAACAAGTCACAAAGGGTTTGGGCAATGATCGCACCAAAAGATAGCTCCGACAGAACTCGCATCTTCTCAGGTTTCATCTTCGAGTGTTGGTATGGTACAAAACGGCCGCCGTTGGGGGCTTGATCGGATTCCAAGGTCCAAACAGGGGTATAAGCATCAAATGGATCTCTTGTGGTCAGGTACAACATTTTTCCATCACTCCCAAAGCATTATTCCAGTAGATATTGTAAAGCAACTGCTCTGTAACACCCCGTTCCAACAGCCGTTGCGCCATTGCTCCATAGCTTTGAATGCCATCAAAGCCTTCCGGCAACTCGTCACAGCCGTCCAAATCGCCACCAAGCGAAATGTGGTGTCCCTGCGGATCCAGCTCCAAGAAATGGAGAATATGATCACAAACAGTATCCAAATTCGGATGTTCGCCAACAAATGGTCCGCACTGATTAAAGCCTGCCACGCCACCGGTTTCCATGATGGCGCGGAACATATCGTCCGTCAAATTGCGACTGTTGTTACAAACAGCACGACTGTTGGAGTGACTGGCGACGATCGGCTTTTGGGTATATCGGATAATGTCCCAGAAACCTTCGTCGCTACTGTGGCTGACATCCACAATAATGCCCAAGCGCTGGCATTCCCGAAGGTATTCCAAGCCTCTGTCCGTCAAACCACCGCCGGTTTTGTGGGAGCCGATCAGAACATTGGACTCATTCCACCCCAACGTACTCATACGAATACCCGCCATATGAAGCACACCCAACAGCTCCGGATCAAAGCCAAAGCCAGCAGGCCCTTCGACGGTCAGTATAGCAGACATCATTCCCTTTTCATAATTATTGCGGACATCCGCTGCTGTAAATGCATGGGCGATTAGATCGCTGTTTTGGTTCAACTCCGACATGATAGTATCCAGTTCTTTCTGAAACACCACTTCAGGCGAAACCTGCATCCACTCTCTCATATAAGGTGTGGTAAAGCAGGCGAAGCATTGCGCATAACCGGGCAATTGGGATGCCCGATCCAAGTCGATGTGGAATTGATTTTTCTTTAGGGAGCCGGGTGTCATCAGGTCTTTCCCCAGCAGTGCCAAGGCGGTATCACAATGTAGATCAAATACCGGAAATTTCATTGAAAAGCATCCTCCATATGTTCGATGTGGGGTGACCGGGTCATTTCCCCCTCCGGTGCATATATTTCGATAATATCAAATCTCGGCTGTAGATTGGTAGGATTTTGTGACAGATACATAGACGCTGTGATGCGAAGTCGATCTTGCTTCCTACGGTCGACATACTCTCTGGCGGCTGCAAAATCACCGTTCTTGCGAAGTTTTACCTCCACAAAAACCAAATAGCGGCGGTCACAGGCGATCAGATCGATCTCTCCAAAACGACTGCGATACCCATGAGCAACGATCTTATACCGTTTCTTTCGCAAATATTCGGCTGCCAGCGCCTCTCCCCATGGGCCTGAGAGTTTACTTCTGGCCATAGAACTTTTTCAAAAATGTCATACGGTGGATCGGGCAAGCACCATATTGGGTTAAAGCGGCATAGTGTGCCTTCGTTCCGTAACCTTTGTGGATCTCAAAACCATATTGCGGATAAGTTTCCGCCATAGATTCCATCAAATCATCACGAGTTACTTTTGCCAATACGGAAGCGGCAGCAATATTGGCACTCAGACTATCACCCTTGACCACGGTGCGAATAGGCAAACCCATGTCCTTCGCTCGGTTACCATCGATCAGTACAAAATCGGGGCGCACCTGTAAATTTGCCAAAGCTCGCTCCATGGCAAGCAGCGTCGCCTGCAAGATATTGATCTCATCAATTTCTTCATGGCTTGCAAAGCCAATGCCCCAAGCAATCGCCTGTTGCTCAATGATCGGCACGAGTTCTCTGCGACGCTTGTCGGTCAGTTTTTTGCTGTCATCCAGTCCGGGGATCTGCAGATTCGGTGGCAAAATAACCGCAGCAGCACACACAGGACCGGCAAGAGGGCCTCTTCCGGCTTCATCCACGCCACAAATCAGGCCGAAGCCACTGCAATGAAGTTCTTCTTCAATTGCCCACATATTAACATTACTCATCTTCCGGCACCTCCAGTGTGAATCTGCCCAGCTTACCGCTACGAAATTCATCGATCAGCACCTTGGCCATACGCTCAGTATTGACTTCACCGCCGGAAATCAGGAAACCACGCTTTCGCCCCGCCATCTGCAGCAATTCATACCCAGGTGTTCCCTGCTCCGCTTCTAGCTTATAGCGCTCCAAAAGCGCTTGTGGATATCGCTGATGCAGCAGCGCCATCAACCGGCAGGCGAGTTCTTCAATGTCCAAGATGCCATCTTTCACCGCACCGGTATAAGCCAGCATCATACCCACTTCCGGATCGTCAAACTTAGGCCAGAGGATACCGGGTGTATCCAGCAGTAGTAGAGAACTATCCACCGTCACCCATTGTTTGCCACGGGTCACACCGGGACGATTCTCTGCTTTTGCACCCTTTCTTCCGGAAATTTGATTAATGAGGGTTGATTTTCCAACATTAGGAATACCGACCACCATAACACGCAAAGGGCGATTCATGCCTCTTGCTGCATCACGTTCCATTTTTTCACGACAGGCAAGCCGGGCCGCTGGCGTAAAGTCAGCAATTCCCCTTCGACTCTTGCAATCCGTCACCACAACTGCCATATTTTTGCTCTTAAAATAAGCACACCATGCCTTAGTTGCGGCAGGATCCGCAAGATCCATTCGGTTCAGGACAATGATGCGAGGCTTACTACCACAAATGGCATCAATATCCGGGTTGCGGCTGGATATGGGAATACGGGCATCCACGATCTCGCAGACCGCATCTACCTGTTTCAAATCCGCTTCGATCTGTCGCCGTGTTTTTGTCATGTGGCCGGGATACCACTGAATATTCATTCTCTCTGCTTCCATTTAGTTCACAACTCCAATTCTGGACCAGTCTCGGGGCATCTTCGGGCCACCGTAAGCATCCTTACCGTTAGTCCCCGGCAAGAAAAGGAAAATGACCTTACCCAGAACCTCCTGCTTATGGATCAGCCCAATATCCGGGCTACGGCTGTCACGGGAAACAGCACGATTATCGCCCAAAACGAAGATATGATCCTGTGTCACCTGCAGGGGAAAACTGACGCCCTCTCGGAGGGTCGTCGCAGTCAGCGTGTATGGCTCCACCAAGGCTTCCATGCAACTGATGTCATCGCCAACATAGACAATACCCAATTCAAAATCAATATCGACCCACTGCCCTTCTGTAGCGATGACGCGTTTGACGATGGGCGCACCGTCATCAAAAGATTCTTTACTGGCGACGATGACGTCTCCGACTTTTGGCTCTTGATACACGCTATTGCTAAGCACCAGCAAATAGTCTCCATCGAGCAACGTATTGCACATCGACGTCCCGGACACAACCACCACGCGCACCAGCAACAGAGAGATCACGATCAATGCCGCCAATAAATAGATGAGATCGTGCACGTACAAAACAAGGCTTTTCTGCCAGCTTATCTCTTCTTTCTTTGGCTGCTGTTTCTGCTTGCGCTTCTGCGCACCGGCCGGACACTTCCCTCGGGCATCTTTCGGCTGAAGTGCAAAGGGCAAAGGGCGGGATTGTTCTATATCATCACGAACTTGAAGTTGATCGAGAAGTCGCTTGGCTTCTTCCAACTCCAATTCAAACTGTTCCGGATTTTCCAATTCTGTCACTCTCCAATGGTTTTGGCTTTGAGAGCAAATACTCCCACTTCATATACCATTATAAACCAAAACGGTATAAAAAAAAAGAGGGCAAAGCCCTCTTTTTTTCATTTTTTGAGTTACACTCTCTCCTTGATCTTGGCAGCCTTGCCCATACGATTGCGGAGATAGTACAGCTTTGCACGACGAACCTTACCATGACGGACAGTTTCGATCATTGCAACGTTGGGAGCGTGCAGGGGGAAAACCTTCTCGCAGCCAACACCGTAGGAAATACGGCGGACAGTGATGCTCTCGTTGATGCCGCCATGCTTCTTGGCAATGACGGTGCCCTCGAACACCTGAATACGCTCACGGGAGCCTTCCTTGATGCGAACATGGACACGAACGGTGTCGCCGACCTTCACTTCGGGCAGCTCTTCCTTCATGTACTGGCTGTTCAGTGCTTTAATCAGATCCATTGTTAACGTCCTCCTTAAATATTAGGCGTTCTTGCGGAAATTCACCGCAGCGGACTCACCTTGATTTCAGACCTGATAGAGTATAGCATAGCTTTTCCCAAAAATCAAGTACTATTTTCAATATTTTTCCGGTTTTTCTTCACGCATTCGCACATTTCACACTTTATTTGATTCCTTGGCCTTTCATATCCTGTGCTGCACCCGAATTCCACGGTATCCTCTGGCCCGTTTTCCGTTTCCGATGGGCAGGCTTTCATCGTAACGAATGTTATAGGTATGCCAATTCCATTTCAGGTATGCTGAAAAGCTCTTGGGGCCAAGGGGTACCACAATATTATCCATACACCAGTCCTTATAGGTGCTGTACAAAGCCTTTGTAGTTGCACACGCCTCCGGTTCAAAGCTGATATACCCCTGCGAAATCATAAAGTCGATGATGTTGTTCCCTTCGGAGATCGCCTCATTCATATTCGCTTTGCTCTTTTCGCTGAGGGTGAAGCGATATTCATTAAGGAGCAACCGATAAAGGCCATGCAGGCACCAGATAAAGATACTTTCCAATTCTTCCCCCAGCTCATCGCTCAGGTAGGGGTTGTCGATGCGGTCGGGATCTCTCGGCTTTACGCTCAGGATAATCTGTCGCCGAAAAAAACCATAGCTGCGGTCATGAAGTGCCTGCAAATTTCCGTTGCCGAAACACATAAACCGGGAGTACAGCTGTCCCTGATAGCTCTGTTCCCCCTTCTTTTCCAGATCCATAGGCTGTTCGGCTGATACGATGGCCTTAATGTGGTTGGTGTTCTTTAATGCTTCCAATCTCAGGTCATCGTCAACAAACAGAAGGATATGCTCCAAATCCGCCCTGGCAAAGGGATTGTTTTCCACCTTGTCGATGGAGCCAACATGCATACTGTCTCCCAGCAGATGCCTCATCATCATGCCGACCCTGGACTTGCCTTCCCCGCCATTCCCAATGAGCAGCAGCATCTTCTGTGCTTTGGTGGTGGGGATCAGGCAGTATCCCATATATTCCTGCAGGGTTTCGATATCCTCCGGCTCCAAAAGCTCATTCAGAAACCGAAGCCACCGTTCCGGTTCCGGCGAATGGGGCATATAGTTCACCGGCAAGCGATGTCTGCAGACTCTCTTTTCCGGCGAAAAACCTTCCTCCAGGTGATATGTCCCATTGGCAACATGGATCACTTGATCCGAGTTTTCCAGGGTTGGACAGTTGCATTCCATCCGCAGGGCACCGAGAATACTCTCCACCCGCTTTAAAATATTATTACCGGCGTAGAACTTTATTTCGTGATAGATCTCTGCTTTCAAGGCGTTGAGATCCCTGAGCCTCCCCTCCTCTGTGAAAAAGGTTCCGTTGACACACTTCATTTTCCTCCCATTGAGGAACCATTTGCAAAATAGCTCCTCGTCGATTTTGCCGTTGATCAACCACCACGGCTGATTGCTTTCGTACTCCATATTTTCCTCCTGAATATAGATTGAAGGGAATGCCCTTCTACCCATACTCAAAAACAGGAGGAAAGTTGCACGCAAAGGTGCAACTTATGCAAAAAAAGATAAGAAATAAAATAAAATGTGAAATGTGTGAATCCGTGACGGTCATCGATGATCTCCAATTTTCAACCCTCAAACTAAAAAAGCAGCCCGCCGAAGCGGACTGCCTTTTTGAACTCAAATTATACGCCCAGCTTGCCGCGGCGGATGGTCTCAGCCTCGTCGCAGACATTGTGCTCAGCCTTGTAGTCGGCCAGAGGCACCAGCTTTTCATGGATGGCATCCAGAATCCAGCTTGCCTGGGGGAAGAAGAACTCGTCAAACTCGAAGGGAGGAGTGATCCAGTTCTTGGCACCGATGACCACGGGAGGTGCATCCAGATCATCGAAGCACAGCTCGGTGATGGTCTTGGCCACGTCGTTCAGGTAGCTGCCGCGGGCACAGGCATCGCTCACCAGAATGACCTTACCGGTCTTGCGGACAGACTCCAGGATCTTGGTGTAATCCAGGGGCACCAGAGAGTGGATGTTGATGATGTCGGCTTCCATGCCGTACTTTTCAGACAGCTGCTTGGCAGCCTCCACAGCACGGTACAGAACGGCACCGATGGTCAGAATGGTCACATCCTTACCGTCGCGGACCTTGTTGGTATCGCCGATCTCGATCTCATAACGCTCTTCAGGCACGCCGCCCTCATGGAACTGCTCGCCAACGTCGTAGATTCTCTGGCTCTCGAAGAAGACCACGGGGTCAGTGCCCTTCAGGGCAGTCTCCATCAGGCCCTTAGCCTCCCAAGGAGTAGCGGGGAAGCAAACCTTCAGGCCGGGAATATGGGCGCACAGAGCGGTCCAGTCCTGGCTGTGCTGGGCACCGTACTTGGAGCCAACGGACACACGCAGAACCAGGGGCATCTTCAGGATGCCGGCGGACATAGCCTGCCACTTGGACATCTGGTTAAAGATCTCGTCACCGGCACAGCCGATAAAGTCCGCGTACATCAGCTCTACCAGAGCGCGACCACCGGACAGGGCGTAACCCACAGCGGTGCCTACGATAGCACCCTCAGCCAGAGGAGAGTTGAAGAGTCTGCTGTGCGGCAGTGCGTCCATCATGCCGCGGTAAACTGCGAATGCGCCGCCCCAGTCACGGCAGTCTTCGCCGTAGGCGATCAGAGTAGGATCCTCATAGAAGCGATCCCAAATAACCTCACTAAGGCCGTCACGCAGGTTATACAGCTTCATCTTGGAAACGGGCTTGCCGTCCGCGCCGATGGGGCTGCGCTCCTTGGCCTTGATCTTCTTGTAGCCCTCGGCCTCTTCCT
>CAZOVE010000064.1:0-11549 GCA_964583135.1 uncultured Oscillospiraceae bacterium | reverse complement strand
GTGTAAATGCCGTCATAGTAGGCCACATTCAAGGCCAACACCGTTACATTGGCCGGTTCCTTACTGACCGAAGAATCTTCGGTCGGCGTATTCGAGGGAGACGTTCCCTCTGTTCCACCGGAACCGGTGGGATCGGGCTGCTGCGGATCCTGACATCCAACCAAGGTCATCAGAAGGCATAGGCACAGCACCCATGCAAAGATCCGGCGGCATTTTTTCCATAAAACATTCATGTTCAGCGCCCCTTTTCATATTGATTTTTCAAAATGGTCTGTGTGATACTTTTGCAACTTTATCATATTATAGCGCATTTTGATCCAGTCATCAATTGACAATATTTTCAAAATCATCTTGTAAAATTTGTATAATTCCACATTTTAGCAAGGTTTTACGTAAAACCTTTGTAAAATTTTACCCTATTTTTATCGTCGATCAAGGGGGGATGCGTTTTATGTTTGCTGATGGCTCAGGCGGAATTCCGAGCCTGTGCCTTTATAAATCTGCGGAAATTGTCGAAAGTCCTCGAAATTTATCGAAAAAATCCCGGGCCGGGGTCAAAAAATCCCAGCTCGGGTGTTTCATTCTGTTAGTCGGTAAACAGGGTGTCGTTCTCGATTCTGCGCAGTTGCAGGACTGCGGCCGCCCTGACGAGCGGCAGATCACCGGGATAGCAACAGCATTGGAGCGCAGACGTTCACGATTCAGAGTCGGCAGAAGCGGCATCCGGAGTGTGACTGCGGAAAGCTCGCAGAAAAAACCATGACTGAAAATATGCCAGCAAAGCAAATCCAATCAGCAAAAAGACAGGGATCACAATGTGCAAGATGTGGATCATAGGCAAGAAGATCATCATGACCGGAATCAATGCAATGGCAACGACGGAAATCGTGGTGGGCAGATGGGCGACGGCTGTGCCGATCGAGGCTTTGAGACATCCACCCAAAGTAACATGGAATCGTGCCAGTATCGGGAAAGTGTAGCATGCCGGCGCAAACAGCAGAACTCCTATGACCACAATGGCACACGAAAGCCATTTGGCGTGGGCTTCAGGAATGGCAGAGGAGAAAAACAGCAAATATAGATCCACTCCCCAAAAAGCGCCAATCGCCAGAACGATGAGAAATAGCAAAAGTCCCTGCCGGAAATTCAGACGAAAAGCATGGAAAAAGTCCCGAAGAATGCTTTGTTCCTCCTTGAGATTGATTTTCATGGCAACATAGTAAAGCGCAGTCAGCGCAGGACCGATGGTCACAACGGGAATACAGCAAAGCAAAAAAACAATATTGAGGATCATCAAATTGGCGATGCGTTCCAGAAAGCGGCAGAACGGCCCATCTGCTCGAAAAATAGACATATTGGGTACATCCTTCTAAAAAAATCGGAAAATCAGGTGCTTTGACGTATGATCAACTGAGGCAACAGGCGGATCTCCCGTGGCGGAATACCGGGATCTTCCAATCGTTGCAGCATACACTGCACTACATTCTCCGCAATTTGCTCCACCGGCTGATGGATGGTGGTCAGGGGACGATAGGCATATTCTGCGAGCTTGCCGTCGTCATAGCCGATCACACTCAGCTTTTGGGGTACAGAAAGCTGCAGTTCATAAGCTGCCCGCAATGCACCGATCGCAACCGTATCGCGGATACAGAACAGCGCAGTAGGGAGTGTACCTTGTTGATACAAGTGATATACGGCATGATATCCGCAAGCATAATCCCATTCCTCAGACAAAACGTGGTATTCATCGGGTGTTTCCAGTCCACGCTCTCGCAATTGTTGCCGGAACATACAAATGCGAAGCGCATCGGGAATATCGGAGATGCTGCCGAGCTTTGTGTGCCCCTGCGCCAGCAGATAATTCACGGCGCAGGCAACACCGTATGCCTCATCCACATAGACACGATCAAAGGAATTGCAGGCGCGCAAGCAGTCGCAGATGATGATCGGAAAATGTGCGCTGATAGATTCCATCAAGGGGATGGATTGGATATGGGGGTTGCAAACGACCAATGCATCGACTCTGCGGGAGACCATCGTTCGGATACACTTTTCTTCGGCCTCATTATCAAAATAGGAGGAACCCACGATCACATGGTAACCGTGCGCATTCATGGCCTTTTCAATGGCGCTGATGATATGCGCATAAAAGGAATTGGAAATGTCCGATACAATAATACCGATGATCATGCTCTTTCCTTGGGTCAGCCCCCGTGCGGCAGAATCGGGAATATAGCCATATGCGGCAGCGATTTCCTGAATATATTTGCGTGTTTTTTCACTGATGCGCGGGTTGTTGTTCAAGGCACGGGACACCGTGGAGGGATGCACGTTGGCGATCCTTGCGATTTCAGTAATATCAATAAATTTATTTTGCATAATTTATTCCCTCTGTATGTCGCATATTTATTCTATTCTACTACGATTTTCCTATTTTGTAAAGGCGATCCACTGTGCTGAAAGCGGTGAAAGGTGCATAATTTCCTGTCTTGGAATTTGGTGGAAATACCTTATTGTTTTCTGATCCGTAATATAGTATAATGTTTTTGTGCAAACGATTGCGCAGATGTTACATGCGTTAACACAAGGAGGAATCGCAATGAAGAAAATAGTATCATTATTCCTGATTTTGGTTCTTGTTTTTGGGCTGATTGCCTGTGACGGCGGCGGTAATGACGATCCCACACGGGACATCCCTGTCAATATCGAAGATTATCCGCAGTACCTGAATCTGGACAGTGCCTACCCTGTGATCAAGGATGAATATGCCGGAACGATCAAACTGAAGGTTGCCATCGCTACCACCGCTACCGGTGGCGAATGGGAAGATCTTTGGATCTGCCAGTATCTGAAAGAGAAATACAATGTAGAGTTTGAAGTTTTTAATGTGCTCGATACTGCTCTTGGCGATCGCAAGAGCCTGATGATGAGTTCCGACGAACTGCCCGACATTATGATCTCCATGCAGTTTACCAATGACGAAATTTATCAGTATGGCATGGAACAAGGATTGCTGCTCAAGTGCGATGAATACATCAACGAGATCCTAACACCCAACTTGTACAGCTATATGCAAAGCAGTGAGGTCAGTTCCACTTGCACATTGCCGGATGGTCACGTATACTCCCTTCCCTGGATCTTCTACGATGATCCTGCTCTGTATAACGCCACCTACATCAATCAGGAATGGCTAGATGCGCTGGATCTGGATATGCCCAGCACGCTAGATGAGTTTGTTGCGGCGATGTATGCCATGAAGGAAGCAAACCTGAGCGGTTTGGGTAGCGAGAATATTTATCCATTTTCCGGTGGTATGGGTCAGTGCAGTAACTCCAACGCTTATTTCCTCCTCAACGCCTTCGGCTATGTGACCAACGATAATTACGGCGCAGCCCCGGCCATCCGCAATGGCGAAGTAGTCATCCCGGCATATGATGTGGAGGTTTATCAAGAATTCTTAAAGCTGATGCATCAGTTCTATGTGGACGGCATCGTGCCGAAGAATTTGTTTACCACCAATGATACCGAGCAGGTAGCACAGCTACAAAATGGTGCCGTGGGTATGTATCATGATGAAGTCCACGCTACCGGATACAAAAACTACATGGCATGGACCGCCGCCCAGCCTTTGACCAGCCAGTGGTCTTCGACTGCGGTGACCACCACTCCCAACCGAATCAAAGCAAATGGCGGCTTTGTGATCTCCGCAACCACTGAGTACCCAGAACTTTGTATGCGCATCGCAGACTTGTGGTACAACAACACCACCGATGACTGCCGCGCACTATGGGTCGGCGCCCTCATCGATACGGAATGGGATCTGGGCTATGCTTACACTCGCTGGGATAATGATTTGCAGGATCTCGTCACGGATGACAACAGAATGCATGGTCTGGATGTCTGGACCTATATTTATCAGGAAACCATTGGTTTTTATCCCCAGTGGGGCGCCGTGGAAGACGAACCTTCCTACAAGAAACATGCAGAATCGGCAGAAGGCGGCTATTACACGGGTATGGTTTACTCCAGCGATAATGCCGAGGGACACTGTCGCCTGACCACCCAGCAAAACGTGATGCCTTACGCAGCGGATAGCTTCCCCTCCATTTACTATGTAGATACGGATACCATGGTCGAATTGTCCGACTTGCGGACAGTCATTGAACCGTATATTCAGGAAGAAGTTGCCAAATTTATTCTGGGACGCCGCGAAATCAATGACGCCGAGATCGCCAAGTTCAAAGCGGAGCTGGAATCCATGGGGATCGAACGTTTGCTGAATATCTACAAAGAAATTTATGAAGCACAACAATAATTTTCCTTTTGAGAGGAGCGCCGTATGAAGATACAGAAGGCTTCCGACGCACAGCGCAATAGTCCTCTGGCACAAAAGAAAAAGCACGGTGCTGCTTGGTACTTGCGTGACTGGAGACTCTATGTTCTGCTGCTCCCTGCGGTCATCTACGTTTTTATTTTCTCCTACATTCCGATGTATGGTGTGCAGATCGCATTTCGTGACTATACCGCCAGAAAAGGTATTTGGGGCAGTGATTGGGTGGGTCTGAAGCACTTTATCCGCTTTTTCAAATTCCCCAATTTTAAGCTGTATCTGACAAATACCCTGCGTTTGGGCATTTACGGTACCATGATGTTCCCGGTATCCGTCATTTTTGCCCTGATGCTCAATGAAGTGCGGAATGTGAAATTTAAAAAGCTGGTACAGATGGTCAGCTATATGCCGTATTTCCTATCTACGGTGGTGGTATGCTCGATGCTGCTTTTATTCTTTGATGAGAGCAAGGGCGTCGTCAATACGATCATTGAGGCCTTTGGCGGAGAACGGATCGACTTTCTGACCACGCCGGAGTATTTTGATGATCTATATGTCTTGAGTAACACATGGCAGGTGATGGGTTTTGGCGCCATTATCTATGTTGCTGCGCTTTCCAATGTACCTCCGGAGTTGGTAGAGGCGGCAAAGATCGACGGTGCGTCCCGGCTACAGATCATATGGCATATCAATATTCCCACCATTATGCCAACCATTATCATTATGCTCATCTTCTCCTGCGGCGGCATTCTCAGCGCTTCCCACGAGAAAATTCTGCTGATGCAAAACTCTCTAAATTTGTCGGCTTCTCAGGTGATCTCTACATATACCTACAAGATCGGCATTCAGGGTGGTCAGTTCAGTTATGCAACGGCGATCGGTCTGTTTAATAACATTGTCAATGTGATCATTTTGATGATCGTCAATAAGATCGCCAAAAAGAGCAGTGACATCAGCATTTGGTGATGACGCACAGCAAGGAGGCTGAATTCAGTGAAGAAAATGAATAGGATCAATTCCGATTCGGTGTTTTCCGTTGTGAACATCACCGTATTGGTCCTGATCTGTGTGATCATGATCTATCCGTTGTATTTTACGATCATTGCTTCTGTGTCCGAACCTGTGGACGTAGCAACCGGTAAGGTCACATTTTGGCCAAAGGGATTTACTTTAGACGGTTACAAGGAAGTCTTTAAGCAGAAGTCCATTTGGACCGGCTATCGCAATACCATTCTTTATACCGTCGTGGGAACCGCTCTGAACTTGTTTTTGACCATTCCAACGGCATACGCCCTGAGTAAAAAGAAAATGCGTATGCGCGGCGCGATCTCCACATTTTTCGCCTTTACCATGTTTTTCTCCGGCGGTTTACTTCCCACTTATCTGCTGGTGCAGAACATGAACCTAAACAACAAATGGTACACCATTATCGTATTGGGTGGTTTTTCGGTTTACAACATGGTGGTCGCCCGAACCTATTTTGAGACCAATATCCCTGACGCATTGTATGAAGCGGCTGAAATTGACGGTGCCTCTCAATTTGGTCAGTTTTTCCGCATTGCATTGCCGTTGGCCAAACCGATCATTGCGGTGATTGCCCTTTATTATGCGGTCGGCCGTTGGAATGACTACTTTACCGCGGCGATCTTTATTTCGGAGCCGGACTATTATCCGCTGCAACTGGTGCTTCGTGATATTTTGATCAACAATCAGCTCAGCATTGGCGCACTGGATACCAGCGGTATGTCTGCAGAACAGCTATTGTACATTACCAGAAAGGCCTATATGGCAGAAGCAATGAAGTATTCTATCATTTTTATTGCTTCGCTGCCCATGCTGATCGTGTATCCGTTCATTCAAAAATACTTTGTCAAGGGCGCATTGATCGGCTCTGTCAAAGGATAATTAACAAGAAAGGACGAAGGAAAAACATGAAAAAACTGTTATCATTGCTGCTGGTTGTGCTACTGGTGGTGCTTCCCTTGAGCGGATGTATTGTGGAAGACCCGGTGGATTCGACCGGCGAAGACGAAACCCAACCCTCGCAGAACACACCACAGGCTACATGGGAGGAAGATCGATTGAAAAGACTGTCTTTATGTATCACGGATAACGGTTCCCCCGATACCAAATCGTTGGTTCAAAAGCGCTTCGACTATTACGTGGAGGCAGGCTTGCTTTCCGTCCGTCTGGGTGGCGGTTGGAGCACCACTGCATCGGATGCATGGGTGCTTTCGGAAAATGCTCAGAACAAATTCATCGCAGCAAAAGAACACGGTATGACCGTCAAGCTGATTCCGACAACGATGATGTCCAATCCGGACTATATTTACAGCGACACGGGTAGCCGCTTTGTGAACCATCTTGGTGTTTCTTCCAACGCCAACTGTATCAGCTACTGGTATGAGGGTCTGCAGGAGCATACGCAGAAGGCACTGCGCGCCCATCTGGAATATCTGCAGGAAATCGACTGTCTGAGTATCATCGATGGCATCATCGTCGACTGCGGCGCAGCCGGCGAGACCATCTATCCCGCAGCTTGGACGCAGGGTGGCGGCGAGACCACCATGTGGTGCTATGCCGACAATGCGGTCGCAGACTTCCGCGCAGAGATGGAAGCCAAGTATGGCAATATTGCCGCCGCAAATACTGCATGGGGCACCAGCTATGGCTCTTTCGATGAAGTGGCAGTTCCGAAGCCCGGCGAAACAGCAGGAACCTACTGGAGAGATACCCTGAACTGGTACATTCAGTCCAAACGGGATGCCATTGAGCAGCAGATCGTGATCTATCAGAAGGTGCTCAAGGAAATGGGTATGGAAGAAATCCCTCTGATCCTCTACCTGCCCGGTACTTACTTCACTGAAGCGCAGTTTGAAGAGTGCGTCGAGCAGGGAACGGCCAACGATGCCATCATGATGGGTGCCGACAATCTGGGTATGGTGGATCTGGCGGCAAAGTATGGCTGCTATCTGCAGTATACCGGCTGTGAAAGCATCGGCGGCGTCAACTATGTCCGGCAGTATATGTATGAAAACTCGTTGGAGTACATCCCTGTATTTGGCGAAAATGCCGCCCACGACGGTTTGAACGCTCAGATGGATACCATTTTTGACAACATCACCGGCACCAATTTGGCCGGCATCGACTTCACCAACTGCAGCTTCCTGTTCGATATTTACGGAGAACCGAACGAGCTGTTTGAGATCTTGTCCCAGAAAATGCGCACCTTCAAGGGCTATGTCAAGCGCTATGATTATATGTATATGCCGGAACAATTTGAGAAGAAAGCAGAACAGACCGGTGCTGTGCTGCAGTTGGCACTGACCATCAACAAAGAGGCCGCCACCAACATTACTTACTATTTCCTGAATATTATGAACATCGACTATGTGGTCCAGCCCGGCGATGTGATCGAGTATGACGTGATCCTCAAAGACAGTCTCCATGGTATCGGCCATGTGGATGCGGCGTTGGATAACGATGGCTGGCTACGCGACTGCGCTGTCATCGATACCGACGGCAGCAACTGTCATCCCATGGGCGACCTGCGGACTCTGGCTTACGGTCAGGTCTACCACAGAACCATGCGGATCGGTGACAAGCTCTCCGGACGTACCATCGAGACCATCATGCTGGCCGCCCATCCCGAAGCCAGCGCCTACGAGCAATACGAAAACGGCACCTATGTCGTTTGGTATGACAATATTCGTATCACCAACAACGGTGAAGTGAAGGTCCACATCTTTGCGGATGCCGCAGATTATGAAAATCTGACCATTTCTGTGCGCAACACCAAGGACATCACCGGTGAACTGACCTTGATCGCCGTGGACGAATAAGATCGCAACCTTTTCAATTCTTGGTCGTCATTCCTGCCCTTGTGGAGAAGGGTACTATTATAACAAAAATGGAGGAAAAAAACATGAAACAGCTTATTTCTTTATGTCTGGCGTTGGCATTGGTCTTGATGCTCTGTGCAGGTACAGGTTTTTCTGCAGTGACAGTCAATGCCGACGAAGCGGAAGCAGCGCTGAGATTGGAACTGACCATCGAAAAATCTTCCGATGCAACGCTGTCTTTCTTCTTCCTGAACATTGCAGACCTGAACTATGTGGTTCAGGAGGGCGATGTTTTGGAGTATGATGTGATGCTGGAAAGTTCCCTGCATGGCATTGGCCACGTTGATGCTGCACTGGATAATGGCGGCTGGTTGCGTGACTGCGGCGTTACTGACTCCGATGGTGCCAACTGCCATCCCATGGGTGACCTGCGGGACAAAGCTGTGGGTCAGGTCTACCATCGCAGTATGCTCATCGGCAACTCCGCTTCCGGCAGAACCATCGAAAAGCTGCAACTGGCAGCCCACCCCGATGCCAGCGCTTATGAGCAGTATGAAAACGGCACTTATGTTGTTTGGTATGACAACATCCGCATCACCAACAACGGCGAAGTCAAGAAGGTCATCTACGCCAACCATTCCGACTTTGAGAACCTGCAGGTCAGTGTCGGTCTGAGCCAGAACATCACCGGCACTCTGTCATCCGTGGTTCTGAGCGGCGGCGATGACAGCACCGGTGGTGACAGCAGCACTACCACAGCTCCTGATCTGAGCGGTTGGCTGAAGCTGGATCTGAACATCGACAAGGCTGCTGATGCAACGCTGTCCTACTTCTTCCTGACCATTGCCAACATCGACTACACCATCGAGGCGGGCGATGTTCTGGAGTATGATGTCTATCTGGCATCCAATCTCCACGGCATTGGTCATGTGGAAACCGGCTTGCCAAACAGCACATGGATGCGTGACTATGGCATTGAGGACACTGACGGTTACAACTGCCATCCCATGGGCGACCTGCGCAGCAGAGCATACGGTCAGGTCTATCACCGGAATATGCTCATTGGCAACAAAATGGCCGGTATTGCCATCGATAAGGTTCAGTTGGCGGCCCACCCCGATGCCAATGCTTACGAGCAGTATGAAAACGGCACCTATACCGTTTACTACAACAACATCCGCATCACCAACAACGGCGAAACCAAGCTGGTGATCTTCGACAGCACCACCGATTTCGCCTCCATGAACCTGACCACCGGCTTTACCCAGAACATCACCGGTACGCTGTCTCAGGTTCCCGTCACTGCGCCCCAAACCGGCGACACTTCCGTGGCGGTCGTTGCGGCAACGATGCTACTGTCTGTGGTTGCGGTGGCTGTGATCGCCGACCGGAAACGCAAGATTCACTAATCCCAAAGTTTTACCCCCACCGGATACACGCTGTCCGGTGGGGGATTCCCCAAAAGGATGGTTTTCAATCCGTGCGAACGATCTTCAAATGCCGAGGGTTGATTTCAAATTTACATCAATGACAACGTGAAAATTTGAAATGAGTTCTGGACCGCTTTGCAAACATCGTTTTTTGAAAGGAAGTTGGTATCATGTTCTTTACCGTGGAAAAATTTCACAAGCGCGTACAGGAATTGGGTACTCGCCGCTATTGCAACCGAAGTACCATTGCGCCCTTTATTTCTATGGAGGATGCGCTTCATCCCGATGACTGGCATCGCTTTGTTCCGGAGAAGATGATCGGCAAACCCTTTGGGGTGGGGGATCGCTTTGAAGGACGAGACCGCTATTTATGGTTACAAAAGGAAATTACAGTCCCTGCCCATGTGGATGGCTTCGATGTCGTTGGCTTATTTGATTTTGGAGAAACCGGGGATGGCAATAACAGCGGTTTTGAATCGTTGCTGTATGTGGATCGTGATCCTTATCAGGGTGTGGACTCCAATCATAAAGAAGTCTTCTTTGACGGACTGGAAGGCAAGACGGTGGAATTGACTTTCCTGCTGTGGACCGGTCTGGAAGGTTGCGCCGTACACCGCGATTTTAGCCACTTGTGCAGACAAGCGGAGTTTGCCTATCTGCATAAAAAAACCGATGAGCTTTACTATTTCGGTCGTGCCATCACGGAAACACTGCAACACTTGGATCGAAACAGCCGACACTACGATGTCATTCAGGGGATTTTTGACCGCACGTTGCGTCTGATCCGCTGGGAAGACGACACCACCTTTTATCGTTCCGTTGAGATCGCCCACGACCTTCTGATGGAAGAACTGTCTCGTGTTGAAAAGTCCACGGATATTACATTGCACGTTGTGGGACACACACACATTGACGTGGCGTGGCTGTGGCGCCTGAAACATACCCGTGAAAAGGCGCAGCGATCTTTCGCCACGGTGCTGCGCTTGATGGAGCGATATGACGAATACGTGTTCCTACAAACACAGCCCCAACTGTATCAATTTATTCAGCAGGATTGTCCGCAGCTATATGAAAGGATTCGGCAACGTGTGGCACAAGGGAAGTGGGAAGCCGACGGCGGTATGTGGGTCGAGGCGGACTGTAACTTGAGCTCCGGCGAGTCTTTGGTTCGTCAGCTATTGCACGGCACACGTTTTATTGAAAGAGAATTCGGGAAAAAATGTGAATACCTTTGGCTGCCGGATGTGTTTGGTTATAGCTGGGCGCTGCCTCAGATACTAAAACAATGTGAAATTGATACATTCATGACGACAAAGATCAGTTGGAATCAGTTCAATACTGTGCCTAATGACCTTTTCTTCTGGCGTGGAATAGATGGCAGCGAAATATTGACCTACTTCATCGATACACCCTATGACAACTTCAAGCCCGGTGATCGTTTTTCCACCTACAACGGTGTTTTGGAGCCCCGAACCGCCATATACGGCTGGCAGCAATTCAAAAACAAGGAATTGACCCATGATACGCTCATGTCCTACGGTTATGGCGATGGTGGCGGCGGTGTCAACCGAGATATGCTGGAAATGCGCCGTGCGATGGATCGCATTCCCGGATGCCCCCATGTCGTGACCGATACCGCCGGCGCTTTCTTCCGAAAAATACATCAATTGGTAGATTCCACGGATCAATATGTACACACTTGGGATGGTGAATTGTACTTAGAATATCATCGGGGTACTTACACATCTCAGGCATACAATAAGAAGACCAATCGTTATCTGGAAAACAGACTCTTACAACTGGAGTGGCTGTCGTCTTTGGCTTATATTCTGGGCGGAGACTATTCTCAGGAGTTGTTGCACGATAGTTGGGAATGCGTCCTGCTCCATCAATTCCACGATATTATTCCCGGCTCTTCGATCCATGAAGTCTATGCAGATTCCCATG
>CAZOVE010000063.1:0-11933 GCA_964583135.1 uncultured Oscillospiraceae bacterium | reverse complement strand
CAGTATCTGCTGATCAAGCAGGGCGCTTACGAGAGCCTGCTGACTTACTACGAATCCCTCAACGGCTGATCTTGAAGCAGATGCTGCTTCGGCTGTAGCCCGAATAACCTTTACCACAATAGTTGAATGACCCTTGTTCCGCTCCGGGGGATGCCTCGGCATCCCCCGGAATCGGACCGGTATTCAACGGGGAGGTCATTATGTATAAGAAACAATTGGCTTTTCAAAAAATGGTGTGCCTGATTGCAATCATCGCTGCGGCGGTGAGCTTTGTGTACTCCTTGGGTATGATTACGGATATTTATGACAGTCTGTATTCTACCATGAGAGATCCGACACACCCGGAAAACACACGTGTCCCCGGCTCAATCATCTATTATGATATGCAGCCGTTCAACAAGATGTTTGTCAACATCAGCATTGTGCTGATCCTGTTGGCATGCTTATTGTACCTGACCAATACCCACGTGCGCAGACGTTATTACGTGGGTAACATTGTGACAACGCTGCTGTACAGCATCGCGACAGTGGCTACCGTGGTCTGGTCTCATATCCAGATCGATGGTTTTGCGACCCAGTTTATGACCACGGTGGATTTTGAAGCGTTGCAACAATTCTCTGATTTGTGGAAGACCCTCTATCTGGAAAATACCTTCCTGCTGGATCTGCACTACGTAGTGGGCGCTCTGGGCTTGCTGTCCGTGGCGTTGCTGTTGGGAAATCTGGTGTGGAAGTTCGTGATGATGCGGGGCGAGAAAAAACTCATCGCACCGGGAAAGGAGGCAGCCTAATGACACAGGAAGAGAAACGTATCCAATATGATCGGATGCGCTATACCAAGGATAAAGTATCCTCCAATTTGGTTTTGGCGGCCATCGTTCTGGATGCGCTGTATTTTGTGAGCATCTACAAGTCCGATGTTAGCACCTATTATTACACATGGATCATCGGCGCCTCCATTATTTACAATTTGCTGTTTATGCTGACTGCTTTCCTTGCTTCCGAAGGCGTAAAGAATCGAAAAGACGGATACACCGTGATACTTATCGTCATTGGCCTGATGCAGATTGCGCGCATTTTCTATCTGCCTACCAATGCCCATAATACGCTACTGGATATTAACGGTGTGCAGGTGCGTGTGATGGAAAACAGCCAGTATCTGTTTACCACTACTTGTCTGGCAATCTCTGCTGTCTGCTGCGTTGCCGCAGCCATCACCAGCTTTATCAATAACAAGACCCTGAGCAACTATCTGAAGTCTATTGAAGACAAAACCGCATGAGAGGTGACACGTTATGGCAGAACTGAGCTTACAGCATCTGGAAAAAGTCTATGACAATAATGTTCAGGCTGTGTATGACTTCAATCTCGACGTGAAGGATGGCGAACTGATCGTTTTGGTCGGCCCCTCCGGTTGCGGAAAGTCCACCACGCTGAGAATGGTTGCCGGTCTGGAAGACATCACGCGGGGCAAAATGCTCCTCAACGGCGTGGACGTGACCAACGCACCTGCCAAAGATCGGGATATCGCAATGGTATTCCAGAACTATGCCCTTTATGGTCATATGACCGTTTATGAAAATATGGCCTTTTCCTTGACCCTGCGCAAGGAAAATCCCAATGTGATCCACAAGAAAGTTTTGGCAGCCGCCGAAGTGTTGGATCTGGTGAGTCAGCTCAACAAGAAGCCTGCTCAGCTATCCGGTGGTCAGCGCCAGCGTGTGGCTATGGGGCGGGCCATCGTCCGCAATCCGCAACTGTTCCTTTTTGATGAGCCGCTGTCCAATCTGGATGCCAAGCTGCGCAGCGCCACCCGTCGGGAAATTCTGCTGTTGCACAAGCGGCTGGGTGCAACCATGCTCTACGTGACCCACGACCAGACCGAGGCGCTGACTTTGGCGGACCGCATCGTGTGTATGTCCATGGGCCATGTGCAGCAGATCGGCACACCTCTGGAACTGTACGATACTCCGGCTAATCTATTTGTGGCCAGTTTCATCGGTTTGCCGCCAATGAATTTCTTTGATGTGCAGGTGGAAGAAGGCCGTCTGGTGGGACAGGACATGATCCTACCGCTGACCGAGCAGGAGCAAAAGTTGCTGTCCGGTTATGTGGGTAAGCAAATCGTGCTCGGTGTGCGCCCCGAGAATACCTGTGTTGGCAGCGAATTCCAACTGAAAGTCCTGTCCAATGAGAATTTGGGCATGAATACTCTGGTCCACGGCCACTTGGGTGCCGATGGTAAGGGCGTGCGTATCACCTGTAAGCTGGCTGGCTGGTGTGACTATAAGGTCGGCGATGTGGTATCGCTGTCGGTGACGCGCAAACATTTCTTCAACAAAGAGACCGGCAATGCCATCCAAGGAGAGGAGTGACCGCTATGGGAAAGAAATTGAAAGCTGTGTACGGTAAGATCGCTCCCGTGGTAACGAAGATCTCCGTGGTAGGTCTTGTTTTGTCGTTGCTGGTGCTTCTTGCGACTGTCATACTAAAAAACACGTTGACTGATCCTTGGCATATTTTTTATGTCGCTATTGCTGAGCGAGTTGCGTTGATCGCCGCCATTGTATTTGCGGTGCTTTGGGTTCTGTTTGACTTCTGCAAGTTGTGGTCGCGGATCAAAGAAGCGCTACGCAAGGCCATTGTGTCCCTGAAACGGCAGCCTTCTGTAATCCCGCTGGTGATGATGTTGGTCACTTTCGTTCTGTTTTCCTTCAATCTGACGGATGTATCCAACACCACTGCAAAGATTCAAGGCTCCGGTATGGGTTTGGCAGAGTTTAGCATCATGCTCTTCTCTTTGCTGTGTATGGTGTGCATGCTTAATGCCTTTCCACGGCGTAAAAAGGCAAACATTCCGATGATCGTGCTGATGTTTGTGATGTTTGCGATTATCGTCTATGCGGATATTCACTACTGTAACGCCATTATTCGTGCGTTGTATCGGAGCGAGAATCCCGTGAAGCAGGAAGAGTATATTGTTGCTACGTATAATATGCTCAATATTCATAAGGTGATGGTCATCGTGTCGGCTGCACTGGTTGCGTTGCTGCCTGTCTATAGCAAGTTGTTGCGTATGATCAAGACCAGTGTCGATGTGGAAGACAATGGTGCCATGGGTACCATCGAGATCAATGACTAAATGGAAGAAAATAAAAATTACAGTCTTAAAAGCGATGCGGTAGAAGCTCTGGTCAATGCCGACACCCAGGAAGCGCCGGAGTATTCACCGGAGGAGCTGGGACAGTATCGATCCCGTAAGCTGAAGATGCCACAATGGCTGAAAATCGTGCTTCTGAAGGCATGGTTTGCCGGTGCTGTATGTTTCTTCATCTTGTGGGGACTGGGCAATTATCTGGGGGATATGCTGGATATGCTCTTTGTGCTGAGTGTGGCACTGGGCATGGTTACAGACCTGCTGACCAATAATGTCATCCGCTTCATTGAGGAGTACGAGGGTCAGAACGACGAGTGGCTTCTGTTTCCTAAGAAAGGCATGGCTAGCTTTTTCTTCAATATTGTATACGCAGCGGTCATTATTCTATGCGTATACTTGCTCTACAACATCATCAATTACGTGATCGTATCCATTACAGGCAATACGGATACGATCCCTCTGGGCGTGGAGCCCATCCTGTTCGGTACTTTCTGCATGGGTGTGGATATGCTGTTTATCTGCATCAAGCGGGTCTTTGTCGGCATTTTCGCAGATGCTAAGGCAACCGCCGGCGGGAAATGATCCTTGCCACGAGATTATCGACTTGTTAAAGGAGTGTCAAAATATGGCATACTTGACGCTGAAAGGACTCAATAAGATCTATCCCAACGGCTTCCATGCGGTGCATGACTTCAATCTGGAAATCGAGCAGGGTGAGTTTATCGTTTTTGTAGGCTCTTCCGGTTGCGGCAAATCCACGACCTTGCGGATGATTGCAGGTCTGGAGACCATCAGCAAGGGTGAATTGCTGATCAACGGAGTCTACGCCAACGATAAGAGCCCTCGGGATCGTGAGATCGCCATGGTTTTCCAGAGTTATGCGCTGTATCCCCAGATGACTGTATATGACAATCTGGCCTTCGGTCTGACCCTGCAAGGTGTTGACGAGGACGTGATCGAGGAAAAGGTGCAGAAGGTGGCCCGAATTCTCGGCTTGACGGATTATCTGGATCGGATGCCCAGAGCCCTCTCCGGTGGCCAGCGGCAACGTGTGGCGGTAGGTCGTGCTATCATCCGTAAAGTGGGTATTTTCCTGATGGACGAGCCCCTTTCCAATCTGGATGCAAAGCAGCGTGTTACCATGCGTGCCGAGATCGCTCAGATCCACCGCGAGACCGGCGCTACCACGATTTACGTTACCCACGATCAGGTGGAAGCTATGACGCTGGCAGATCGGATCGTCATCATGAAGGAAGGCTACATTCAGCAGGTGGGTACGCCCTACGAGCTGTATTTCAAGCCTGCCAATCTGTTTGTTGCCGGCTTTATTGGTGAGCCGCCCATGAACTTCATTCGCAGTACCGTCCATGGTGGTTGCATCGAAGTTGGTGGTCAGAAGCTGGATGTCTCTGCCAGCTTAGGCAGACATCTGGCAGCTTATGAGGGCAAGGATGTGTACTTCGGCTTCCGCCCCGAGGCGATCGTCTTGGGTCAGCAGCAGGGATATGTGTTGCAGGCTACGGTGGAGTTGACGGAAATGTTGGGCGACAATACCAATGTCTATATCAACATTGCGAAAGAAAATGCCATCCTGAAGGTCAATCCCCATGATGCGCCCAAGATGGATGAGCAGATCACTTTCACGATTCCTGTGGAAAGCGCCTACCTTTTCGATGCCGAGACCGAGCGTACCATCGTTACAGAGCCGGTCGCCGCACAATAAAAACTGCATGGGGGATGGCTATGAGATTTCATAACCTGTATATCTCCTCTGTTTCTGCCTGTTTTGAACTGGAAAATTCAGCGCCTTATTATGCGGAAGCTGAATATGATGTAACAGTCAATGGTGCGCCCGCCCTTTTGGGCGTGCGCACCAATGTTTTTTCCCTGTTTGATCTGCAGCCGGGAACAGAGTATTGCGTAGGTGTAGGCGAGGATCGCCTCTACTTTACGACAAAAACAGAATCAGCTTGCATTAATGTTCGCGATTTTGGCGCAAAAGGGGATGGCATCACCGACGATACCGCTGCCATCCAAAGCGCCATTCATGTCTGCCCTAAACATGGCCGTGTAGTGGTGCCTGCCGGTGTGTATGCGGTCCGCCCACTGGTACTCAAGTCTCACTTGACGCTGGAACTGCAGGAAAATGCAGTGCTGTTGGCAGATACCTGTGAGGAGCATTACCCTCTGCTGCCGGCATCGGTTTTCGACCCGGTGACGGGTGAGGAAATCGTGGTCAGTATGTGGGAGGGTAATCCTTATGTTTGCCGCCAGAGTTTCCTCAGTGCATTTTATGCCGAGGATATGCACATCGTGGGACGAGGCAGCATCGATGGGAATGCCCAAAACAGCACATGGTGGCAGGATGTGAAGAAACGCACCATAGGCAGACCTCGGTTGGTGTTTCTTAATCACTGCGAGGAGGTCTATTTCCACGGTATTTTGGGTAGAAATTCCGCCTCTTGGCATTTCCATCCCTTCTTTTGCAAAAAAGTGGGCTTTTACAACATTGCCATAGAAGCGCCGAAGGACAGCCCCAATACCGATGGTACCGATCCGGAATCCTGCGATGACGTGCGCTACATTGGCGTGCGTTTCTCCGTGGGGGATGATGCCATTGCCATCAAGTCCGGGAAAATGTATATGGGCATGAAATATCGGACACCGGCCACCAATCACGAGGTTCGCAATTGCCTGATGGAATATGCCCACGGTGCCATGGTGCTGGGCAGCGAAATGTCCGGCGGTGTTCGGAATTTGAAAGTTACACAGTGCCTGTTTTCTCATACGGATCGGGGCTTGCGTATCAAAACCCGCCGGGGGCGCGGCAAGTATGGCATCATTGACGGTGTGGAATTTTCCAATATCCGTATGGACAACGTTATGGCACCTTTGGTGATGAATATGTACTATTTTTGCGATCCGGACGGCCATGAGGAGATCGTCTGGAGCAAGAAAAAACACCCTGTGGATGATACGACGCCCTACCTTGGGGCATTCACCTTCCGGGATATGGTCTGTACGGACTGCGAATGGGCCGCCGGTTATTTTTATGGGTTGACAGAGCAACCGATTGGCGCCGTGACCATTGAAAATGTGCATTTTACCTTCCGACCGGATGCCTCTTGGGGTTATCCTGCCATGATGGATGATATTGACAAAGAATGTCGGCGCGGTTTATACTTCAATGGAGTGCGCCGTGTGCATCTGAAGAACGTGACCATGACCGGGCAGGTCGGAGACCGGCTGATTACCGTCAATGTAGACGAGGTGGTGGAAGAATGAATCGAATCGTAGGTTATGTGGAGCGGATATTGACGGAATCATCTCCCGACAGACCCTTGTGGAACATTGAAAAGATCAAAGAAGGCAAAGTGAATGGTTGGAACTACATTGATGGTTGCATGATGATCGCTCTGCTGAATCTGTACAAGATCACCGGACAGCGCCGATATTATGATTTTGCCGAGAACTTCTTGGATCACTATGTTCGGGAAGATGGCAGCTTGCTTGGCTACGAGGAAACCACCTATAATCTGGATAATATTTGCGAGGGCTGCGTGCTGTTTGACGTGTATCGTATCAGCGGCAAGGAAAAATATCGCAAGGCTATTGAGGTTCTCTATGGGCAACTGCAGCGGCAGCCCCGAACCCATGAGGGCAACTTCTGGCATAAAGCGATCTATCCAAATCAGGTGTGGCTCGATGGGCTGTATATGGCGCAGGTCTTCTACACTCGCTATACCACCATGTATGAAGATTGCGCCCATTATGAGGATATTGTCCGGCAATTCCGCAATGTGCATCTGCGGATGTTCGATCCTGAAACGGGCCTTTACCGCCATGGTTACGACGCCAGCGGAAAAGCATTCTGGGCAGGGGAGAATGGTTGTTCCCAAAATCCGTGGTTGCGTAGCTTGGGGTGGTTTTCTGCGGCTCTGGTGGATGTGGCGGTTCATATGGATGGGACATATGCCGCACTTCGGGGAGAAATCGTCACGATTGCTCGCCAGTTGGCCCAAAATCTGCTACCATATCTGGACAAAGACAGCGGTATGTTCTGGCAAGTACCCCACCGGGTCGGTGCGCAGGGAAATTACCCGGAGACTTCCGGCTCGGCTATGATTGCTTACTTCTTCCTAAAGGGCTCCCGGTGTGGCATTTTGGATAGCACCTACGGTGCGATCGGTGCAGATATTTTCCATAGCATTTGCCGCCGTTACCTGACGGAGAAAGACGGCAAGCTGAATCTGGGTGGTATCTGTCTGGTGGCAGGCTTGGGACCGGAAAATAATCGCCGCCGCGATGGTACTTATGAATATTATATCAGCGAGCCTATCGTAGAAAATGACGCCAAGGGATTGGCACCGTTCTTGATGACATATACGGAATTACTTTTATCCAATGAGGAGGACAAATAATATGAAGAATTTTGACTTGACCGGAAAAGTCGCTCTGGTGACCGGTGGCAGCTATGGTATTGGTTTTGCCATTGCCTGTGGTCTGGCAGAAGCCGGCGCTACCATCGTTTTCAATGACCTGCGTCAAGATCTGGTCGACAAGGGCTTGGCTGCCTATGCCGACAGAGGCATCAAGGCCCACGGCTATGTCTGCAATGTCTGCGACGAGGATGCCGTCAACGCAATGGTGGCTCAGGTCAAGGAAGAGGTTGGCGTCATCGACATTCTAGTCAACAACGCCGGCATCATCAAGCGTATTCCCATGTGTGAAATGACTGCCGCAGAGTTCCGTCAGGTCATCGACGTGGACCTGAATGCGCCCTTCATCGTGGCCAAGGCCTGCATTCCCGGCATGATCGAAAAGGGTCATGGCAAGATCATCAACATCTGCTCCATGATGTCCGAGTTGGGACGTGAGACGGTGTCTGCCTACGCCGCTGCAAAGGGTGGCCTGAAGATGCTGACCAAGAACATCTGCTCTGAGTATGGCAAGTACAATATTCAGTGCAATGGTATTGGCCCTGGCTATATCGAGACTCCTCAGACTGCACCGTTGCGGGAGCGTCAGCCTGACGGCAGCCGTCATCCCTTCGATCAGTTCATCATCGCAAAAACCCCCGCAGAGCGCTGGGGTAAACCTGAAGACCTTGCCGGCCCTGCTGTTTTCTTGGCTTCCGATGCTTCCAATTTCGTCAATGGCCACATTCTGTACGTTGATGGTGGCATCCTAGCCTACATCGGCAAGCAGCCCTAATCAAATAAAAAAAGAGAAACGCACCCTAGTTGGTGCGTTTCTCACGATCATTTTTGAAATTGCGGATAGTAAGGTGCAAGATAGGAACGGGTATTTTCACACATTGTGTCAAACAGTTCCCGGGCTTGGAATCGCGTCAACGTATCGCACAGCGGTTGATCCGCAAAGGCGGCAAAGATCAGATCCAAATTCCGCTGCCGAATTCCTTGACAGCACAAGTCGATGCAGGCGCAGTTGCGCTGTACCAGTGCCAGCGCTCCCGACGGTAGCGGTGCTGCGGTGATCGGGCGGACGAGGCCGTGGGTGAATACGCAGTTGGTTTCCACGATAGAACCCTCCGGCAGCCCCGGCATTTGTCCCCGGTTGGGCATATTGACATTGGAGATCACGGTTTTCAGCCCCAGAAGCGCCTGAAGCAGCTCGACCAGTTCTTCGCCGGAGGGCGCCAGAGGCACTTCCATCGTGCCCTGGGCCATGGCAATGGATTCGCGGATCTGCTGACGCTGATTTTCTTCCCGGAAATCTACGGTAGTTAGGGCAAAATGCCAATGGGCAACGGTCTGAGGGGATTCCAGGTACAATTTATTGCTGACAAACTCTGCAAGATGTCGGTCACCGGCGGCTGCCAATGCGCCGTAACGGGCAAACAAGTCCATTTTTACCCGGTTGGCATAGGCAAAAGGATCGGTTTGCCATTGCTGATGATTGCCCTTTTCATAGTATCCGGATTCAAAATAGCGATCCATAAATTCCGGCAGCAGCGCCAAAATGTCGATATTCTGATATTGTGCTTGGGTGATCCAAGTGAAGTGGTTGATGCCGGAGGCGTCGGTGTAGATATCCCGGCGATGGACGTGGATGTCTTTCAATTCTCTCAGGACGCAACATAGAAAATCCTGAGTGTGGAATACCTCGTGGCAGCAGCCAAAGGCTTTGATGTCGGGAAAAGTATCGTAGAGCGCTTTAACGCAGGCACTCATGGGATTGGTCAGATTCAGCACCCATGCATCGGGGCAGAAGCGTGCAATGGCACGGGCGAATTCCTCAAAGATCGGCACGGTGCGCATGGCGCGCAACACACCACCGGGACCAACGGTGTCGCCGACGCTCTGATAAATGCCGTAGGCTTCCGGTGTGTGGACATCGGAGCGCATTTCACGAAAAGTGCCGGGAAGAATGGAGATCAGAACAAAATCGGCATGATTCAGGCATTGCTCTAGGTTATCGGCTACGGTGTAGACAAAAGCAGAAACCGCTTCCTTCTTTTCGTGGATCCGCCGGGCGATCTGCTGATTGCGAAGGGCGGCCTCGCGGTCAATGTCGTACAGGCAGACTTCGCCGCCGATCCCTTCTGCAAGGGCCAGATCCTGCATGAAGGATCGAGCCCACAGTTTGGACCCACCGCCGATGTAGGCAATTTTAATGTTTCTCATTGCATATCACCTCATTTAGTGCTATCATAGTCGAAAGAATCACATAAGTCAATACAGGGGAGGACCATCCATATGGAGAAGCTCAATTATGAAGTGTTGAAAAAGTCCGGCTATACGGGCTATATTCTGGAATCCGCACCGGAGAAGGTACTGCAGTTCGGTGAGGGTAATTTCCTTCGGGCGTTTGTGAACTATTGGTTTGACGTGTCCAATGAACGAGTGGGCTGGAATGGCAAGTGTGTGCTAGTGCAGCCCATCGCACAGGGGTTGACACCGTACATCAACGAACAGGAGGGCCTGTACACGCTGTATCTGCGGGGCACCGAAAATGGCGAAAAAGTGGATCGCAAGCGGGTGATTTCCTCCGTGTCCCGTTGCCTGAATCCTTATGAGGAAGAGGGATTTGCAGGGATGATGGAAGTGGCTGTGTCTGATGCGTTGGAATATATCGTGTCCAACACCACGGAAGCAGGCATCGTCTATGATCCTGCCTGCCTGTTGACGGACAAGCCTTGCGCTTCCTTCCCGGGCAAGCTGACACAAGTGTTGTATGCCCGCTGGAAGGCAGGAAAGAGCGGTCTGGTGATCCTCTCCTGTGAGCTGATCGATAACAACGGCAAAGAACTGTTGCGCTGTGTGAACCAGTACATCCAGCAATGGGGTCTGGAGGCGGAATTTGCGGCTTATGTCAACGAAAGCTGCACGTTCTGCTCTACCTTGGTCGATCGCATCGTCCCCGGCCGCATCCGTGATGGTGCGGAAGTGGCTCGGCTAGAGGAGCAGAACGGCTATGCGGATCCCCTGACCGACGTGGGCGAAGTGTTTGGTGTTTGGAATATTGAAGGCCCTGCGTGGCTGGAAGAAAAACTGCCCTTTAAGGCGGCAGGCCTCAACTGCCCCGTGGTGCCGGATGTAACCCCCTATAAAAAACGCAAGGTGCGCATTCTCAATGGCGCACATACCGGCTTCGTGCTGGGAGCATATCTGGGTGGCTATGATATCGTGCGGGATTGTATGCATGATGATGCCGTCCGTGGCTATATGAATAAGATGCTCTTCGAGGAGATTATCCCCATCCTGCCGCTGCCGAAGGAGGATGTGGAGGGGTTTGCAGGAGCGGTACAAGATCGCTTCAACAATCCTTTTATCAACCATGAACTGCTGAGCATTTCTTTGAATTCCACATCGAAGTGGCGGGCACGGAATATGCCTAGTTTCTTGGAGTATGTCGAAAAGTACGACCGGTTGCCTACCTGCCTGACCATGAGCTTTGCGGCCTACATTGCCTTCTTTAGTACCGATATTCAGGCGCTGAACGAGACGGGGCTTGTCTGCCGTCGACCGAAGGGCAATTTGTATTCCTGCTCCGATGATCAGTGGGTGTTGGAATTCTACTTGGCCCACAAGGATGATTCGGTGGAGGATCTGGTGCATGCTGTCATGACGAATCTGCAAATGTGGGGTCAGGACCTGACGCAGGTGCCCGGTTTCGAGGCAGCGACAGTAGCCAATCTGGAGAAGATCCGCAACGAAGGTGCGTTGGCTGCTTACGCATCCTGCTTGTAAGCGATCATTGTCATTGCGAGCCGGTGTGGATGCCGACTCGCAATGACATCGTTTTTATTTGAAAGGAGGGCACAATATGCCTGAATTTATTCATATCCATCCCAACGATAATGTGGCGGTAGCGCTGCGTCCGGTAGCTGCCGGTACCGTCTTTTGCGGCGTGACCGCACTGCAGGATATCCCTCAAGGTCACAAGATGGCACTGCATCCCATGGAAGGCGGCGCACAGGTGATCAAGTACGGTTTTTCGATCGGCCATACCACCGAGGCGGTAGAACCCGGCCAATGGGTCCACACCCATAACATGAAAACCAATCTCTCCGGTGCGGTGGAATATACCTATCAGCCTAGCATCCGCCATCCGCAACCGCTGGAAGCAGGCACTTTTCAGGGTTATCGCCGCAAAAACGGACAGGCGGCGATCCGCAATGAACTGTGGATCATCCCCACTGTTGGTTGCGTCAACGATGTGGCGAAAGCACTGGTGCGGGACAATCAGGATCTGGTTAGAGGCTCTATCGACGGGTTGTACACCTTCCCTCATCCCTTCGGTTGCTCCCAGA
>CAZOVE010000062.1:0-12014 GCA_964583135.1 uncultured Oscillospiraceae bacterium | reverse complement strand
GCCGGCATGATCAAGACCGGCGACCAGATCACCAAGATGGGCGAATTCTACGCCAAGGCTTACTTTGACAAGCTGGGCAAGAAGCAGGCCGTCCTGTATGGTCCCGCCTATAAGGGCATCTCCCTGTCCATCTCCGCAGCCGTTGCCCTTTCCAAGAACGGCCTGAATGTCCCCTTCTTCTTCAACCGCAAAGAGGTGAAGGATCACGGCGAAGGTGGTACATTTGTCGGTTATGTGCCTCAGGCCGGCGAAGAGATCGTCATTATTGAGGATGTCATCACTGCCGGTACGGCCATCCGTGAGAGTATGGAGATTCTTTCGCATCTGGAAGGCACCAAAGTCATCGCCACCTTTATCATGGTCGACCGCAAGGAACGTGGTCAAACCGAGAAAGGCGCCATGCAGGAGATCGAAGAACAATTCGGCTTCCCTGTCTATTCCGTAGTGGATGTCTATGACATTATTGAATATCTGGAAGAAGATCCTGCCAACGAGGAGAACGTGACCCGAATCAAGAATTACCTTGCCATGAACGGAGCGAAGTAATATGAGAAGCCTGATCTCGATCTTAGACTTTTCCGTAGAGGAACTGGATGGACTCATCGCCACTGCCAATGACATTGCTGCCCATCCCGAAAAATATTGGGATGCTTGCGCCCACAAGAAGCTTGCAACCCTTTTCTTTGAACCCTCCACCCGCACCCGTCTCAGCTTTGAGGCTGCCATGCTGGAGCTTGGCGGTAGCGTTCTGGGCTTTTCTGAAGCCGGTTCCTCATCTGCCGCCAAGGGTGAAAGTGTAGCAGACACGGCAAAAACAGTCAGCAACTACGCCGACATTATCGCCATGCGCCACCCCAAGGAGGGTGCGCCCTATGTCGCTAGCCGTGCCGCTGGCATTCCTGTCATCAACGCCGGTGACGGCGGTCACCAACATCCCACCCAGACCTTGGCAGACCTGTTGACCATTTCCCGGGAAATGGGTCGTCTGGATCACTTGACCATCGGTCTGTGCGGTGATCTGAAATACGGCCGTACCGTCCATTCTCTCATCGAAGCCATGAGCCGCTACGCCAACATTCGCTTCGTGCTGATCTCCCCTAAGGAGCTGATGCTTCCGGATTACGTCCGCATCAACGTTTTGGATAAAGAAGGTATTCCTTACGAGGAAGTCACCTCTTTGGAAGATGCCATTCCCGGCTTGGACATCCTTTATATGACCCGTATTCAGCGAGAGCGCTTCGATGACCCCGAAGAATACGAGCGTCTGAAAGACAGCTATGTGCTGACCGTTGAGAAGATGCAGTTGGCAAAAAAGGACATGGCTGTCTTGCATCCCCTGCCCCGGGTCAATGAGATTTCCGTTCTTGTAGACGATGACCCCAGGGCCGCCTATTTCCGCCAGACTCTCAATGGCAAATATATGCGTATGGCTTTGATTCTGAAACTGCTTGAAGATGCGCGCCATACACCTATCAAAACCCCTGTTGCGGTGGAAGGTATGGTCTACGATCAACCCTGTCATAATCCAAAATGCATTTCCCAAACCGAACAGGAACTGCGCCATACTGCAAAACACACAGAAGACGGCTTGCGCTGTCTCTACTGCGAACAGTTGGTCTAAAGAGCATCTCCGTTACGGATTCTGAGTTGTGGATCCTCAAATCACTAGTATACAAGCTAACGCGGCACCGATTGCGGTGCCGCGTTTCATTTATCCCTGCAATTGATTCAATTCATCAAGAAAACTTGTCCCCATGATCAATTCAGTCTTCTGTTGGCGGGTCAAGCTTTTTATCTGCAACTCTCGCTTCAGTGCCGTAGAGTGATCCTCGCATTCCTCCGTATACACCAGCTCCAGCGGTCCCCTGCCTCGGGTATATTTCGCACCTTTTCCACTGCGATGCTGCTCTAATCTAGCCTGTACATCCATTGTGATCCCGGTATAGAGGCTGCCATCCCCGCAACGCAGAATGTACAGCCACCACTTAGCGCCCATGTCCCCTCCGAAACAAAACACCGGGCACCAGCAACCGATCTAGCAAAAGAAACGTCACATTACCCATCAGCAACGTCACCAGCGTCATAACAACGCCCATTTCCGCAAATTCTTCCACCAACTGCGCCATGCCAAATAAATTCAGCAACAACCAGTACATAGCCAAGATCACTACGTTAAAATATATCACTTTCCACAGCCATTTTAGAGGTAGGCGATCCATTTTCGGCTTCAATATGGGATAATATCCCAGAAACACAAAAACCGCCGCAGCTTCTTTATCCGGTCCCATCAGTAAACTCAGAATTGCAACAGCACCGTACCATGCCCACGCCACCCGATCGCCACATCGTGTGATCACAACCGTCAGTAGCAGCATACACACCATAGGACATATAAATGTGGCTACAGGAATCAATCCGCCCATACACATAACCACCACCGACAAGGCAGCCATAATGCCACCCAGGGCCATATTGCCGGCAGCGTTCCCTCTCTTAGCCACCATTGCGTTTCAACAAGCCGTACTTAATGTCCCAAAGCTTCTGACTCAGATCCACATAGTAGGTATGGGGGTTATCAAAACGCTTCACTTCATCCCACAGCGTATCCACCTGCTCCATACAATAGGTTCGAATCTGCTCCAGAGTTGGAAGCTCATACACCAGTTCACCGTTTTGGAAAATGGGCACCTGCATCTGTTTTGCGGTGAAGTTGTAAACGGTCTTGGTCTTCCATGTCGCATCCGGATCAAAAATCACCAGATCTTGGCTGTCATCCACGTTCTCATCATACACGCAAAGATAGTCAGCGATCGCTTTTCCGGTATCGTTTCCGTAGAATCGATAGAATTTCTTATAATGTGGTGTCGTGATCTTTCCAACATTTTCAGAGATCTTGATCTTCGGCAAAATAACACCATCGCTGTCTTCCACTGCAACCAGCTTATACACACCACCAAACACCGGTTCGCTTCTTGCTGTAATCAGCCGCTCACCTACACCGAACAAGTCGATCTGGGCTCCTTGACGCAAAATGTCCCGGATAATATGCTCGTCCAATGAGTTAGAAACAGTAATAATGCACTCTGTCCAGCCGGCTTCATCCAGCATCTGACGAGCTTTCCTTGTCAAATAAGCCAAGTCACCGGAATCTAATCGAATGCCGCACTTTGTGATACCCATGGGTTTGAGAACATCATTAAAGACACGGATTGCATTTGGAACGCCGGACTTAAGTGTATCATAGGTATCTACCAACAAGGTTGCATTGTGGGGATACATCTGACAGTATGCCTTAAATGCCTCATATTCAGTATCAAACATCTGTACCCATGCATGGGCCATGGTCCCACCGGCTTTCACGCCAAAGAGCTGGTCTGAAATCGTACAGGCAGTTCCATGACAACCACCGATATAAGCTGCTCTTGCACCCAGAATAGCAGCGTCAGGCCCCTGTGCCCGACGAGAGCCAAATTCCAGCACCGTCCGACCCTCTGCCGCCCGAACGACACGGTTAGCCTTAGTGGCGATGAGGCTCTGATGGTTGATGCACAGCAGCAGATACGTTTCGATCAATTGTGCCTCGATTGCCTTTGCACGTACCGTAATGATCGGCTCCTTCGGGAATACCGGCGTCCCCTCTGGTACTGCCCAAATATCGCCCGTAAACTTAAAATTCTTCAGATATTCCAAAAAGTCTTCCGAAAACAATTCCCGTTCACGCAAGTATTGTACATCTTCATCGCTGAAATGCAATTCCTGAATATATTCTACAATCTGCTCCAGACCGGCAGCAATGGCAAAACCACCACCATCCGGACACCGACGGTAGAACAAGTCAAAATAGGTAACTCGATCTTTATACCCATTCGCAAAATAACCGTTGGCCATGGTCAGTTCATAAAAATCCATCAGCATGGTCATATTGAGTTTATCATTTACCTTCACAGGAAACACCTCGCCCGTATTTGATGAGTCTATTATAGCTTGATGTCTAAAAAATAGCAACCGTTTTTTGTTGACAGTTGTTCTCTTTTGGGCTATATTGACTTTAGAAAGGATGTGACACGATGAATATTGAAATTGGAATGAAAGGCTCCGCTGAAAATCTTGTAGAACGGGAGGATACCGCAGTCGAAGTCGGTTCCGGCTCCTTGTTGGTCTATGCTACCCCCTGTATGGCCGCCCTAATGGAGGCCGCTGCCTGCGAAGCCATCGCTGCGGGTCTTTCCGAAGGAGAAACTTCTGTTGGGATCGAATTGAACCTGCACCACACCGCCGCCACACCTGTCGGTCTGGAGGTCCACGCGCAAGCCGAAGTCACCGCCGTGGAAGGCAAGATCATTTCCTTCTCCATCACCGCCTACGACGAAGCCGGTAAGATCGGAGAAGCCGTTCATAAGCGCGCCATCGTCAATGCCCAGCGGTTTCTGGACAAGACCTACGCCAAACTATGAAGCTACTGTTATTGTTTGGCAACTGTTCCGTCGGAAAAATGACCGTAGGGCAAGAATTGTGCAAGATCACTCCCTTCCGGCTTTTCCATAATCATATGACCATCGAACCGGTTTTGGAGGTCTTCGGCACTTTTCACGTTCCAACCATCGCTCGTCTAAGGGATGTTTTCTTCGAGGAGTTTTCCAAAAGTGATCATTACGGTCTGGTCTTTACCTATATGTGGGACTTTGATGCGCCATCTGATTGGGACTATGTTTCCCACATCAAAGCGATTTTCAACCTTCCTGAGGAAGACGTTTACCACGTAGAGTTAGTGGCACCTCAGGCGATCCGACTGCAGCGCAATCGCACCGCCAACCGCCTTGCCAACAAAGCTTCCAAGCGGGATATACTGGCATCCGATGCACGTCTGATCCATGACGATCAAAACCATCGCTGCGAAAGCTTCCCCGGCGAGCTAACCTTCCACAATTATCTGCGGTTGGATAATTCCACTCTGTCGGCTGCGGAAGCCGCAAAAATCATTCAAGAAACCTTCCATTTTTGAACAAAAAGCAGCAGTACGAAGCATCGTACTGCTGTTTCTCTTTATTCGATGACGGAATAAGCCACCTCGGCTGTTTCACCGCCGCCGATCACAACGATTTTGAAGTCACCATAAGAAGTACGGCTACTTACTTTCCAAGTCCATGTCACGAAGCCGTCGGCATCGCTGGTTTTATCCTCCAGCCCTTTTGCTGTAGAAGGTCCGGATTTGTAGTAAACTTTTATGCTGTATGTAGTGTTCGGCTTACCTTGAATGGTCACGGTTCCCTCTTCATTGCGATGGATGCTCTGGGGCCATTGCACGATCACAAGAACCTGCTCTGTAGCTTCCGTTTGCGTCGGTTGCGTTGTTTCCGTTACCGCAGGCTCCGTCTGCACAGGCTGTGTTTCGACGGCTACCGTTTCCGTCGGTTGTGTTGCTTCGGTTTGTGTCGGTTGCGTCGACTGTGTTTGAAGCGGATTTGTGGCTTCCGGCTCCGTCGAAACAGTTTGAGAGGCATCTGTGGAGAATACCGGCGCCGAAGATCCCAGCGTAGGATCTGTGATCTCCGGTCTCTGCGTTAGTGGATAGACCAGTGCCGCCAACGCGATCAACGCAACCACCAAAATCACAATACCCAGTTCCTGATACAGCTTCACTTTCTTTTTCATGTCAAATCTCCTGCCGTCCTTCCAGAGCTCTTGACAAAGTTACTTCGTCTGCAAATTCCAATTGACTGCCCACGCTAACACCACAAGCCAACCGCGTCACCCGAACCTCCATTGGTCGCAGCAAACGGGAAATATACATCGCCGTTGCTTCTCCTTCTGTATCCGGATTGGTTGCCATAATAATCTCCCGAACCTGACCGGATCCAACTCGCAACAATAGTTCCTTAATTCGGATATCGTCCTGAGATACATGATTTAGCGGAGAGATCACTCCATGTAGCACATGGTATACACCTCGAAATTCCCGGCTACGTTCCATTGCAATCACATCTTTCGGCTCTGCCACCACACAAATCGTACTATGATCCCGAGAGGCATCATCGCAAATAGGACACAGCTCCCGATCCGTCAAATTTTGACATACCGGACAGGTGTGCACCGTTTTTTTCGCCGTCATAATGGCATCCGCAAATTCCTGCGCCTGCTCAACCGGAAGACTGAGCACGTGAAACGCCAGTCTTTGGGCAGTCTTGCCCCCGATACCGGGCAGCCGCGCAAATTGGTCCGCCAGCTCCTGCAATGCAGCGGGAAAGTAATGCATCGTAATTCCTCCTATTCCGTTGCCGATAAAAACCGACGATCAGAACAATCCACCCAAATTGAGGCCACCGGTCAATCTAGACATATTCTGTGCAGCATCGGCGTCCGCAGTGCGCATCGCTTCGTTAACAGCGGCGATGACCATATCCTGCAGCATTTCCACATCATCCGGATCCACCGCTTCTTCCTTGATCTGCAGATCCAGCAGTTCATGCTTTCCGTTGACCGTAGCAGTAACCATGCCACCGCCGGTGGTAGCACTATAAGTCTTGCGCTCCATCTCTTCCTGCATCCGCAACATCTCCTGCTGCATCTTCTGCGCCTGCTTCATCATTGCGGCCTGATTGCCACCACCGGGCATACCGCGGAAACTATTCTTCGCCATGGTTCTTTCTCCTTAATCCTTAATGGTAATAATATCACTATGGGCGCGACCGAAGTTCATTAATTGTTCCATTCGCCCGTCCCCTTCCGTTGACGTATTTTGATCCACGACAACGGCAGTCACTTTTCTTCCTAAGATGGCTGTTGCTTTTCTCGCCACCAATTCCAACACTTCAGGCTTGTTGATCATTTCTAACATAAAATTGCCTTGACACTTCATGATGACACGATTTCCCATGAGCGTACCCTGCAACGGTGCATTGGCACTATTCACAAAAAAGCCCAACACAGGTGGCTGTAATTCCTGCCGTACCTGCGACACCAGATCCGCCCAGAATCCCACCGGCGTCTCATCGACGGATTCTGCCGGTACTTCCGGCACTTCTGACGGCACATCTGCAACCTCCGGCACAGGCAATACGTCAACGCGCTCGACCACCTGCGGCACATTTTCCGTCATAGACGTCGTCGTAAAGCAACCGTTTTGCATTTGTTCTTCCAATCGGGATATTCTGGCGTTCAGACTTTGCACATCCGTCTGTAACTTCGGTTGACACAGGGTCATGACGCACAGCTCCGCGTCAACTCTTCTGCTACCGCTGCGAGTAAAACCGGCCATGGTCTGCTCCAACAGTTCCATCATTCGAATCAGTTCTCCACCTGAAAATGCCCCGACCAGTTGCTTTACGTGGGCATCTGAAGCCACGCCGGAAAGCATAGCCAGACCAGAATCAGGCGCAGTTTTCAGGATCAGTAAATCCCTGCACAAGCAAGCCATCTCATCTAACATTGCAGTCAGGTCTTTCCCATCTGCGTAGAGCCGATTGAACAATTCTAGCGCTCTTCGAGTATCATGAGCCGCAATATAACCCATGAGCTCCCCGCATTTTTGCTCTCCGGCAATACCAAGGCACTGGTATACCCGTTGCGCATTCAGTTCACCTATGGTAGCCGTTGCACATTGATCCAGTAGGCTCAATCCGTCTCGCATGCCACCATCCGCCATACGTGCCAGAACCCGAGCTGCGCCATCATCCAGATCAATATTTTCCTGATAAGCAACATATTGCAACCGCGCAGCGATATCCTCCTGTGAAATCCGTCGGAAAGCAAATCTTTGACAGCGAGACAGAATCGTAGCAGGCACTTTATGCAATTCCGTAGTAGCCAGAATGAATAGCAGATGTTCCGGCGGTTCTTCGATAATTTTCAAAAGTGCATTAAAAGCCGAAATGGATAACATATGCACTTCATCAATAATATACACCCGCATCTTCACCTGCGAAGGCGTATATACGGCATCATCCCGCAGATCACGAACATTATCCACGCCATTGTTGGATGCCGCATCGATCTCCAATACATCCATGCATGCACCGGAGTCAATCGTACGACAGGCACTACAGCAATTGCAGGGATTACCATCCATCGGATTCTCGCAGTTGACGGCTTTCGCCAGAATTTTGGCGCAACTCGTTTTGCCGGTACCCCGTGAGCCGGTAAATAGATACGCATGGCTCATTTTTCCGGTCAGCAGTTGGGTCTTCAGTGTTTGGGTCACTGCACCCTGTCCAACCACGTCATCAAAAGTCTGAGGACGATACTTGCGATATAAAGCTTGATACGCGGACATATACGTCCCCCTTTCTAACTGAAAACAGACGGTTGAGCGTTGACCATTGCGATATTTCTTCGTGACGTTTTGATTCTATTTTCCACGATCAGACAATGATCACTCGTCTTCTCGATCCCATGATCACCATCTTCACCTGCCTATTGTAAAAGCTCCGGCTCATAACAAGATCGCACACCCACATTTGAACTCGCCGAATGTCCGGTATCGATGCAGCCGGCTCAGGAACGGCGATCTCGCGGCACACGCTCAGATCCGCTTAATGCTGCTTGGTTCCCCACCTGACATGGTTCACGGGAGAACGTTGCGCAAGACCGTTCCATCAACACCACTTACACCTTCCAGACGACACGCAGTCAAGCCCGGGTGTAGGAGTTCATCCCTGCTATAGCGGATTGCAGGTCACAGGGCACCGCTATCTCCCCGACTAGTGCGACCTTGTTATGAGCCGGTACGCTGATAACAAGGTTATTCAATTAGTTCAGCTTAGACTCAATAAACTCAGCCAGCTCGCCAAAGGTAGAGATTTTCTGATCCTCCAGATCCAGTTCAATGCCCAACTCACTTTCCAGATCCATGATCATCTCCACGATATCCAGAGAATCGATTCCCAGAGACTCAAAGGTAGAATCAGGAGTGATTTCGGAAGCATCCAGCTCCAACTGCTTGGCAGCATAACTAACCAGTTTTTCGTACATGATGTAAACCTCCAAATTTTGTTTTCTAAGGTGTTACGGTTCGATTTATTTTAGTACAGGATTGATGATTTGTCAATGATTGTTTTTCACTGCACCCTTTCCTTTCCCAGGCAGAAAGGTAGCCCGAAGGGCCGAATGCGCAAGGTAGGCAGTCAATTTCGCTTCTTCTGTTCCTAATCATTTATGGATATCTATGAATGACACCTCGGATGATTCTGATGATCATCCAAGGTATTATGATTTACTTTATACCTTCTCCAAAATCTCCCGAATATCCTCCGGTGTAAATTCATACACAGTATCGCAGAACTGGCAGTCAACGGTGAATGGCTTTCCTTCTTCCATAATTTCCGTCAGTTCTTCCTTACCCAGACTGATCAGAGCGCGGGTCACACGGTCACGAGAGCAGTAACATTTATACGACACCTCTGTAGTCTCCAAGAATAGCACGCCCAAAGAGCCGCAGACCTGTCCGAGAATATCTTCCGGGCTCAGCCCTGCTTCCAGCATTTTCGTCACAGCACCGGCACGCTGAATCCCAGCTTCCAGTTCGTCAATAATCTCATCGGGCGCACCGGGTAACAACTGCACCAGATATCCGCCAGCCACTTTCACGCTCAAATCCGTATCCACCAGAACACCCAAAGCGCAAGCCGTTGGTGTCTGTTCGCTTTCAGCAAAATAGGCAGTCACGTCGTCACCGATCTCGCCGGACACGAGCTCAACAGAGCCGATATAAGGTTCCTTCATCTGCAGATCCCGGATCACCGTGATCGTTCCGTCCGTGCCAACTGTGGCGCCTACATCTAGTTTTCCGGGATGCTTCTCCACGAGCGGCACCTTCGGCTGTGTCACAGTACCGCGAACATTTCCCTCCGGATCAGACACCACGGTAATTGTACCGATCGGACCGCCTCCCCGGATCTGCAATGTCATGGAACCGTTTTCCACCTTCTGCATATTACCCATCATCGAGCCAGCCGTCACAGCCCGCCCAAGAGCCGCCGTAGCATTGGGTGTCGTACCGTGAATTTGTGCGGCACGTCGAACCATTTCGGTAGAGCGAATGGCCACGACCTTCACAAAGCCGTCCATACTCATACCTCTGACTAAATAATCACTCATTTGATCTTACCCTTTCGTGCTTTGAAATAAATCCGTTGCTCCCCGATCCTTGGTGCGCAAAATTCCCGATCGGCATAAACTTCAATAGCCGTAAATCCGGCATTCTTCAAAAAACGAATCAATTGCTCCTGTGAATAAGCATATTCCCGATGTTCTTCAAAGGAGCGTAACCATACATCTCCCTCACGCTGAAACAAATCCATGCCGTAAGAGCAAATATTACTTTCTTCGTCAAATTCTCCGCGCCAAACGCAGTAAACATCGTCGTCCTCATCCAGAAAAACCTGACCATCCATTGCGCGCAGTTTTTCCGGCGTATTAACATCAAAGATAAATATTCCACCCGGATTGAGTACACGATAAACCCTGCCGATCGCCTCTGCGCAGTCCTGCGGCTCTGTGATATAGTCCAAACTATCCAGTGCACACACCGCCAGATCCACACCCCGTGGCAAACGCAACTGCTGTAACTTCTGACAGACGAAACGAGGCGGATTGTTCATTATGGCAGCCTTGTCGAAGGCCACCGTCAGCATATCTTCCGCCATGTCCACTCCGATCACATCTAAACCTCTATCCGACAGTAGCACTGTAACAGACCCGGTTCCGCAAGCTAGATCCACAGCCGTCCGGGGGCGCAGCCCCTCTCGCTTCAGGATCTCAAAGTAGAATTCCACCGTAGCTTCGTAATTCACGTCCTCTGTCAGCCGGTCATAGCTGACAGCCAGATTCTTGTATGCGTCCATATTACCCCCACGCACGTAAATGCCTACAGCGAAAAGCATCCCGGCCCGCCGGGGCCGGGATGCGGTTAAGCAGCATTTAGTTCTTCTTAAAAACGCTGAAGATCTCGTCAATATCAATATCGCCGGCAGGATCGGGTCTATTGGTAGCAGCAGGAGTCGGGGCAGCCGTCGTGGAAGACTCCGTTTTATTGGTGGGAGCAGCCTGCTTCTGAGAGAAACCGGTAGCGATAACGGTCACGCGGATTTCGTCTTCAAACTCATCGGAAGAAGTTGCGCCGAAAATGATGTTCGCATCGGGATTGGCATTCTCCTGCACAATTCCGGCAGCAGTCTCCACATCATCTAGCGTCAGTTCGGAAGAACCGGTTACGTTGACCAGCACACCGGTAGCACCATTGATGGAAGTCTCCAACAGCGGGCTGTTGATGGCAGCCAGCGCTGCCTGCTCCGCCTTCTCACGGCCGGAAGCGGTAGCAACGCCCATATGCGCACGACCGGCATCCTTCATAACAGCGGAAACGTCTGCGAAGTCAAGATTGATCACGACGCGATCGGAGTAACCAACCAACTCAGAAATGGAAGTAACGGCCATTCTCAACACATCGTCAGCGATACCGAATGCATTGGCGAAGGTGATCTTCTGATCAGTCACATATTTCAGGCGATCATTCGGAATCACGATCAACGAGTCCACCTTGTCATGGAGCTCGGCAATACCGGCTTCGGCCTGACGCATACGGTTGGCGCCTTCAAACTTAAAAGGCTTAGTAACAACACCAACAGTCAGGATACCTGCCTCATGGGCCAAATCAGCCACGATAGGTGCTGCTCCGGTACCGGTGCCGCCGCCCATACCAGCGGTAATGAAGACCATATCAGTGCCTTCCAGGATCTTTGCGATCTGAGCGCGGGATTCTTCAGCAGACTTTCTGCCAATTTCGGGCTTGGAGCCGGCACCCATGCCACCGGTGAGCTTCTCACCGATCTGGACCTTACTCTTACACTGAGACTTATTCAAATCCTGCTTATCGGTGTTGACAACGATGAAATCCACGCCCTGCACACCGGCTTCAATCATGCGGTTAATAACATTGTTACCTGCGCCGCCCACACCAATCACTTTGATCTTAACAACGCGTTCCTGGAACATTTCAGACATATGCTCTCCTCCTATGT
>CAZOVE010000061.1:0-12161 GCA_964583135.1 uncultured Oscillospiraceae bacterium | reverse complement strand
CGATGATGAAGGGGATGACGGACTTGCCGGACAGGCCCACCTTCTTGAAGATGGGGTCCAGAACCACGGTGGCGCGGGCCATATAACCGCAGTCCTCCAGCAGGGAGATCAGGAAGTACATGACCATAACCAGGGGCAGGAAACCAACCACGGCGCTGACACCGGCGATGATACCTTCCGTCAAAAGAGCCGACAAGAACACATTCACCTGAGCGGTTTCCAACAAACCGGCGACCCAATCCTTGAACATATCGATCAGCGTCACCAGACCGGGAATAACAGTACCGTTTTCAAACTCATAGCCATTGGCAAGCCACTCGCCTACCCATGCCTGAGAAATTTGGAATACCAGGAACATCACGACTGCAAAGATGGGCAGACCAGCCAACGGATGCGTCAGGATCGCGTCGATCTTATCCTGGAAATTATGATCTTTGGTCAGGACCTGACGGCTCTCCACCTCGGAGACGATCTTGTTGACGAAGGCAAAGCGCTTCTTATCTGCCTCCACCACGACCTTTTTGCTGGTCAGATCCACATCTCCCTGCGTATAGGGGGCCACCTGATCCTTGCCGCACAGAGAAGCAGCGACCTTGATCAGCTCAGGCAAACCTTCGTGGGCGGAAGAGGTAGAAATGGTCTCCACCACCGGACAGCCCAGACGCAGGGACAGGGTGGCACTATCGATGACGGTTTTTTTGCGCTTGTTGATGTCAGCTTTGTTCAGAGCTACCACCACGGGGATCCCCAGTTCCAGCAACTGTGTCGTAAAGAAGAGGCTACGACTGAGGTTGGTGGCATCCACAATGTTGATGATCACATCGGGATGCTCGTTGCGCACGTAAGAACTGGTGATACTCTCTTCAGAAGTGAATGGGCTCATCGAGTAGGCGCCCGGCAGATCCACTGCGATCAACTCAGCATCACCGGCATACATCTTCTTGATGGGGGCTTCTTTGCGATCTACGGTCACGCCTGCCCAGTTACCGACCTTCTCATTGCGACCGGTGAGGGCATTATACATGGTGGTTTTGCCGCTGTTGGGATTACCTGCAAATGCGATTCTCATTTTAATCGTCCTCCAAAATTTCAATTGTTAGTCATCGCTAACTCAACAGCAAAAGATGATCAGCAGATCATCCTTGCCGAGAACTACACAATAATGGCTTCCGCCAACTGCAGATCAATGTTATATCTGCCGTCCTTGATAGACACGGTGCAACCGTTGCGACGGCGAGCGACCACAGTAATGGGTTCCCCTGCGTAGCATCCCAAAGAAAATAGGAATGCGTTCAACTCTTCGTCATCGGTGTCGATCCGCTGAACAATATATTCTTTTCCTTCCGTTGCGGTAGTCAGATTCATAGAATTCACCTGATTTCAGTGGTGGGAGTTGGATTAGCCACCGCTAACCATGTACTATAATATATGCCCGTCCTTCATTTGTCAATACTTTTTTGGAAAAATTTTGCTTTTTCCGGTGGGTTTTTTCGCGAAAAAAGTGCCGCTTTTTTCGCAAAAACCCTTGACAAATTGAGACAAATGGATTATTATAATGTCAGAGTTAGCAAGCGCTAACTACTTTCAAAAACTTTGAGTTAGCCTCTGCTAACTACCATATTAAAGGAGGGTCCTTATGATCACGATGGAATCGATGCATATTTTGATAGCCGTTGCGGCATCCTTGGCTGCCGGTTGGGCCCTGATGCGCTGCAAAGCTGCGCTGCTGCGCTACAGTTTCTCCCGCTGAAGGAAAGCCCGATCACCCCCCTGTCATGGACAGGGGGGTTTTTTGTGATCTGCGGTACTCCTGTTGATGTAATATAGGTGAAGAACTGTACAGTTTTCGGAATTTCTCTTTACATTGAACCAAAAATCGATACAATACATATAGAATCACTTCATCAGGAGGCACCATATGCGATCCCTCATTGCAAAAATGACCTTGGAAGAAAAGGCAGCTCTGCTGCAGGGCTGGACGGTTTGGACCAGCCGAAAGATCGGTCATCTGGGCATCCCGTCTATGTTCATGTCCGATGGCCCGGTAGGCCTACGCAAACAGGCTGGTGATGGAGATCATCTGGGCATCAACGAATCAGTGCCCGCCACCTGTTTCCCAACTGCCGCCGGTATGGCCAACACATGGAACGTCGAACTGGGTCGTGAACTGGGACGTGCATTGGGTGCAGAAGCGGCGGCTCACAATGTCCATGTCGTGCTAGGTCCCGGTCTGAACATTAAGCGCAGCCCTCTGTGTGGCCGGAATTTCGAATACTTCTCGGAGGATCCCTATCTGGCCGGCAAGATGGCGGCCGCCTACATTCAAGGAATTCAGGAAAACGGCGTTGCCGCTTGTCCGAAGCATTTTGCTGTAAATTCGCAGGAGTTGCGGCGTATGGCTATGGACAGCGTTTTAGACGAGCGAACTCTGCGGGAGATCTACCTGACCGGCTTTGAGATCGCAGTAAAAGAAGGCAATCCCAAGGCCATTATGTCCAGCTATAATATGGTCAACGGTGTCTATGCCAACGAGAATCCCCATCTGTTGCAGGAGATCCTCCGGCAACAGTGGGGTTTTGACGGCTACGTTGTCACCGACTGGGGCGCCGATAACGACCACACGGAAGGCGTACGAGCCGGCTGCAATCTGGTGATGCCCGCACCCGGCCCGGACTGTGCCATCGGCCTTGTGGAAGATGTCCGCAACGGCAAGATCCCAGAATCCGTTCTGGATGAGCGGATTGAAGAATTGCTTAAGGTCGTTTTTGCAACCACCGACGCCGTGGCAAAAGCCCCAAAAACCTTTGACGTGGATGCCCACCATGCCATCGCTCGCCAATGTGCTGCGGAATCCATCGTTCTGTTGGACAATGACGGAATCCTTCCCTTACGTGCAGGTGCGCAGGTTGCCATCATCGGCGATTTTGCGAAAACGCCACGGTATCAGGGTGCAGGTTCTTCCCAAGTCAACCCTACGAAGCTGGAGAATTTATATGACTGTCTCCGTGGTTGCCTGAATATCACTGGTTATGCCCAAGGCTTTGATCGCAAGAATCCCGATCCCAGACCGGACCTCATCGAAGAAGCGGTGAATGTGGCAAAATCAGCCGAAACCGTCCTTCTGTGCGTGGGACTAGATGAAATTTTGGAATCCGAAGGCATGGATCGGCTGCACATGGAGCTATCGAAAAGCCAGCAGAAGCTGATCGCTGAAGTTTGCGCCGTCAATAGCAACGTGATCCTGATCCTGTCCGGCGGTGCGCCCTTTGTCATGCCGCAACGTTCTTGCTACCGTGCCGCCATCCACGCCTATCTTGGCGGTCAAGCCGGCGCAGCAGCCATGGCCGATGCCCTCATCGGCAAGGTCAACCCCTCCGGGCATCTGAATGAAACATGGCCTCACACTCTGCAGGAAAATCCTTCTCATCCCTACTTCCCCAGCAAGGAGCGGACCAGCGAATACCGGGAAGGGATCTATGTAGGCTATCGCTATTACGAAACCGCCGGTGTCCCGGTACGCTATCCCTTCGGCTATGGCCTAAGCTACACCAGCTTTGCCTATCGCGACATGATCGCCACAAAGGACAGCGTCACCTTTACGCTCACCAACACCGGCAACCGGGATGGTGCCGAAGTAGCACAGGTGTACATCTCCTGCAAAAACGGCAAAGTCTACCGTCCCCTCCGGGAACTCAAGGGCTTTGCAAAGGTATTCTTAAAAGCAGGAGAAAGCAAGACCGTCACCATTGCGTTGGATGATAAAGCATTTCGCTATTTCAACACCCGAACCAACGCTTGGGAACAAGAAACCGCCGACTACGAGATTTCCGTTGCCGCCAATGTCTGTGATGTCAGACTACGCACCATGGTCAGCATTACTGGCGTAGAAGCGGAATTGGCGCATCTGCCCAGCTATGCGTGTGGTCACATTGAAAAAGTGTCGGATGCCGAATTTGAAGCCCTTCTGGGTCACCCCATTCCCAACGGCAGTTGGAGCTGCGAATTACACAAAAATGATGCCATGTGCCAGCTTTGTTACTCCAAATCCGCCCCGGCACGGTGGCTGTATAGGCTCTTGACCACCATGAAGAAAAAAGCCGATGCTAAGGGCACACCGGATCTGAACATCATGTTTGTCTACAATATGCCCTTCCGAGCCATTGCAAAGATGTCCGGCGGTCTTGTGACACGTAAAATGGTAGATGACATCGTTTATCTCGTCAACGGCCATTTCTGGCGGGGCACCGGTCGGCTGATCGTCGATTTCTTCCGGGGTTTGCGAGCCGGCAAACGATTTCAGAAGCAGCTCGATGCCTGTGAGGATGGGCACAGCTAAATGGTCATCTTGACCCAGAATTTGGTCAAATGGGCGTGTAGTGGCGGCTATTCGCCACCACACGAACCTGTGCTAATTGCAGTAGACGGTGTTCCGACCGGACTGGAAAAGAAGTCCCTGAAACGATCGCATACATAACCCGATCCCCCGGTTTGTGCCGGGGGATCTTCCTATTGTCCGACGGCTTGACCTTTGGCGTTTCAGAGCGTATAATATGTGAAAAACTTTTGGAAAGAAGTGTCCTGTCTTGAACCATCAGCGCGGCCTGACCGAGGGGCCGATCTGGAAAGCCATGCTGCTTTTCGCCCTTCCGGTATTTCTGGGCAATGTGTTTCAGCAATTTTATAATGCATTCGACTCCTGGTGCGTCGGAAATTTTATCGACGACAATGCGCTTGCAGCAGTCAGCTCCTCCGGTAATCTGATCTTTTTCATGGTCAGCTTTTTCAACGGGGTAGCCATGGGTGCCGGCGTCGTGATCGCCCGGTATTACGGTGCCAGGGATTACGGTGCCATGAGCAGGGCCATCCACAGTTTTGACCGAATCGAAGCAAGAAAAGCAGCATAATGTCCCTGTGCGGCATATGCTTCTTCCGTAATTCAGATTTTTCGGGATCGCATAAAAGGCGGTAGTGCGCAAAGCACTACCGCCTTAATGAATGGGTTTTATTTGGCTACCCGGTATTTTCTCTTTCCGTTAGCGGCAGTCATGGCAATGACCGCAGCGCCGCTGATAAACAGAAGCGCTGCCCACAGCGCCAGGTGGCTGCTGTCGCCGGTCGGAGGAGCGATGTCATTCCACTGCGCCGTCAGCGTGATGCTTTCGGACACGGTGATCACATCGCCGGGCTGGCCCAGATCCCATCCCGTGAATTCCTTGCCGTCGGGTGCCGCAAAGCCGCATTCCGGCAGGATGTAATCTCCGACGCATACGACCACTGTCGTGGCAGCATCGATGCCGTTGCCTGCCTCAAGGGTGACCGTGCGTGTGGGAGAGATCTTGACATAGCACTCCATGTAGCTTTCTTCCAGATCGCTCAGCTCCTTCGCGCCGGCTGCAGCAGCCGCTTCTGCCGTGTTGCCGTACCACACCTTTGTGTTGTCGTAATCGGTGACGCCGGGGGCGTTCCAGAAGCTCCGTGTCATACCCTGCGCCACGGTCACGCCGCCGGAGACAGTGACGGTTTCGGCATAAATGCCGTAGCTCTCTGCCCCCTCACTGGAGACTTCGCCGCCGATGGCGGTCAGGCTGCCGTTGCCCGAAACGGTGAGGCTGCCGCCAACGCGGTCAGCGTCCGTATCGTCGGTAGTGCTTTCTGCTTGCATGACACGCGCATCCGTGTTCCCAACCACAGTATTCGTGCCGCTTTCGTTATCTAGGACATTGGTGGCTTCATCGTCAGCGGCCTCAAATTCCGGATTTTCGAGGAGCTCCCCCACGACCCAAATACCGATACTGATCGCAGCCGTGCCGCCCCGGGCGTTGACAGTACTGCTGTCCGTAACGGTCAGATCGCCGGTATACACACAAATACCGCTGCTGAAGGATTCGGCATCACCGCCGGTGACGGTCAGGCTGCCGGTGCCGGAGAAGCTGAGACTGACAACGGAAAAAAAGCCAAAGCTGTATGGAAGCTCTTCGCCCGGGGTATGCGTGACGGTATTGGTTCCCACCAGCTCCACCTTGAGTTCGCTTGCCGCATTATTGTAGAAGATGGCGGAAATGACGGAGTCGTCTTCCCACATACGGCCCTGGCTGGAGTAGGTGAAATTATCCAGGGTCAGGGTGTTGGTTTGGGGATCATAAGTCGCCTTGCCGCCGGTAATGCCGGCATCGTCGGTGCTGTCGATCACAAGGTTTTCGGATGTAAACTGCACGCCGCCAACCCAGAGGGGGTAATCGGTGACAGCCAACTCCTTGCCCACCGTATAGATCTGCTCCTCTAAAAGGGTGTCGGCTTCGTTGCCCTCTGCATCGTAGAACACATAGCCCTCCGGGAGCAAAACAGTATCACCGCCGGGGATAAAATCACCGCAGCAGTTAACAACGGTAATGCCCGTGGGGTCAGCGTATCCCGACAGGTCGATCATGCCACCGGAATACCAAATCTGACCTTCAAAGACGCCGCCGGTGACGGTTACTTTCGCATTATTATTTACATCGATCGGACCTTTGAAGATACCGCCGGTGATCGTTGTTTCGTTACTCGCCGTGAGTATGATCAGTTCGTTGAAGATACCGCCGTTGACGGTTAATTTCGTATTGTTCAAGGCTCTGAATTCCTGCGCAAAGGTGCCGCCGTTAATGACCGCTTCCGCGGCTTGGTCAGTCCTCCCTGCACCCGGATGTAAATACAGATATCCCGTAAAAGTGCCGCCGTCGAAAGTGACTTTGCCGTTCAGGACCCTCAGGATGTTTTCGTATACACCGTCACGAACCACATGTTCGCCACCGATGACCAGCACATCCCCGTTTTCGTAGCGCAGCCCCTCTTCAAGGGTGCGGAAGGGAACATCACCCCACGCGGATTCGTAGATTCCTGCTCCGTCATTGTCCCAGTCCCGGAAGATTTCCACATCAGTAATACCTGCAGGACGAACAACATAGAAACCCAGTTCTTCCGCATAATAAACCTCAAAGCCCTCTGCAAGATACTCGCCGCTGCGCAAAAAGGTTTCATAGGCTTCGCCACTATAGTAGCCGCCATAAATTGTCAGGTCCGCGTTCTCACCCACGCTGCCGCCATTGATCAAATCGACTCTTTGAATGACCGCTTTGCCATAGATATTCAACGAATTTGCCATACCATCAGTGAATCGAATCAGATCCAGTGTACCGCTTTCGGTGTAGATGCCGCAGGAAACATCCTTGTAAAACCAGCCATCCTTAATCGTCACGGTGGCGCTGCTTTCCACATCCAGAGCGGTAAGATATTCAATTCCCCACTCATCCAGCACATATTCGCCGGATGTTACGATGACGGTGCCGTCCTGCTCCTTCTGAAGCTCTTCCTTCAGATCGGTAACGATGCGGTCTGTGCCTTCCTCATAGGTGCCGTTGGCATTGGCATCATAGAACATGGCCGGTGTCTGTGTTTGCGCAAAGGCTGCCACCGGCATGATGCCAAGCACCATGATGATGCTGAGGACAAGTGCCAATATTCTTTTATTCACAAGCTTTTTCATATCATTTTCTCCTTCTGGATCGTGATTTCCTTATCGGCCTTCGCCGCTGTTGGTTGGTTTATGTTTATGCGCTTCTGCTCATCACTGCCAATCGGACAGGGCAATGAATTCGAAGCTGGCGCTTTCTCCGGCGATGATGTATTCCAAAGAGCCGGTCTTTTCTACATTCTCCAATGTGAACTCGGAGACACCGACCTCGCTGGGTGTGAGCTGCCCGACGATCTCGCCGTCGAACACGATGTAGAAAGCAAAGTTGCCTTCCCTGATTTCAAACTGCGAAAGCTGCACATAGATATCCGAGCCTTTGAAAATGGTCGCGGCATAAATTTGGTAAACGCCCGTGAATTTGCTTGAGGAATATTTCCTGCCGTTGGAGAAGCTCAGTCCGGCAACGTTCATTTGCAGCTCGCTTTCGGATATCGAGCCACGGGTTCCCATTTTCAACTCCACCACATCCTGCTCGGTGATGGTCTGCAAGGCATAGTTATCGGCGCCGTTGGTGTCCTCGATGTGATCGGGGATCGAGCAACCCGTGAGCGCAAGCATAAGGCATATCGCCATACAACAAATAGTAATCAGTGTTTTTTTCATAGAATTTTCTCCGTTTTAATTATATTCGGTTACGGTTTCGTTACCATTGGAATCGGTGTGGGTTTCTTTAATAAGGTTGCCGTTGCCGTCGTATTCGTATTCGTAGACTTCACTTTCGCCATTGGCATTGTCGTATGTTTCTTTAATCTTGTTTCCGTTTTCGTCGTATTCGTAGTATTCGACGTACCAGTAGCCATCGGAATAGGTGTGTGTTTCTTTAATACGGTTGCCGTTGCCGTCGTATTCGCAGACGTCCTCGCTGCCATCGGAATCGGTGTAGGTTTCTTTAAATATGTTTCCGTTTTCGTCGAATTCGCAGACGCAGACGCTGCCATTGGAATCGGTGTAGGTTTCTTTAATCTTATTTCCGTTATCGTCGTATTCGTAGACACAGGTGTAGCTGGAGTCTTTGGAATCGGTATAGGTCCCTGTAATACGGTTGCCGTTTCCGTCGTATTCGTAGGTATAGACGAACCAATTGCCATTGGAATAGGTTTGGGTCTGTTTAATACAGTTGCTGTTTCCGTCGTATTCGTAGGCATAGACGAACCAATCGCCATCGGAATAGGTTTGGGTCGCTTTAATCCAGTTGCCGTTTCCGTCGTATTCGTAGACGCACTCGTATTCGGTACCGTCGGAATCGGTGTAGTTTTCTTTAATACAGTTGCCGTTTCCGTCGCGTTCGTAGACGATGACGGAGTTGTAGCCATCGGAATTGGTGTAGGTTTCTTTTATGCATTTTCCGCTATCATCATAGTAATACTCGCTGACGCCCCACACTTCGTTGCCTAAATACTCGAGCTCATAGACAAGATCACCCTCTGCGTTATAATACTTTTCGATGAGGTCGGTATCCACACGTTCTTTTGTTACCGTAAACGTTACGCCGCATTCACAAGCGTAATCATCGTCAAATACGTGCTTTTCTCCATCTTCATTTTTAAGAGCGTCGCAGTTTGAGCATTTGTCATAGTGATAATAATCGTCGAAGGATACGTCACTAAAATCGTGTCCGAGAGCCTCGCCTTCGGTTGTTCCACAGACGGAGCAGGTTTTAGGTGTGTCGCAATCAGCGGCAGCGAAGTCGTGAGTGATCGTTCTTTCCTCACCGCATTCGTTACAGGTAACGTCGCAAGCATTATCGTATATATGCTCGCATTCCTTGTCGCCACAAGCAACGAGTGTTACGATCATCAAGATCGAGAGTAGAATGAGTGTTAATTTTTTCATATTGGTTTCCTTCCTTATGGGGTTATTTGTTCAGACCTTCTTATGGGATAAGAAAATCATTGTTTTCGTCGTTGTCAGTCGTTTTTCTTCCGTCTTGCTTTGCATCGGCAAACGCCGAGCAATTCATCGCAGGGCTTATAAAATATACAGTTGTCGCAAACGCTGTCCTCGTAGACCTTGCCCTGATAGTGTTCACAGGTGACCTGCATCGCCGTAGCAAAGGGTATGCCCTCATCAGTAAACTGCGGATCGTCGATGAAGTTCGGGTAGATCTCCATTGGTTCCGCTCTCTGCGCATAGCGGTCGCTTTCCTCGTAATACCCATACCGTATCTCAAAAGTCTTACCGTATGCGGTTATCACCTTGAACAACGCACCTTCTTTTGGCTCTTTTGGGATCTGCTGAGCTTGCTCCGTGTCAATTCCAAATACGGTCATTAGCATTTTATTCTCCTTTCCGTGGGAGTATCATTCGTAATAGCAAAATAAAAAATCTGCTACCTACCGTCCGATTGATGATAGTATAGCAGATTTTTTGATCTTGGGTATTACCTCAAAAGCGAAAATAAGTACAAACTTTTTGCGTCTTCTTCCTTTGCATCAGCACTTTTTGTGGATGCTTTGGTACAGTTTCAGAGGATCGCAGCGAAGTCATCCCGCTCCAAACCACTCTTGGTTTTAATGGCTCGGACAGCTTGTTTCACGCCTGATACCGACATATTGAGTCTTGCTGCGATCTGCGCATCGGATAATTTGAATGCTGCAAGACGTGCAACCTCACGGTGCTGGGCAGACAGATTTGCAACGATCTGGCGGCCTGTGATCTGGCTGTTCAACTTCGACCAATTCTCCACATACCCCTTGAACAGGCGGTTTACCTCGTTCCATGCCATTTCATCCACGGCTCTTAGCCGAAGCTCGATCAGCTTTCCGATATTGCGGCAATGCTCCGCCAGAATACCGTAGAGCTTATCAGGGAGAGCAAGGGCGATTGCCTTGTCAATGTGTCGAATGGCTTGCTGATCGTTGTCCGTATAGTGATAGGTAACGGCGCAGATCAGCCGCAGATAGATCTCGGTGATCACCGTGTTATCTGCCATTGCCTGAGAGATCATGGGCTCGATGGTTGCCGGCAAAAGTCCCATAAGCGCAAGTCCCGTAACACCTTTCAGTTCAAAGGCCTGAGAGGCAAGGCCGGAGCCTGCAGCGTAAATATATCGGGTATAATACACCTTCGCGGCAGGCAAGGTATCTTTATGTAACAGCTCAAAGCACCCGATCTTAAACCAATCCGGGAAATTTTCCACGTCATAGAGCATACTGTCAACGGCGCAAATGCAAAGGGTTATGATCTCTCTTTCCACATCATTCTGTGCATTTGCTTGGGCAATATGTATTTTCGCCTTGCGCCACATATGCAGGTCGCCGCGCCAGATGGCGCACTGTGCCAGAAGCGTACCTGTAGCAAGCACCGCATAGAAGCCGGAATGCTTTCCAAAAAGGTAGTTTGCACTATCATACACCTTATCGATCTCACCTTTGGCGTAGGCAATCTCTGCAGACAGAAGCACCTGTGCTTCGTGGTTGCCCGCCAGCTCCGCAACGGCATTTTCGGCACAGCCGGGGGTATGATAGAGGTTGGTCAGATACAAAAAGGGTGTCTTTTTCGGCATGGGCACATCGGCATTCAGCCGTTCGGCTTTCACTTCACGGCTTGCCTTGGTTCTCCCGTCTATCGGTTTCTTTGCATCTTTGGGGATCATCCACGCTCTGCCAAAGCGGGTTGCTCCCTCAATCTTTCCTTCTGCACAGAGAACTTGCAATCTGCGTGAGGAGATACCCCACTGCGCCGCAACCGCATCCACCATCAAATAATCCATACAAAGTCGATCTCCTGACCCGCCATTTCAAGGCAGTTGTATTGTTCGTTTTTCCGAAGTTATTTTATTCGGCATTCCGATGTTTATTGTACATCTGTTGTTCAAAAAATGCAAGAAGATTTTATAAGCCCTTGCGAACACGATTTTGCGGCAATCCTGTTCAGGAGTAACCGGCGCATTGCTGCGCAAAATGTGCCCACCGAACTCCTCAAAGCCCACCATGTATAGCGATGGGTAGTTGAATTCACTATCGGTCAGATGTCTTGCAGACCCTTCCTCTTACGCATGGATTCCTTGCCCCCAATTACCACAGTGTAGGCATCGTGGACAATCCGGTCACAGAACCTGGTACATCATTGTGCCAGATCCACAATCGCTCTTATTCTCTAAAGAACAAATTTCCGCAACGTCCCCCAAAGTGCATAAGCCTAATGCGTTCATATATCTGTCACTATCTAACTGTGCATAATCTTTGAGCAGGCGAACCCAAAGAATCACCTCGAGCCAGAGTACTTTGAGCAAAGGCTGAACGTCGAGAAATGAAGCTAAGATGGCGGGAATATGGTAAAAAAATCTACGTAAGCCGCGCATTTGACAGAAAAATGTTCGCACAGTTTAATAAAGCAAGATTTTATGCAGGACACAGGGGTGGTATAAAATTGAGAAACCGCAGGCCCGAAGTTGGAGGCATTGCGCAGCAAAAAAGCAGCCTCACCGAAAAATCGATGAGGCTGCGAGACGCCATAAAGATTTGTTCAAATCAGGATGCGAAGGTTTGTTTCCCGATAGTAATCACTTAGTTCCTGCCATCCTTAATAGCGGCCTGAGCGGCAGCCAGACGGGCGATGGGCACACGGAAGGGGCTGCAGGACACATAGTCCAGACCGATCTTGTGGCAGAACTCCACGGACATGGGGTCGCCGCCGTGCTCGCCGCAGA
>CAZOVE010000060.1:0-12485 GCA_964583135.1 uncultured Oscillospiraceae bacterium | reverse complement strand
GTTATCAAGTACACATTGGCCGCCATCTACTTGATACCCTCGCCAACTGCAAAACACTGTTTCCTAAGGCAGAAAAAGCAACCATTATCTCCGATTCCAATGTCTGGCCTCTGTACGGTCACAAGGTCAAGGAAAATCTGGAACATGCCGGTCTTTCTGTTTGCGAATTTATATTCCCTGCCGGAGAAGAAAGCAAAAACGGTTCCGTTTATCTAGATATTGTGAACCATCTGGCACAGCAACAACTGACCCGTTCCGACCTACTGGTCGCTTTGGGCGGCGGTGTGGTAGGCGATATCACCGGCTTCGCCGCAGCCACATATCTGCGAGGTATTTCATTTATCCAGGTCCCCACCACGCTGCTTGCTATGGTGGATTCCTCCGTCGGCGGCAAGACTGCTATCGATCTGCCTGCAGGCAAGAATCTTTGCGGTGCTTTCTGGCAACCCAGTTTGGTTCTGTGCGATATTGATACATTGGATACTTTGCCGGAAGATGTTTTTCGGGACGGCTGTGCTGAGGTGATCAAGTACAGCATCTTATATGATCACATACTCTTTGCCCATCTGGAAGAGAATGTTCTGAATTTTGACCGGGAAGCAGTCATCACCCGTTGCGTAGAATTAAAGCGTGATGTAGTGGCAAAGGATGAGTTTGATACAGGCGAACGTATGAAACTGAATCTTGGGCACACCATTGGACACGGTATCGAGGCACGGAGCAATTATGCCCTGTCACACGGAAAATCCGTTGCCATTGGTATAGCCATCGTCAGTCGGGCATCCCAATGTCCCGATGCAAGTCGTATCATTTCCTGTCTGAGGAAATTCGGTCTGCCTACGACCATCGACTACCCGATAGAAGACATGTACAACTATATCCTGTCCGATAAAAAACGCAGCGGCAGTACGGTGCATCTCATCATTCCCCGCTGCATCGGCCGCTGTGACATCGTCGCTACCCCTGTTGAAGCTCTGAAAACCTTTATTAAAGAAGGTCTTTGATATGGATATTACCATCACGCCCCGGCCGTTACGAGGCAATGTAACTGTGATCCCTTCCAAATCCCAAGCGCACCGGCTGCTAATTTGTGCAGCTCTTGCGGATAATCCAACACAGTTGGTTTGTCCCGAAACCAACCGGGACATTGAGGCTACTGTGGATTGTCTGAATGCACTTGGGGCTCGGATCAACCGCAATGATTCCAGCTATAATATCATCCCCATTTCTTCCCCACCGGAAGCTGCGATTTTGCATTGTTGCGAAAGTGGCTCGACTCTGCGCTTCATGTTGCCCATTGCAGGCGCTATGGGTGTTGATGCCACATTCTTGATGGAAGGTCGCCTGCCAAGCCGTCCTTTGTCTCCTCTTTGGGAGGAGATGGAACGTATGGGTTGTCAGCTAACCCGTCCTACAGATAATACCCTGCGCTGTCAGGGTAAGCTACGCCCCGGAAATTACCACATCGACGGCGGTGTTTCCAGCCAGTATATTACCGGATTATTATTTGCCTTATCGCTGATCGGTGACAGCCATCTACAGATCACCGGAAATATAGAATCCGCCCCATATATCGCTCTGACCCATTGTGCAATGTCTGCATTTCATGCTCCGACATACCATTCCCCCGGCTATATCATGGTAGAGGGCGACTGGTCCAATGGAGCGTTCTGGTTGACTGCGCAATTTCTGAACAGCCAAATAACCGTCCAAGGGCTAGATATCGACTCTGTTCAAGGAGACCGGGCGGTACTTGATCACCTACAGGAACTGACACATCGTAACGCAATGATCTGCGCTAAGGATATTCCCGATCTTGTGCCCATTCTCTCGGTATTTGCAGCAGCCAATCACGGTGCTGTATTTACGGATATCCAGCGTCTACGACTGAAGGAATCCGATCGGGTGGTTTCCACCATCGCCATGATCGAAAATCTCGGTGGCAAAGCCACAGCCACGGAGGACTCTCTGATAATCTTTGGAACCGGTTTGACCGGTGGAACGGTAGACGCCTTCAATGATCACCGGATCGCTATGGCAGCAGCGATCGCTGCAACAGTATGTACAACCCCGACCATCATTCTGGGTGCTGATTGTGTCCGTAAATCTTACCCGAAATTCTGGGAGGAATATACCCGTTTAGGAGGAAAATATGAGCTCTACCTACGGTGAAAATTTGAAATTGTCCATTTTTGGTCAATCCCATGGACGTGCCATCGGTATGACCTTGGACGGCATCCCGGCCGGATTACCCGTGGACTTCGAGCAGCTTCAACAATTCTTAAATCGCCGGGCACCGGGCCAAGGCGATTGGTCCACGCCTCGCAAAGAAGAAGACCACCCCGAGTTTCTGGGTGGCGTTTTGGACGGCTTTACCTGCGGTGCCCCCATCGCTGCGATCATCGTCAACAAAAATATACGCTTCGGCGACTACTCTTCCCTGCGCAACTGTCCTCGCCCCGGCCATGCTGACTACACCGCTCAAATCAAATATGGCGGATTCCAGGACGCCTCCGGCGGCGGACATTTTTCCGGTCGTTTGACTGCCCCATTGTGCATCGCCGGCGGACTGTGTAAGCAATGGTTACAGCAGATGGGCATCCGCATCGGTGCGCATATTTCCCAAATTGGTAGCTGCGGTGATGATGATTTTGACCCAATCAATCCGGAAATCGACAAAATTGATTTGGATTTTCCTGTCATCAACCCCGTTGCCGGAGAACGGATGCAGCAACATATTCGTCAGATCCGTGCAGAGGGTGACAGCTTGGGTGGTATCATTGAGTGTGCAGTATGCGGACTTCCTGCCGGTGTCGGTGAGCCCATGTTCGGTGGTGTGGAAAGTCGCATAGCTCAAATTGTCTACGGAATCCCGGCTGTAAAAGGTTTGGATTTTGGCTCCGGTTTTGACGCAGCATTGTATTGTGGTAGCGAAAATAACGACGCTTTCTGTGTCGAAGATGGAAAGATCGTTACAATGACCAACCAATGCGGCGGCATTTTGGGCGGAATCACCAACGGCATGCCCGTCTTATTCCGCGTTGCCATCAAACCCACGCCCTCCATCGCCCGCCATCAGCAATCCGTTGATTTGAGCCGCGGAGAATGCACGCATATCGAGGTAAAAGGACGTCACGATCCTTGTATCGTCCCCAGAGCCGTGCCGGTTGTGGAAGCGGCAGCCGCCGTCGCCATTTACGACATGATCTTAGGTAACACCCAGACCAGCAGAAAGAAGGAATAATCATGGACATTCAGAAACTTCGTGGTGAAATCGATCAAATTGATGACGAGATCGTACGCTTATTTGCCCAACGCATGGCAGTTTCCGCCCAGATTGCAGACTACAAGAAATCCCACAAAATGCCAATCTACGTTCCTGCCCGTGAACGGGAAAAGTTGCAGGATGTGGCCGCAAAAGCAGGACCGGAAATGGCCAACTATACCCGTGTGCTCTACTCAATGCTCTTTGAGCTCAGCCGAAGTTATCAAAGCAAACTAGGAGACAGCGTGACTGCCCTGTATCAACGCATTGCAGATGCCATTGACACAACCCCAAAACTTTTCCCCCAAAGTGCCATTGTCGCTTGCCAAGGCGTGGAAGGTGCATATTCTCAAATTGCCTGTGAAAAAATCTTCAAGAATCCCTTCATTCTGTATTTTAAGAATTTCGAAGGTGTATTTACTGCCATTGAACAAGGACTGTGTCAATACGGCATTCTCCCCATTGAAAACTCCACGGCCGGTTCCGTGAAAAAGGTCTACGACTTGATGATCCGGCACAATTTTTCCATTGTTCGCACGTTTCGCCTGAAAGTCGACCACAATCTGCTAGTCAATCCCGGTGCTACACTCGAATCCATTCGGGAGATCTATTCCCACGAGCAAGCCATCAATCAGTGCAGTGATTTTCTTGGAAGCCTGAAGGATGTAAAGGTCATTCCGGTGGCAAACACCGCAATCGCTGCGCAAATGGTCAGCGAATCCGGTCGAACCGATGTTGCTGCCCTCTCTAGCCGCAATTGCGCAGAACTTTACAATCTAACCTGTCTCAAGTTCTCCGTGCAGGACAAAGGGAATAACCACACCCGATTCATTTGCATCAGCAAAAAACTTGAAATCTATCCCGGCTCGGACAAGACCAGCATCATGATGATCCTGCCACACCGCCCCGGCTCACTGTACAAAGTTCTTGCGCGGCTGTATACACTAGGTATCAATGTGACTAAGTTGGAAAGCCGCCCCATCCCTGACCGCGATTTTGAATTCATGTTCTACTTCGATTTGGACACATCCATCTACTCCGAGGAGTTTTTGCAACTCATGTGCGAGTTGGATGACTTGTGCGAGGAATTCAAATACCTCGGCAGCTATTGTGAGGTTGTATAATGAAATGTGGTTTACTTGGGCAAAAACTGGGGCACAGCTATTCTCCCCAGATCCATCGGCTTTTGGGAAATTACAACTATGCGCTCTACGAAAAAGATCCAGAGCAATTGGAAGAATTCTTACGATATGGTGACTTTACGGGTCTAAATGTGACCATGCCCTACAAAAAAGAGGTCATCCCCTATCTGGATGCTTTATCTCCCACCGCCCAATTACTGGGTGCTGTAAATACCATTGTGCGCCAAAACGGGAAACTCATCGGCCACAACACAGACTATTATGGTTTCCGGGCGATGCTACAGCACTGCGGTGTTGAAGTTGCGGACAGGAAATGTCTGGTGTGTGGCAGCGGTGGCGCATCTAATACTGTAGTAGCGGTCCTGAAAGAACGGGGCGCAAATGTAATCATCCTTTCTCGTACAGGGCCAAACACCTATGATACACTTTATAAACATGCAGACGCTGCCGTTGTTGTCAATTGCACACCGGTCGGAATGTACCCAAATGTGGCGCAAAGTCCCATTGACCTTTCACAGCTTCCAAATTTGGAGGCTGTGTTGGATGTGGTTTATAACCCTGCACGAACACAACTCCTGCTGGATGCGCAGGAACGTGGTCTGCAAACCATGAACGGACTTTGGATGCTGGTGGCACAGGCAAAAGAAAGTGCCGAATGGTTCACCGGAACAGCCATTGACGATGCCAAGATCGCAGAAATTCATGCCATATTGCGTCAGCAAATGGAGAATATCGTGCTCATTGGAATGCCGGGTTGCGGTAAATCCACCATCGGACGTCTTCTGGCGCAACGGTTAGGTAAAACCTTCGTCGATGCAGACGAAGCCATCGAAGCCATGGCGCAAAAGAGCATCCCACAGATCTTTGCCGAGGATGGTGAAGGCACTTTCCGAATTCTGGAAACCCTTGCATTGCAGCAATTGAGCAAAGAATCTGGACTCGTCATTGCCACCGGTGGTGGCTGCGTGACTCGGCAGGAAAACTATGCATTGTTGCATCAAAACGGTGTGATTTTCTGGCTAGTTCGGGATCCGGAAAAATTACCAACAGAAGGTCGCCCTTTGTCGCAAAAACAGAATTTGACGCAGATGTATGCCGCACGTGCGCCTTTGTATAAACAGTTCGCAGACCATATTCTCGACAACAACGGCAGCATCGATGCCACGCTCGAAGCCATCACCTTACATTTTTGCACAGGCTGATTCGGAGGCTTTTTCATGAAGATTCTTGTTATTAACGGACCAAATATCAATATGCTGGGTATCCGCGAGCCCGGCATTTACGGTAAGCAGACATACGCAGATCTGTTGGCACTAATCGACCAAACTGCTCAAGAGGAAAATCTGGAAATCGTAAAATTCCAATCCAATCACGAAGGTGCGATCGTGGATACCATTCAGGCCGCCTATCAGCAATTTGATGGGATCGTAATCAATCCTGCTGCCTATACCCACACTTCCGTTGCCATTTTGGATGCGCTGAAAGCGGTTGCCATCCCGACCGTGGAGGTACACATCTCCAACGTGGATGCAAGGGAAGCGTTTCGGCAGATTTCATACGCCGGTCTTTACTGCGAAAAGACCATTAAAGGCCACGGATTGGAAGGATACCGAGAAGCAATTATGTACCTGAAGGAAAAATACGCCTAAAAAAACGGAGCCAGTTGGCTCCGTTTTTTTATTCCACAGATTTCAATGCTTCTGCCATATTGATCTTCTGCAGGCGATAGTGGAACACCAAATCCACGATCAGCGCACACAGGATCGTCAGTATCACAGCATAAATGTAAGAAGGGAAAGTAAGGCGTGTCTTGAACCAGACCATATCGATTTTGATGTTCTCCATGACGAAACTTAGGAACACCCGACCTAGAGGTAAACCAAAGATCACGCCGATGAAAGTGAGCAAAATGTTCTCCTTGAAAATATAAGCAGAAGTTTCACCGGCGTTAAAACCAAGAACCTTAATCGTCGCAATCTCCCGAATGCGTTCATTGATGTTGATATTAGTTAGGTTGTACAACACGATCGCACCCAACACACCGGCGCAGATGATCACCACAGAAAGAAGCAGATTTAGTGCATCCATCATGGAATTGACCATATTTGCACTATCCTCACAAACGATGGTATTCATGACCCCTTCCATTGTGCCGACGATCGCATTTGCTTCATGGACATCTACGCCGCTGTAGACCATCAAAAACGCCATCTGCACATCCGGCGCATACCCCCATTGCTCCTGCAGCGTTTGGGGACAGACCACCAAATAATTATACACGTGATTTTCATAAATGCCGGCAACGGTAAGCGTCAACACCTCCATATCTGATGTGCGCACCTGAATGGTATCTCCCAATTGGATACCCAGAATCTCTGTAACACCCACCGACAGGAAGGCTTCCCCTACTCCGGGCATGCCCAAATCCTGCTCTTGCCATGTAAAGGACAGATAATCCCGGATGCCATCCTCTGCACTAATGAGATATACATCCCTAACCAGAGAATCAAATTCCAGCTCCACGCTGGTTTGATAGAAGAAGCCGGCATCGGCACTGATGCCTTCATCTTTCAATTCTTGAACAAAGGCATCCCGTTCTTGCTGCTCCTGTCCTGCGGAGAAGTAGACTTCCAGATCAAAATGATTGACATTCTCAAACTGAATTTCCGCAATGTCTACAACTGTATCGCGCAAACCAAAGCCAGTCAACAGAAGAGCAGTACACCCACCAATACCGATGAGCATCATCAAGAAGCGTTGCTTATAACGGAACACATTACGCAGCATCACCTTATTCAGAAAACTGAGTTTCTTCCAAATCGGCAGATATTCCAAGAAAATCTTCTTGCCCGTTTCCGGAGATTTGGGCCGAATCAGCGTGGCAGGAACTTCTGCCAAGGTGCGCCGACAGCAATACCATGTTACCAAAGTTGAGACGCCGATATACACTGCCGACATAGTCAAACTCAAGCCCCAATCCACAGTCAGAGCAATATTGGGACGAATGTTGAAAATGATACCATAGGCATTCCACAAAAGGATCGGAAAGAACGTACTGCCCACTATGATACCGATGGTACAGCCAATGATAGCAGCAGAAGCGCTGTACCAGATGTATTTACCCATGATCGACGCATTGCTGTGGCCAAGAGCCTTCAGCGTTCCGATCTGCGTACGCTCCTCTTCCACCATGCGAGTCATCGTTGTGATGCATACCAATGCCGCAATCAGCAGGAAAAACATCGGCAACACTCTGGCAATGCCGAATACGATATCGGAATTACTGTCCAACGCAAGGTATCCTGCGTTGGTATTGCGTGTCAGGACAAACACTTCCGGTAGTTGCATTTCATCAATGGTCTTTCGTGCATCGAGAAGCTGCTGCCGTGCATCCCAAAGCTTGGATTGTGCGTCGGCAAGCTCTGTCTCCGCTTGCGATTTCCCGTCGTAATACTCCTCCCAGCCCTGTTCCAGTTGCTGTTTAGCAGACTCTAACATGGATCGCCCTTCTGCAAGCTCAGCTTTCTTGAGGTCCAACTGTTCCTGCCCGGCCTGCAATTCCAGATAGCCGGCATTGAGCTGGGCTTGCGCAGAAGCAAACTGGTTTTCAAGCAATGCTTGATTGGTTTCCAGCTCCACAAAGCCGGACTCGATAGCACTTTTGGACTTATTCAGCATCGTTTGGGTCTGCACCAGCTCCTGACGTTGCGCCACCAATTCATTGCGGGTATTGGTCAGCTCGGTACGTGTGGCTTCCAATTCCTGCTGCGTCTGCAGCGCCAATTGCCGCTGGGACTGGTACGCATCCAGTTGCGCTGTCTGCTCTTCCAGCTTAGCAGTCAATTCCTGCACAAGGCTATCGGCACCGATACGCTGCGCCGCTTCCAAAGCAGCTTGGGTCGACCGGATCTGCGATTGTGTCAGAGAGATCATAAGCTCCAGCATGGGTAGATTCTCTTCGATCTGGGCCAAGCCGTCTTCTATCTGGGGCAAGGCGGAATCTATTTGTGCAATACCAGCATCAATTTGGACGATGCCATCCCCCACTTGTGTAAGGCTCTGCGTCACCAGCTTATAATTGGCCATCAACTCAGTATATGCAGCCGCGATCTGGGCAAATGCCTCCGCTTTTCCATTTTCCAATTCCAGTTTTGCCGCATCCAATGTGGCCTTGCCTTCGTCGAGCTGAGTCTGAGCATCATTCAGTTGCGTTTCTCCATCCAGCAAGGTCGAAAAATTCGCATTCAGTTCAGATTGACCGTCCATCAGTTCCTTCAGGGCTTGTGCCAATTGCTGGGCAACATCCCTCTTGCCCTTCTCGAATTCTGCCACACCTTCTTCGTATTGTGAGAGGCCGTCAGCATATTCTCGTTCTGCCTCTTCCAGCAATTGATCCAGTCGATCTTGTGCCGCAGGAGCAGATAATGACTCCATCTGCTTTTCCCAATCTTCCAGTATATCGTTGTAGCTTTGTGCGTAGATCGTGTGGTCACCACGGATGGTCAGGTAGATCTCCGTATAGACATCCAAATTGAAGGCAGCCTCAGGCAGATATACATAGGCTGAGATACTGCCACTGCCAAGAGATGTACTGCCACGGGTCATGTCCATGTACAGAGGCGAACTGACCACACCAACGATCGTAAAAGTCGTTTTCGTCAGAGATTCCAAGGTGTCCGTATCATTATTATTGGAAGAAATCGTAAGTTGCTTGCCAATTGCCGATTCGTCGAAATATACACCATCCACAAGGCACTCATCCGAATTTCGAGGCAGGCTACCATGAAGTAAGTACGGCCGATTCACATTCTCCGGGACACTGTGAAAGCGGAAAACACTATCGTCTCCACTACCCACACTAGCAAAGGCATCGACATACATACTACCCTCAGCATCCACGATACCATCGAGTGCCGCAAGGATATCCACCTGCTTTTGCGTCCAACCATAGGAACTAAGCAACCGCAGATCAAACATATTCTGCCCATCGGCATACTCCTGTCCGGTCAGAACCATGTCCGTTTTTGTGACTCGCAGTCCAACGAAAATGGCGCATCCCAACGCAATGATGGCAACTATGGCAATATAGCGACCCAGAGATCTCAAAATACTCTGCGTCAGATTTTTGCGCATCATATTTCTTTTCATTACCATTCAATCTCCGCAATGTCCAAAGGTTTTTCATTTTTCATTTGCGACACCACTGTGCCGTTGCGAACCTTGATCACACGGTCTGCCATGGCAGTCAATGCACCGTTATGGGTAATGATAATGACCGTCATGCCGGACTTGCGACATTGATCCTGCAACAGCTTCAGAATCGCCTTTCCGGTCTGGTAGTCCAAAGCACCGGTGGGTTCATCACAAAGAAGCAATTTGGGATTCTTCGCTAGCGCACGAGCGATGGCGACCCGTTGCTGCTCTCCACCGGAAAGCTGACCGGGAAAGTTCTTCAGGCGCTCTCCCAAGCCAACACTGCGCAACACCGTTTCCGCATCCAACGGATGGCGGCAGATTTGGTTGGCAAGCTCTACGTTTTCCAGAGCCGTCAGGTTGCCGATGAGATTATAGAACTGAAATACAAATCCCACATCATGGCGGCGATAATCCGTCAATTGACGGCGACTCATACCGGAGATTTCCCGACCATCGAGAACCACTCGACCGCTACTGAGAGTATCCATACCACCCAGAATATTCAAAAGGGTTGTCTTGCCTGCACCGGAAGGTCCAACAATGACCACCAGCTCCCCTTTTTCAACAGAAAAGGATGTATCATGGAGCGCATTAATACCCACCTCACCCATCTGATACACCTTACTAACATTCTCAAATTCTACAAATGCCATAACAATTCCCCCAAAATAGCGTACATACGAATATATTATATCACATAGTTACCAGAATGTCGAAACTTTTTGTGAATATTCAATTTCAGTTTCAGTTTCATTAAAACATCTGATTTTATGGAAAAACACGGAACATATTACATTCTGAAGCACAAAAAATCCCCCTGCAGCGATGCCACAGGGGGCGTGATGATCAAGTTCTTCTGTTCGTAAGGCTGTTGGTCAATTCAATAAGGTATTCCGTATTTTCAAAATCCTGCAGAGCAAGCAGTGCCGATCCTGTATATAGATGCACCAGTTCTTCACACCGTTCAAGACCGTAAAGGCGGACAAATGTATTCTTCTTTTCGTCAGTACCGACTCCCTTGCCCATCTCCTCTTCCGTACCGATCACATCCAGCATATCATCCCGAATCTGGAACGCCAGACCCAACCCGGCCGCAAACCGACAAGCTGCATCAAACTGTTCCTCTGTAGCACCACCGGCAACTGCACCCATGCTACAAGCTGCACTAATCAGGCAGCCGGTCTTTCGCTGCTGGATGTCCAGAACTTCCTGCTCTGTCAACAGACGTGATTCCGACTGAATGTCCAACACCTGACCACCCACCATACCAAGAGAACCGGCGCATTCCGACAAGATCTGGATCGCCGTTAGTACAGATTGTGGCTCTAACTGAGCAGTAGATGCCACGGTAAAAGCATCCGTCACCAGCGCATCGCCAGCAAGAAAAGCCATGGCTTCACCATAGACTTTATGATTGGTGGGTCTGCCCCGACGAAAATCATCATTATCCATGCAAGGAAGATCATCATGGATCAGGCTATACGTATGGATCATCTCAACAGCGGCCGCAAAGGGAGCAGCCTGCTTCCAATCACCGCCACATAAACGGCAGAATTCAAAACACAAGATCGGACGTAAGCGTTTTGCACCGGCCAGCAGACTATACTCTATGGCATCGAACAGTGTTTTTTGCGGCTCATCGTGAAAACGGCAGTACCAATCCTGCAAATATTTGGTAATGTACTGCCGATATTCCTCAGTACGCTCATTCATCCTCAAATTCCTCCAAAACGGGCGTACCGTCTGTAGCAGTCATCACTTTCTGGATCTGCAACTGCGCATCGTCCAGCATTTTTCCGCAGGTGCGAACAAGCTGAGTCCCCTCTTGGAACAATTTGAGGCTCTCATCCAGAGGCGCATCACCACGCTCAAGCATACGAACGATCTGTTCCAAACGCTGCATGGATTGCTCAAAGGTCATATTCTTTTCATTTGTCGTCATTGTCATTCTCCTTTCCGGTCACGATTGCTCGAATGCAACCGTCGCTAAGGGTAACGGTAAAGGTTTGCTCCGGCTGTACCTGATGTACCGATCGCAGAACAGCGCCATCTTCGGTCTGTACTATAGCATATCCACGAGTCAACACTTTCAGCGGACTCATCGCATCAAGTTTTGCGGTGAGAGCAATGAAGTGCTGGTTTCTGCGATGGAGCGTATGATTCTGAGCTGCAGTCATCCGACTACACAGCAATTCCAGTGTTTTTCTTTTCTGGTCTATGGTGCGAAGAGGACTTTGTAGCCCCGGGCTGCCGGAGAGTACTTTCAAGTGTTGCTGCGCCGCCTTCACATGACGGTTGAGTGCCGTAGCCATGGCCGATTCCATCGTATCCAATGTTTGGCGTAACGCATCCTGATCCGGCACTGCAAGCTCTGCCGCATTGGATGGTGTGGCTGCTCGAAGATCTGCGACATAGTCTGAGATGGTCACATCCGGCTCATGCCCCACCGCAGAGATCACGGGGATCCGGGATTGATAAATGGCATAGGCCACTCGTTCATCATTGAAGGCCCAAAGATCCTCAATGCTACCGCCTCCGCGTCCCACGATCAGTAGATCAGCAAGTTGGTAATAGTTGGCATAACCAATCGCAGCAGCGATCTCTGCAGGGGCTTCCACACCCTGCACACGCACCGGAAGCAACAAAACCCGGCTGAGCGGATAGCGTTTACGCAAAATACGCAACATGTCATGAACTGCGGCACCGGCAGAACTGGTAACAATACCAATCGTTCCGGGATACTTTGGGAGCGGCTTCTTATGTGCCGGATCAAAGAGCCCTTGTGCTGCCAGTTTCTTCTTCAGTTGCTCAAAAGCTGCATGAAGATCACCTATACCATCCATAGCCATCGCAGTACAATAGAGCTGATATGCGCCGTCCCG
>CAZOVE010000059.1:0-12680 GCA_964583135.1 uncultured Oscillospiraceae bacterium | reverse complement strand
TCGTTGGAGCCGATGGCGTAGAAGTAGCGGCCCAGCTTGCTCTTGTGCAGGATCAAAGAAGCGATGATAAAGAAGGCGAACAGCCACACAGCGCCGATGGGCAGGAAGCCGAACAGTTCGGTACGGATGAAGATCTTCTTGAACCAGCCGCCCACTTCCGCGGTGGCAATAGGCCAAACCTGGGACTGGGTCTTGGTGATGATAGAGCCCAGACCCATGGAAACCATCTGCGTGCCCAGCGTGGCGATGAAGGGAGGCAGCTTCAGCTTGGCAACCATGATGCCGTTGAGCAGGCCGAAGACCATGGACACAACGACGGTCAGGATCACGCCCACGATCAGGGGCAGACCCTGCTTGAAGGCGTAAGCGCCCAGCAGGGCGGAGGTCATCATAACGGTGCCCAGGGACAGGTCGATGCCGCCGGTGATGATGATGAAGGTAACGCCGAAGGCCATGAAGCCGATGTAGTAGGATGCGTTGAGGATGTTCTGGAAGGTGGTAATGCTGAAGAAGTTGTTACCGATGATGGAGAAGAAGACATACAGGATCACCAGCGCGGTCGGAGCCAGCAGCTTCTGCATATCCAGTTTTTTAGTTCCGAGTTTGTTCATTGAATTATACCCCCACTTCACGTTTGGTCGCAAATGTCATGATCTTTTCCTGGGTTGCTTCGCTGATGTCCAGCTCACCGGTGATGCGGCCTTCGCACATGACCACAACACGGTCAGACATACGCAACAGCTCCGGCATATCGGAGGAGATCATAATGATGGATTTACCTTCTGCGGCAAGCTGATTCATCAGCTTGTAGATCTCGCTCTTGGCACCCACGTCGATGCCACGGGTAGGCTCGTCGAAGATCAGAATGTCACAATCTCGCAGCAGCCACTTGGCGATGACTACCTTCTGCTGATTACCACCGGACAGACTGCCTACCTTGGTACGGGAGGAGGGTGTCTTGGTGTGCAGCTTTTCCACATATTCATCGGAGTAGCCATCGGCCTTGCTGCCGTTGACAAACAGACCGCGGAACAACTCATCCAGACTGGGCATCACGGTGTTGTCGGTGATGCTCAGACCCAGACACAGACCGTAACGCTTCCGGTCTTCGCTGAGGTAACCGATACCGTGATGAACGGCGTCAGTGGTGGAGCGGATCTTTACTTCCTGACCGTTGATACGGATCACGCCGGCTTCCATTTTGTCAGCACCGCACAGAAGACGCATCGTTTCCGTACGACCGGCGCCCATCAGACCGGAGAAGCCGAGGATCTCGCCTTTCTTCAAGCTGAAGGAGACGTCGTGGACATCGATGCTACGCAGACCCTCGCACTCCAAAATGACGGGTGCATCAGCGGGAACGGCGGAGCAGGTCTTGGGATCTTCGTAAATAGTACGACCGACCATCATGCGCACGATCTCAGGGATGGTGGTCTCGGCGGTATTGACAGTGCCGACGTACTGACCGTCTCGCATGACGGTGATACGGTCGGTGATGCGCTCCAACTCATCCATACGGTGGGAGATGTAGATGATGCCAACACCGGTGGCCTTGAGCTGACGAATGAAGACAAACAGATCGTCGATCTCGGTATCGGTCAGCACGGCGGAGGGCTCATCCAAAATCAGCAACTTGGTATTGTTGTAGGAAAGCGCCTTGGCGATTTCCACCATCTGTTGCTTCGCAACGGAGAGCGTCCGAACGACCGCAGTGGGGTTGATGCTCAAGTGTAGGCTGTCCAACAGCGTTTGGGTCAGCTGGTTCTGCTTCGCCTGATCCAAGAACAAACCCTTGGTGGGCTCACGACCGATAAAAATATTGTCTGCAACAGTAAGATGCTGCATCAGATTCAGCTCCTGATGCACGATGCAAATGCCCAAATCCTGTGCGTGCTTGGGACCGGTGAGTTCAATCTGCTCACCCATGAACTCCACGGTGCCACCGTCTTTGGGATAGATACCGGTCAGAATCTTCATCAGCGTAGATTTGCCGGCGCCGTTTTCACCGACCAACGCCATCACTTCGCCGGCTCGAACTTCGAGCTGTGCGTCGTCAAGGGCGTGAACGCCGGGGAAGTATTTCTGAATGCCTTGCATCTTCAGAATTGTTTCGCCCATTCCTAAATCACCTTTCTAATTGGGGTATTCTGCGCAAACGGCGCAGAGTAGATAGCCGATTTTAGAGAGTCTAACTAAAGACGAAACGTTTCGACTATCTATAATGAACAAAAAATCCGAACAACGCCGGATTTTAGGGGAGATATCGACATTTTTTTAACGATAAAGTGGCGACATCCCTGATTCAGTTCCTCTATACTATAATAAACTTCACTAAAAAAATCAAGTGCAAAATTTGATTTTTGTGTTGACAGCACAAAAATGTTTTTATATTATTAATGCGTAGGGTGCGGTAGCCCCACGAAGCGAAACGTTTCGCGCAAATTTGGAGGAACCGGCATGGCCACAATCAAAGACGTTGCCCGCAGAGCCGGTGTTTCCGTCTCTACGGTATCCAAATATATCAATGGCGGCAATGTCCGGCCGGAGCTTGCTTCTGCGATTGCCGAGGCCATCCATGTACTGGATTTTCGTGTGAATCCCTTTGCCCGCAGTCTCAAGACCCAACGTAGCAGAACGGTGGGTGTGTTGCTACCGGATATGACGGCCCCTTTTTTCGGCAATGTCCTTATGGCGTTGGATAAGGCATTGCGGGAGCATGGGTATCATACCATCATCTCCTGCTACTCCTCCAACCATGGTCTGGAGCGGGATAATCTGTTCTACTTGATCAGTCATGGAATTGACGGCTTGATCTACTTTCCGGAGGATCTGTCTGCGGAGGAATTTTACGAGCTGACCGCCCATCACAATGTGCCTGTTGTTCAGGTGGATCGGATGATTCAAGGCGTTCATAGTGATGTGGTGCTGGTGGATAATGCGGATGTGGTGAACAGAGCGGTGTCTGCGCTGATCGGAAAGGGACATCGCCGTATTGCGATCGTCACCGGACCGAAATCTGTTTTTACCGCCAAGGAGCGGCAGATCGGATATTTACGTGCCTTATCCGAAAATGGGATCTTGTATGATGATGCGTTGTTTCTCAGCGACGACAATTCGTTTGCAACGGGTTACCGTGGCATGAAGACCTTGTTGGCGTTGCAGGACCGACCGACCGCCGTGGTATCGACCAATTACGATATTACAGTCGGCGTGATTACCGCAGCCCGGGAGCAGGGGATCCGCATTCGGGAAGAGTTGGATATCGTGGGCTTTGACTGCGTGGAGGTATGCACCATAATGGATCCGCCGCTGCCGGTAATCCAGCAGCCGGAGCAGCAAATCGGACAGGTGGCCGCCCGCTATTTGATGGAGCGCATGGCCGGTAGCACCGAACCGGCGAAAATGATGCGGCTTCCATGTTGTATGATCGTAAAATAGTATATAAGCCTTTGTGCTTTATATAAATTCATTATATCAATACACCGTGTATCTACACGGCGAGAATCAGGAGGAAATCGTATGGCAAACAACAGATATATTGGTGAATATCCTGTGATCGGTATTCGCCCCACGATCGACGGCCGCCGTGGCCCGCTGAAGGTCCGCGAATCTCTGGAAGAGCAGACCATGGCAATGGCTCATGCCGCCAAGAAACTGTTTGAGGAGAACCTGCAGTACTCCAATGGCGAACCCGTTAAGGTCATCATCGCTGACACTACCATCGGCCGTGTGGCTGAGGCTGCTGCCTGCGCTGAAAAGTTTAAGAGAAATGGTGTGGACATTACCCTGACTGTGACACCTTGCTGGTGCTACGGCTCCGAAACCATGGACATGGATCCGCAGACCATCAAGGGCGTTTGGGGCTTCAACGGCACCGAGCGTCCCGGCGCTGTGTATCTGGCTTCCGTTTTGGCTTCCCATGCACAGAAGGGCTTGCCCGCCTTCGGTATCTATGGCCATGATGTTCAGAATCTGGACGAAGTGACCAACATTCCTGCCGACGTGCAGGAGAAGTTGCTGCGCTTTGCCCGGGCTGCTGTGGCGGTTGCTACCATGCGTGGTAAGAGCTATCTGCAGATCGGCTCCATCTGCATGGGCATCGGCGGCTCCATCATCGATCCTGCTTTCATTGAGTCTTATCTGGGTATGCGCGTGGAATCCGTGGACGAAGTCGAGATCATCCGCAGAATGTCCGAAGGCATTTATGATGCCGACGAAGTGGCTCGCCTGAAGGTTTGGATGGCAGAGCATTGCAAGGAAGGCTGGGATAAGAACCCCGAGTTCGTCAGAACCTCCGACGAGAAGAAGGCCGAGCAGTGGGATTTCCTGGCCAAGATGTACTGCATCATTAAGGACCTGTTCAATGGCAACCCCAACCTGCCCGAGGGCCGTGAAGAGGAAATGGTCGGCCACAATGCCATCGCCGGTGGCTTCCAAGGTCAGCGTCAGTGGACGGACTTCTATCCCAACTGCGACTTCCCCGAGGCTCTGCTCAACTCTACCTTCGACCACGACGGCGCCCGTGAGCCTTTCATTCTGGCCACCGAAAACGACGTGCTGAACGGTCTGGGCATGCTGTTCATGAAACTGCTGACCAACCGTGCGCAGATGTTCTCCGATGTGCGTACTTACTGGTCTCCCGAGGCTTGCGAGCGTGCTTCCGGCTACAAGGTGGAAGGCAAGGCTCTGGAAAACGGCGGTTTCATCCATCTGATCAACTCCGGCGCTACCGCTCTGGATGCTTGCGGTGAGTGCAAGGATGAAAACGGCAACGGCATTATGAAGAAGTGGTGGGAAGTCACTGAGGAAGATATCGAGAAGATGACCGCAGCTACTACCTGGCCCGCAGCCGACAACGGTTACTTCCGTGGCGGCGGATTCTCCTCCTCCTTCACGACTCGTGCCGAGATGCCCGCTACCATGATCCGTCTGAATCTCGTGAAGGGTCTGGGTCCCGTGCTGCAGATCGCAGAAGGCTGGACCGTGCAGTTGCCGGATGATGTCACCAAGACGCTGATGATGCGTACCGACCCCACTTGGCCCTGCACTTGGTTTGCGCCTCGCTGTGATGGTAAGGAAGGCTCTCCCTTCAAGACCGCTTACGATGTGATGAACAACTGGGGTGCCAACCACGGTGCGATCTCCTATGGTCACATCGGTGCCGATTTGATCACCATGTGCTCCATGCTGCGCATTCCCGTGTGTATGCACAACGTTCCCGATGCGGATATCTTCCGTCCTGCTGCTTGGAATGCCTTTGGCATGGACAAGGAAGGCGCCGACTATCGCGCTTGTGCCGCCTACGGCCCCATGTACAAGGCTTACTAATTCCTTTTCCATCGCAAAGTGGCGGTCTCCGGACCGCCACTTTTTGAAAACGGAAGAGATTCATAAATTGGAGTTTATCGCACTGTTGGTAATACGGATTGTAGAGGCCGTCGAGGGCGCCGCCCCCTACAATGGTGTTGCATAACAGCACGATAAACTGGAAATTTGAACACAATTATGGAGGTATCATTATGTTAAAGAACATTCCCCCCATTCTGTCGCCGGAATTGCTGAAGGTGCTGGCTGAGATGGGTCATAGCGATCGCATCTGCATCGGCGATGGTAATTTCCCCGGTGCCCGAATGGCAAAGGCCAAGAATGCCATCTTCATCCGTGCCGATGGCCATGGTGTTCCCGAATTGTTGGAAGCCATTCTGCAGGTCATTCCTTTGGATACTTATGTCGATACGCCTGCCATGATCATGGAAGTGGGCGAGCAGGACAAGGGTTTGGAGATCCCCATCTGGAAGACCTACAAGCAGATCATTGCCCGGCATGATGAACGGGGTGAAGCGGCAGTGGGTCAGTATGAGCGTTTCCGTTTCTATGACGAGGCGCAGGATTGCTATTGCATCATCCAGACAGGAGAAACTGCCATCTACGCCAATATCATTCTGCAAAAGGGTGTTATCAAGTGATCACGGTCATCGAAACGGCTTTGCCGGTGTTTCTGGCGTTGGCCATGGGTATGTGGTGTCGAAGCAAGCAGTTTATTAGCCGTGACGGCGTGGATACCCTGAAAAAGGTGATCATCAATTTGACATTGCCTTTTGTGTTGTTTGATGCCTTTGCCACGGCAGATTATTCGCTGGAGGCTATGATCCAGCCGGTGTTGATCTTTCTGATCTGCGTCGTCAGCTTGATGCTGGGGCATCTTTTGATCCGGATGGCGAAAATGCCAAGTCGCTTGGCGCCGTTTCTGAATGCGGGATTCGAAGCCGGAATGCTGGGTTTTTCCCTGTTTGCATTGCTGTTCCCCGATGAAAGTGCGTCGAAATTTGCAATGCTGGTCATGGGTCAAGAGTTGTTCGTCTTTACGATCTACAAATCCATGTTGGTGGGGAAAAGCGATCTGAGATCCATTTTGCGGGATATGGCCGCAACGCCAACTTTGTGGGCACTGGTACTGGGCGTACTTGTAGGTGCGACCGGATTGTACCAGCAGTTGACAGTGTGGGGTGTGGCCGGGATCGTGGATTCGCTGACCTCCTTTGTGTCCGCACCTACCGGTATGATCATTTTACTGAGTGTCGGTTATGATCTGGTTTTGAAGGAGATCCCGTGGAAGAAGACAGTGGGGTTGGTAGCATTGCGCCTTTTGATCATGGGACTGATGCTGGGGATCTTGATCCTTCTCAACCGTACGGTACTCCATGGAATCATCTTTGAGGGTGCAGCGGTGCTGCTGTTTATTCTGCCGCCGCCTTATGTGATCCCCATTTTTGCAGACGAACCCGGTGAACGGGTGCAGATCTCGTCGGCATTGTCGGCAATGACCGTGGTCAGCATGGTGCTGTTTGCGGTATTGTCGTTGATGATCCATCTGGGCTGATATATTACCAAATGAACAAAAGCTGACTGCCATGGCAGTCAGCTTTTTGGTTTATTGGGGTGTATATTCACCGTATTGATAGTCATGAGCCCGAACGGAAGCCCAGCGCTGTTGCTCATTGGCACCGGTAGGGCACAATACTACCAACTCCGCAAGCTGAATATCGCTGTGTTCCAGCCGACTGATATCTCGAATGGTACAACCACCGAAACCAACACAGCGCCCTAGACTGGAGAGGAAATCTGTAGGCATACTGAACAGAGGATCCAAATTGTCCAGCGTTGCGTATTGCAGATAGAACATATGCAACTTCGGCATTTTGGTCAGGAAATCCAGATCGGTCAGGTTATCGCCCCGGTAAATCGTCAGATCCCGCAACTCGGTCAGTTCCCCGAGAATGGTGTAATCCTCCAAGGGGGTGAAAAGATAGCAGCCATCCACATGGAAGCGACGCATCAGCTCACGGATTTGCGGATCGTGTAAGTCCTGCTCGGTCATGTACACATCAGGAGTCCGCATATTGAATGCGTGACCGGTACGCTTCCAAGGGACCGCAATGGAACCTATTCTGGAGCCATCTGCGGTGATGCCGATGCTCAGATACTCGCTGCTTCGGGTTTCCAGTTGTTCTTGCAGACTCTTCATAGCGCTGTTACTCCTTTTCTGCCTTTGGGATCGGTTCATTGGTATATGCTACTTCCAGTATACCAAAAATCGGTAACTTTGCAAGGGAAAACGCAGGCGTGCTGTGATAAAATCAAGGCTGATTTTCGGGAAATTCGCGGCGCACATTGCGGCATGGTATCAGAGCCGCTTTTTTGGCGTTGTCAAACTCAATCGATATTGCGTTTCCTTCCGGATTGTGCTACTATTTTGATACTGGGATCTGTGCAAACCCAATTGGCGGATATGGTTCGGCAAGAACAAGTTGGTAGATTGGGGCGGATAACAACATTCCGATCGAGTGGATATCTTCACACTGATGCAAATGTGCTGTACACATAGTCAAGGAGCGAATAATATGAAACTACGTAAGTCTATATTGCTATTTATGCTGATACTTGCCATATTGTTTTTCTGCTGTGCCTGCCGATCTGATAACCCTAAACTGGAAAGCGCCCACCAAACGGAACCATCTGCTTCCGAAATTGTAGTTCCCGAATCTTTTGAAGACTATATCTACCGCTATGAGGATGGCCGGAATCGCGCTTGGGAAGAGGATATCGTTTATCTTGCGGAAACCTTCCTAGAAAAGCACCCGCTAATATGCGATACTTACTATTTTGAGCAACGCAACTATGCGGACAGTGCTGCTGGCTATTTGGTGCATGACAATCTTTTCTTCAGCCAAGATTTGCGAAAAGCATTTATTCGGGAATTTGTTCTGTTGCTGGACAGTATCCCGAATATGGAGGATTTGGAAATTCATTTTGAGATCCAACGTATCGTTGCGCTACTGCATGATGCACACTCGTATATCGATACAAGTTATAGCGATATTTTCCCGATCATGGTTGCCATGTTGGAAGACGAAGGCGAGTTTGCTTGTTATGCGGTCAGGATTTCTGTTGACTATGAAGATTTGTTATTCGCACGGCTGATTTCCATCAATGGTATTGCGCTAGATGAAGTGATGGAACTGCTTAGACCTTATGTTTCCTCCGAAAACGAATATCTGGAAGACTTTAAGATCTATGATAATTTCTGGAACTCCTTTCTGATCCAGAAATCGTTGCTGCAGATGATCGGCGTTATTCCGACCGGATCTGATTCGGCGGAGTTTGCATTCCTTACGGAGGATGGTACGAGCATAAATGTGACGCTCAATGCGATCGCCCGCACGGAATTCCGAGTCGAAGACATAGCTCGGGTCGATCTGTATGCAAGAGGGATCACACTGTGGAAAAATCTTGACCAAAATTTCTGGTACGAAAGCTATCCGGATGAAAATGCACTGTACTTCCGGATCAGCAAATGCTACGAAAGTGGCGACCGCGCATTCCAAACCTACTGTGGGGAAATATTGGATATTCTGCAGGTTTCGCAAGGTCCAATGAAACTCATCATTGACCTGCGTGGAAACACCGGCGGTAGCTATCCCATGAGCGGTTTTGAAGACTTTGTGACAGCGCTTCAAAAGATGCCTCGGCATCAGATCTATATTCTGATCGACCATGCCGTCGGATCATCTGCCGTTGGCATAGCCGCCAAAATGTCCGGAGTTCTCACCAACGCTGTGCTTGTGGGAACACCTGCGGGACAGCCGGTCAATATGTGGGGAAACTCCAAACTGTACACCATGCCCAACAACGACATCAGCTTCGTGGTTTCTAAAGAATATTGGATGTTTGCGGAAACGGCGGAAGATGTTTCGCTGATGCCGGATATTACCGTTTACATGACGCTGAAGGACTATAAACAAGGTGTGGATACTGTTTTAGAGTACATAATGGCAATAAATTAGTAGCAGACAATAACGCACAGCAGGTCAGAAAAGTGTGTAGATCGCACACAACACCATTATGTAAGTATTTTTTGAAAGTGAAAAGAGGGCTGGTTTCGCTAAAAATTAAGCGAACCAGCCCTCAAATGTTTACGAGCGTCGGTTTGAATCTTGTCTGGTAGGGTTGACCGAAATGAATGCGTTCTATATTACCCCAGAGCATTGAAAGCGATCCATTAGAAAGCAACGAAATGCGGTTGGGAAGATGAACTTATCGCAGAGGTAACCACGTTTGGTTGCAACAGCCCCATTACAACTGTAGTACCCGGCTGCCCGTGTTATAGCAAACGCAGAGAATTCTGCCTCGGTTTGAATGATGCCTTTTTGCACAGCCTCCACAAGATCCATAACAGAGGAACGAACCGGATCTCCGTCCACCACGACAAGGTACAGTAAGCCATCATAATGGTATAGCCTTACTTCCACAATTGGGAAAATCGCATCGGTAAAGCTGTCGGTGTTCAGGGATTACAAAGCACTCTGCAGGTCATCATTTGCAAATAAAAAGATGCATTAACAATTATTTGTGCTTGTGGGAAATGAAGTAATTGCGTATATCCTTCCAACGGAGCTTGCGGATGGCAATGTCTGCAAGCATCAAGATCAAAGCAATCACAGCGAAGGCAACCATTGGATTGAAGAGGATGCTGACCGAACTGACCGGAACATTGGCAAGCTCTTGCATATCAGAATAGATCCCACCGGCCGAATAGCTACAGAGCGTGGACAGCAGCGACTCGCCACTGGCGGCGAAGGCATCGTATTCACCGGAATAGGATACTGCGATCGCTGTTTCCAGATAGTCAACGATATTTTCGCTGCTGTCAGTTTGAATGATCATCAGTTCGTACACACCGGCATCTACAGTTTTAATGTTGGTAGTGTAAACACCGGGGTCTGTTTGCGTGAGGATATACGATTCGGTGCCACTGTCAGAAGCGGCCATCAGACGCAAATCATTTTCCGTATTTCCTGCCGTTGTAACGGTTATATCCGTAGTTTGCCCACGTACCGTGATCTGTGCCGACATGGAGGAATCGTGGTGAACTTCGTCTACTGTGGTTGTGATCATGCTTTGTGTAATCGCTGCTCCGGTTTCATCCTCAAGCCAGACGGCGGACCAATTGCCATTTAGATCACTGGTAAAGCAGGCGACTGTACCGAGGCCGTATGTCCGGGAAGCATAGATAGGATGTCCATCATCAGTGGTGATGTATGCCGTAGAATCTTCTTTGATGGTCGTACCCAGATAGCCGTAAATATTAGGCAGGGAAACTTGACCGATTGCAGCGGTCAGATCACTTTCTTCGGAAATGACGGGCGTAAATTCGCCGGTGATCAGAGAACTGACAGTGACTTGTTCCGTTTCGCTAAGCATAATATTCGGCAAATCAGAGGCGCTGCTGACATAGTAGTACCGCCCGCTTCCGGTTTCGGCCATAGATTCCAATATACTGGAGGCGTATCCAAGTCCAATGGTCGAAACCGTGATACCGTCGCCGGCAGCATTGGCTACAGCTTTAGAATATCCATTGTCACTGGGCTGTCCATCTGACAGGAAAATGATGTGGCGGATCTGAGCATCGGATTTTAACAGCTCCTCATGTGCCATTTCCAGCGCTTCCGTATAGTAAGTTCCTTGAGAAGTCGTCAGTCCGGAAATAATGCGTGTAAGAGAGTCCTTATTTGACGCACTTGCCTGAATCAGCTCAGATTTCAAATAAGCCTGCCTGTTAAAGGAAATGACACCCACATAATCGTTGTCGCTCATGGCCTCTACGCACTTGATCGCACCCTGCTTTGCAACCGACAAATAGGTGGATTGTTGGCTCATGCTAAGGGAACAGTCTAGCACCAGCATCAGGGCAACGGAATTGCCCTCGGAGGATTCCTGCAGGGAAAAGGTGACCGGAAGCATTTCCTCCAGCAAGGTGCCATCCATGTTGCCATACATGAATGTATCCTGACCGCCGACAGCCAGTAAACTGCGCCCGTATACACCTACATAAGTGCTGAGTAATTCGTCATAACCGTCGGGAAGTTGATCGTAGTCCACATTGGACAGGATCACTTCATCATAATTGCATAGTTCAATGATGGAGTTTGGTGCATTCCGGGCGGTCACGGTGGTAACTGCATTGTCTGCGGACAGGAGCTGTGCCAGTATTTCACCATTGCCAATGGTATCGGCAATGATCAAAACAGTGGATTGACCGGCAACATTGACATAAGCATAGCTTGCGTTGTTTTGCGATTTTGTATCCTGTTCGGCCTCCAGCACCAATCTGTAGCTGTGGATTCCGGCACTTGCTGCAGTGGCGGTCAATTCGATCACATTGCTGCCGGAAGTAATGCTCTGGCTCAGCATGCCGACAAGTTCTTCGTTATCGTAAAGGGAAAGCGTTATCTCGGCCTCTGTATTACTCTGGATGTCTGCGATGAAAGTCATCGTATCGTCCACATAGGCACCGTCCGGGGATGTAAAGGTGCTGATTTGGACCTCGGGGGTGGAAAGCTGCGTGGTGTCAAAATATACTGCATCGATCCGAATGCCTCTGGTGGCCAGATAATGGGCCGTGCTGTCCGCATCACCATCTGTTTCCTTTCCGTCAGAAAGAAGAATGATGTGTCCGGCCTTGTCTGTCGGCAACAAGGAGGCTGCATATTCCAGCGCCGTATCAATGTCGGTTGCGTCAGAATCGACCTTCGTTACAGAGAAGCTGCGGTCCTCGTCAAATTCCACGGTGTATACCTGTGTCTGACCGAATACGATCACACCGACCGGTGTTTTTTGGTCGATCAGCTCCAGTAGCTCCTGTGTCCGGCTTTCGATTTCCGTGCGCAGATCGCTTGTGCTGTCAGAAAGATCCACCAGAAGCATAACGGCTTGTTCGTCCGAATTTTGTACGATGGTAAAGCCGGAAATGACCAGAATCAGCAGGGTTACCACGATTAGGTGCAACACCACCGGAGCAATCTTGCGGAAAGTCTTTCTCCGTTTGACCGGCAGCCGCAAAAAAGGCAGCAGGATAATTGCAAAGGCGGGTATTGCCAAAAGCAAGAACCAAGGATTTTCAAAGGAAAGCTCAATACTGCTCATGGTAATACCACCCCCATTCTGTCAGCACGATCAACAACATTCCCAGAGCCAGCCAGAACCACACTTCGGATATAGCATCCTCAGCATGCGTATCCGTATCAGAGGACAGTTCTACAGACAATTCCGAGACGGTGTAGGTAGTGGACTCTCCATCTGGAATATGTACAAAGAAGTCCACATACTCGCCACCGTCTGCC
>CAZOVE010000058.1:0-12835 GCA_964583135.1 uncultured Oscillospiraceae bacterium | reverse complement strand
AGGGCCGGATGTGGAATGCGGGAGATAACGTTGGACACGGTAGAATGTAAAGACCTGTTAAAACCTTACCTATTCATAGGTCTGATACTGCTACCATGTCGAAAGATTACCGCCCGCATTCCACATCAGCCCCAGTATGCGCACTGGGGCAGCTTCTCCCCGGGAGAAGCTATGGCGCCCTTGGCTGGGCGACACAGTAACGCTAAACAACAATTTACTGTTCCAAGGAGGTAACCATATGACCCCTGAAAAACTTTGTGAACTGGCGAAAGAAGCCATGACCCATTCCTATAGCCCCTACAGTGGCTACAAAGTGGGGGCGGCGCTGTTGTGTGGCGACGGAACGGTCTACACCGGCTGTAACATTGAAAACGCTGCCTTTACCCCCACCGTCTGCGCCGAGCGCACCGCCATTTTCAAGGCGGTCTACGATGGCCACCGGGATTTTGCTGCCATCGCCGTCTGCGGCGGAAAGGATGGCATCATTACAGGCAGTTTTCCGCCCTGCGGCGTCTGCCGGCAGGTGATGCGAGAATTCTGCAGGAATGATTTTTCCGTATATTTGGTAAAGCCGGAGGGCTACGAGCAGCGCACGCTGGCTCAATTGTTGCCCGATAGCTTTAGTAACGCCAATATGGATTAACATTTGACAAAATAGCAATAACCTATTGCTTTTTTAGGCAGATAGGAGTATACTTTTCGTGACCCAAAAACGACGAGAAGGAGGTTCCGGCGACCCATGTTGCCAGAGCCTCCTTTTTTCGACAAAGAAAGGATGTTTTTATGGAAAACAAAGAAATGACAGAAGCCGTATTCGATGCACGTACTTTGGGTAAAGGCAAAATGTTCATGCTTGGCCTGCAGCATTTGTTTGCCATGTTTGGTGCGACTGTGCTGGTGCCTGCCATTACCGGTCTAAATGTTTCCACCACGTTGCTGTTTGCAGGTTTGGGCACGTTGCTGTTCCACCTTATCACCGGTCGCAAGGTACCTGCATTTCTGGGCTCTTCCTTCGCATTTCTGGGCGCTTACGGTTTGGTGACGGCCTCCGGGCAGAATATTCCTCTGACCTACTCCGGTTTTGGTGTTGCCGTTGCCGGATTGGTGTATTTGGTATTGGCACTGCTGTTTAAGGTCTTTGGCGCAAACAAGGTCATGAAGTTCTTCCCACCCATCGTGACGGGGCCGGTGATCATTGCCATTGGTTTGACGCTGTCCGGTACAGCCATTGGCAGTTGCTCCGGCAATTGGTGGGTCGCTCTGGTGGCCATTGTCGTGGTGGTCGTCTGCAATATCTGGGGCAAGGGAATGATCAAGATCATTCCCATCCTGTTGGGCGTAGTGGCGTCCTATATTGTTTCCATGTTCGTGGATCCTGCATCCCGTGATGCGGTCATCCAGACTGTTGCCGAGGCAAAGTGGATCGGGCTTCCTGTCATCTGGGAGGAGACCGCACTGTCCATCTTCAACAAGGATCTGGACGTGAGTATGCTGATCACCGCTGTTATTACCATCGCACCCATCTCGTTGGCAACTATCGTGGAGCATATCGGTGATATGTGTGCCATTTCTTCCACCGTCGGTAAGAACTATGTGTCCGATCCCGGTCTGCACCGCACCTTGCTAGGTGACGGTCTGGCTACCACTATGTCTGCTCTCTTTGGTGGCCCTGCTAATACGACCTATGGAGAAAATACCGGCGTGTTGGTGTTGAGCAAGGTCTATGACCCCAAGGTGATCCGTTTGGCTGCTCTGTTTGCCATCGTGCTGTCCTTCTGCCCCAAATTCGCTGCGCTGATCGTGGCGATGCCGGCAGCTACTATGGGTGGTGTCAGTTTGGTGCTTTACGGCATGATCTCTGCCGTAGGTGTGCGAAACGTGGTGGAAACTCAGGTGGACTGCGCCAAGAGCCGCAATGTGCTGATCGCTGCGCTGATCCTAGTTCTGGCGATCGGCTTGAAATATGGTACCGGCGATGTGCAGGGAATCGTTTTCTCCATCGGCAATGTGAACATCATGCTCTCCGGTCTGGCGGTGGCTGCCATTGTTGGCATCGTCATGAATGCCATCCTGCCCGGCAAGGACTATGAATTTGGCGCCAACGAGCAAGGTGATACCGCTGTGAATTTTGGAACGCGGCACGAGAACGATTGATTTTTCCTGAATAAAATAACCTGTAATGGCAAACAATACCTCCGGAAACTATTTTCTGGAGGTATTGTTATGTTCCCAAAACAATTTCTGTATGCTCTGGTGGCTGTAATTTGCCTGCTGGGGCTAGTGATGGGTGCAGCGGCGCTGGAGGTGGACTCGGACACGACCTACTGCTTCACCCGGGATGATTTTTCCGAGGAGGAAACTCTGACCGGTATTTGCATCACCGGTCTGCCGGATCCCAGTACCGGCACCGTGATGCTGGGCAGCCGTGTGCTGCGCAGCGGCGATATTCTAACGGCAGGGCAGATCGATGCAATGACTTTTCTGCCGGTGGCAAGTCAGAGCGATCAGCAGGCCGTGGTGACGTATCTGCCCATCTACGAGAATCGGGTCGCACCGGCAACCACCATGACCATTTCGATTCGAGGCAAGGTGGATCAGGTGCCGGTGGCAGAGGATCAGGCGATAGAGACCTATAAAAACCTATCCAATTCCGCACCGCTGAAGGCCAGCGATCCGGAAGGGAAGGCATTGACCTACACCGTGACCCGACAGCCTAAGCGTGGAACCGTGACCATCAACGAGGACGGCAGTTTCACCTATACACCCAAGAAAAACAAGGTGGGCACCGACTCTTTCACTTACACCGTCACGGATCCGGCGGGCAATGTGTCCCGGGAAGCAACGGTGACCGTGCGGATTCTCAAGCCGAAGGACGGAACCCGTTACGCCGATACCGGAAGCTTTGAAGCGGAATGGCTGAAAAACAACGGCCTGTTTGTGGGAGAGCAGGTGGGTGGCAATCTGTGTTTCCATGCTGAAAAAAGTGTCAGCCGTGGGGAATTCATTGCCATGGCGGTACAGGTGCTGGGCATCCCGGTAGAGGAGGGGTTGACCACCTCGGTCTACTCCGATGAGATCCCGGCATGGCTGCAGCCTTATCTGGCTGCGGCGCTGCGCAGCGGTATGACCACCGGACTTCCTGCGGATGACACCGGCATCTTCGGCCCGGAGGAAACCGTGACGGCGGCAGAGGCGGCTGTGTTGCTGCAAAATGCAATGGATCTGTCGGTTTCCGTAGCAGCCATCGAAGCCGTCGATGGCAGTTATCCCGAATGGGCGGCAACCGCAGTGGCAGCTATGAGCGAAAACAATATTGCCATCGGTACCGGGGAACTGAATCGAGAAGAAGTGGCGGTGCTGTTGTATCAAGTCAGTTTGCTGGCAGGCAATGCACCGGGGCTGCAGATGTATCAATAAAAATCGGGCGTACCGCATTTTGAAGTGCGGCACGCCCCAGATTTTCAAATGTGCAATTTATACAGCGCCTTGTTTAGAAGGCCGGTGCCCACGGTAGTGGCGATGATCTCCGGCACCATGTAAATGGCGCTGTAAATGGCGGAGAACATCCAAGGTCCGTAGAGATGGACGATATGGGTGGGGTCATCGGCATACCACACAAGATCTAGCTCATACCAGACCACCACGCCGGCCAAGGTGTGGCACAGGTAACGGATGAGGGTCACCAGCAACCCACCCAGCGCAGCCGTCAGGATGGGCTGCATGGTGGCATTACCCAGCTTGCAATTGCGGAAAATGCCGCCCAGACCGAGCAGAGTGAAGGGGAGAATGTAGTCTAGCAATGCACCCAGTACGACACCCATCGGGGTGGGGATCCAAGCCAGATTGCTCAGTCCCAGAAGAAGCTGGATCAGAGCATAGACCAGACCGCCCAGCAGACCCACCTTCACGCCACGGCGCATGGACAGAAGGATGATGGGCGCCATGCTCAACACCGTGACAGAACCGCCGTAGGGGGACTGCCAGACCTTCAGCATACTCAGGACAGTGGCAAGAGCCACCAAAATGGCGCTCTCGGCCAGAAGGTGGATGCGCGTTTTGTTGTTTTCCATAGAGATACCTCCGAAAAAAATATAGACCACACTGCAAACCGTCTAGGTGCAATGTGATCCGAAAGGTATCCCATGTATGCATCTTTCCCTCCGACGGTACTAACCGTATCAGGTTCACGGGTCAGGGTGACAAAACCCAATCTCAGCCGGATGCATCCGGCCCCCCGAAGACTTATTTGTTATGCGATCTGAAACCATTATAGCAAACCGATCGAAAAAGTCAAGGGAAAAGACATTTTCATTGCCTTTTGTAAAAATGTATGATAAACTGAAGAAAATATAAGCATGGTGATGAATGTGATTAAGAAATATCTGCTTTTGGCGCTGGTGAGTATGGTGCCGCTGATTGAATTGCGGGGCGCCATTCCCATTGCGATCTCATGGGAACTGGACTATTGGACCTCTTTGGCGGTGTGTGTGGTGGCCAATATGCTGCCGGTGCCTGTGATCTATCTGTTTGCCCGCAAGGTTCTGGAGTGGGGCAAGGACAAGAAATATATTGGAGGTTTCTTCCGCTTTTGCTTGACAAAAGGGGAGAGAGCCGGACAGAAATTGATGACAAAAACCGGGCGCGGTGGGCTTTTTGTGGCGCTGATGCTGTTTGTTGGCGTGCCGATTCCCGGTACCGGCGCATGGACCGGCGCTCTGGCGGCAAGTTTTCTGAATATGGGAATCAAAGCCACCACGGCCTCGGTCAGCTTGGGTGTGGTCATCGCAGCGATCATTATGAGTATTGCCAGCACCGGTGTGTTTGGCTTTTTGGGAATTTAAGGAGGAAATACGATGTGTCTGTTCTGTAAAATCGCCTGTGGAGAGATCCCGTCCACGAAGGTCTATGAGGATGATTCGATTTTGGCTTTTCGGGATATCAACCCGATGGCTCCGGTGCATATTTTGGTCATCCCGAAGGTACATATCCCCTCTGTGGACGGTGTGACGGCGGAAAACAGTAGTGTTGTGGCCCACATTTTTGAGCTGATCCCCCAAATCGCCCAGACGGAAGGGTTGACTGGTGGGTATCGGGTGGTGTCCAACTGTGGAGCGGATGCGGGTCAGAGCGTAGCGCACCTGCATTTTCATATTCTGGGTGGCCATCAGTTGAATCCGGAAATGGCATAATGAGAAAAATATGATCCGGTGACGTAGAGAAAGTTACGTCACCGGATTTGTTGTTTTTACGTCGAATCCGCGCCATGAGCAAACAGCGCTACACATTTGCGCAACAGGACCGAAAAACCTCGTAAGTATCCCGGCTGCATTCCGGCAGGGCCGGTATGTCCGAAATTACTGTAATCGATTGCGGTTTTGCGCCTGCTTGGTCACTGAGAGGATGCATCAGCATCTTTGGATTTTCTGTCCCGATCTCCAAAGATGCTTCCGATCGTATCCAAAATGGCTTCTACGATCAAGCTGATTCCGATGAACATCCACACGGCGGCAGTAGATGCAAAGGGATTTCTCACGATCACAATACCACAAAGGATGGATGCGGCGGCGCTGATGGCAACAAAAAACCATCTACTGCGCTTCATGCGGATCATGTCGATCATCCATTGCAATTTTGTCAAGCCGGCAATCAGGATCGCGATACCATATACCAATGTCAGAATGGGGAAGGTGACAAAAAACCATTGAGAGTAAAATGCACAGAATGCGCCTGCTAATAGTGAGATCAAACCTTTGACCAACAGTTGGTGCGTAGACGCTTCCACAGCATCCACGCAAAAATACCGGATCGCAGTAACGATGCCCGTAAGCATCAATGCGACGCCCAAGGTGATGATAATGCCGGAAGTAAAGCCAACGGGATTGATCAGAAGCAAGATGCCGATGATCAACTCCACAAGACTCATGCCGATACCGCTGAAACTTCTTTTGATGGGGGTCATATTATTTCTCCTTTATTATTTATAATGTTGAATGTATCGTGGGAACTATCCCAGATCCACATTATTTTGTCTTTCGGAAATATCTGTCCCGATATACGAATCCCTCTGCGATCATGCATACCGGGATCGCAGCAAAGAAATCGACTGCCGAATGTTGCTTGATAAACATGGTAGACAGGCAGATCATGATCACCGAAAAAACCACAAAGCCACGCCATACCGGGTGCGCCGCTTTTTCCTTTGTCCATACGGAGGCTATTCCAAAGGAGTATGCCACATGCAGGGAAGGACACACACCTGTGTTGGTATCGAACGCATACAGAAGACCAATACACCGGGTCAGGAAATTATCGTTTGCGAACTCTGTCGGGCGCAGATCCTGCCGTGTAGGATAAGCAATATAGCAAACCATTGCGAGAATTTGGGTGATGATGATATAGGTCTGTAGCCGCTTGAAGCTGTCTACATTGTAGAGCAGAAAATACCCCAGAGAAACGACGATGAGAATATACCAAAATACATAGGGAATGAGAAACCACTCGCAGAATGGGATCACATCGTCCAGCCACATATGCACCGGGTGACAAGCCTCTGCCGGGATCAAATTCTCCGTTAGGAAATACAGCGCAAAATAACCGATCCAACCCAGCAACAGTTTCAAATGGGCAAACTGCGGTTCATTGAGCCTACGTAGGCGGAAGGAACGGTAGTCAACGATCGGTTTTTTCATGGACACACTCCTTGGGAATGTTGGAGGGATAGTTCTTTTTGGGGATATTCCGATAAGGTACTACCAAATGCTCCGGGAGCGCCTCGGCGATGGCGGTAATTTCCGCCATCAAATAATTGCAGATGCGGCTGCGCTCCTCGTCCATCGGTGCGGTTGCATTGAAACGGATCGGCTTGCCCAAATAAAGCTTCTTCAGCTTTGGCGCAATGTACATAGGAACGAAGGCAAGCTCCTTGCCGGTTTTTCGGTAATAGAGTTTTGCGACGTCAATGAACTTATCCTGAAAAGCATAAATGATCTGATTGTACTGTACATCATGCTCCGGGAAGATTACCACGCTCTTGCCGTCTTGCAATGTCTTTACTGTGGTTTTGAAGGTGGAGAGGATGCGACTGTCGTGGTAAACACCGATGGTCCGGGCGTTGTTGAAGATGCAGACCGACAACGGCGCAATGATATACGACAGCAACCTGTAAAATGGATGTGTCCACGCCGGCTTCTGACTCCAGAAATCCTGAAAAGCATAGGCAGGCACATCGTGAAGGTGCATCATCTCACCGGCGCACCAAATATAAGGCGCATTGGGTACATACAATTCTCCGACGATGGGACCGTTCATCTGGCAATGATTGCCGACGATGATCACCGGCTCATCGGGCAAATTCTCTTGTCCGATGACGTCTGTTTTGGGATAGCAAAGCTTGACTACACCTTTGATCAAGGCAAACAATTTTGCGCCCTTCTTCTTTTCGCCCATAAAAGCGAATCGCTCCTTTTATCGTTTTACAGCAATCGCTGCGCGTACCGTATAGCTTGTCACATTCGGAATGGTTTCTCCGTCGATCTGCAATGGCGTGGGACGATCAAATTCAACGGTGATCTCCTGTCCGGTATGTACAGCCACGATTTTGGTATGCTTTACATGGGTGCCCTTGAAAATGCTCGGAAATACGCAGAGGGTTCGAAGTCGGCCTGCGCTGTGGAACAGCATCAGTGACAGTTGCCCAACAGAACGGACCTGAGCCGGGGCGGCGATCATGCCACCGCCGTAATATCGGCCGTGCATTGTCGGTGCGATCCATACATTGCGGTACGTATACTGCTTTCCATCTACCGTTACTTTTGCGTTCCGAGGATCAAAATTGAACAGAAGACCCTTGATAGCAATGGTGGTGTAGTTGATTTTTTTGTGAGCGCTCTTCTTTAACTCGTCACCTACTTGACAGCAGTAACCATCGATACCAAAGCCAACGCCGTTGAGAAAGCGGTAGCGCTTGCCCATGACTTCCACAGTGGGAAGATGTTTCAAATATTGGCTGACCTCGAAAGGATTGCAACATCCATCTTTGCCGAGGTCTTTGGCAAAATCATTGCCCGTTCCCGCAGGCCAATAAAGTATTTCCTGTGAGATCTCAATGCCTTCGGTCGCATTGACAAACCGATTCAGGGTGCCGTCGCCGCCGATGATTACCAAAACATCCTCCGGATGCAAGCCGGATAAAAATGCACGGTAGTTGGTAATGCGGGTCATATCGATCAGCACACTGCTGTCATAGATGCATTGCAGACATTGCGCATCATGTTGACAAGAGCCTTTGCCGGCCAAGGGGTTGTAGAGAATATAGTATGTTTTCATAGTTTTCCTGCTCTTTCTCTATTATGCTGGTACAGGCGGAAAAATGTTTGCCGTTTCGGAATCGATCAATGAAAATCGCATCTATCACACAAAAGAGGGCGCGCATTTGAGTGAATATGCAATCAATTCCGGATGTTGATCGCTTGCTTCAGTTGTCGGGCTACGTCGGCGCCCTCGTGGCGGTAGCTACTCAGAGTAACTGGTTCACCGGCTCGAATCTGCCGATGCTGATCGTCGATGATCAGGGGAACGAACTGGAGCGGTGTACCTGTTTCCTTGTAATACAATTCGCCGATGTACAAAAACCCCTCGTATATTTGGCTGGGATGATCGTAGTTTCCGGTGTAGTCGATATCCGGATAGATGATCAGACTTTCGCCCTGCAGCAAGTATTGTGTCCCACGTTTGAGGGTGGTGATCGTTTGTAGACCTTCTCTGTAAACGGGTACACCCTGTAACGAACGCATCATCGGCGGAGCGATCCAACTCATAAAATGCGCCGCAAAGTTAAATCTCTTCGGCCTCTTACCATAGCGGGTTGAGAAGGTATACTGCGTCATATGTTCTGCTGTTTTTTTGCGGTCAAAAAACACATGGATGATCATAGGATGCACATCAAAGGGCAACCACTTTATAGTGGTATACGGACCGTGCATATTCAAGTGACGGCAAACATAGACGACGGGATCTTTGGGTTGCGTGATGTTGGTTGTGTAGCGATGGGAAAAAATGCGAAATAGCCATTTACCAAAACGGGCATACGCCCCCCAAAAACCGTTTTTGTTTGTTGGCTCGGCGTATACCCAGTTGCACTGCAATTTGTAGGTGAGCATCGCCAGAACACAATCTCCGATGAACTTCATCAGAGTCAAATGTCCGCCGAAGACATGACCCAACAGCCAAATATTCCCGTAAGACAACAGCAGTTGTCCAAGCCAAACAATGTAAAATCGGCCAACGGATCGCTTGGCCTTGCTGTGGAAGACGTATTTGCAATTGATACTAAAATTGATGAGAGAGGATACGATCTTGCCGCAGATCGTAGCGATCAATGTGTAAAGTGGCGAGATCTTGGGAAACACCACGTAGGTTAGCAGCGAAAAGAGACCCAGATCACCAATGGTAGCCAGTAGACCAGAGAGCATACTGCCCGACAAATATCGAAGCATCACGCCGATGATGCGGAAGCTGTCCCGGAAGGTCTTGTAGTGGGAAACGTGATCGTGCGCATTCTCAGGGTAAATCGTATGAATGGGAACTTCCAGAATGGGAATGTGATTACGCTTGGCATAGATCAGCATCCCAGTCTCATATTCAAAGCGATCTCCGCCGATCGTCATAAATTCCTGAGCGGTTTTGACCGTAAAAGCTCGCAAACCGGTTTGACTGTCCGTCAAGTCCAAAGAAAACAGCAGTCGCAAGAGCAGCAGGGTTTGTTTATTGCCTGCTTTGCTTCTGGGCGGCACATTGGGGTGTGAAAAATCACGAACACCCAGCACACAGGACTGCGGGTTTTGCGAAGCTGCTTCACACACCGCAGTCACATCCGTCAAGGCATGCTGTCCATCGCAGTCGGCAGTGACGATCACATCATCAGGGGAAAAGTGCGTCAGGCAGTAAGAGAAGGCTTGCTTTAGAGCATAGCCTTTGCCCATATTTTTGTCATAGGACAGGACAATTGCGCCGTCAAACTTTTCGATCCTCTTAAAAACAGCATCGTAAGCCTTGCCACTGCCGTCGTCGACTACCACCAACGCATCTGCTGTCTGCAAAACCTGCGCAGCATATTCTACGAAACTTTCCGGCGGCTCGTAGGCTGGGATCACTGCGATTTTCTTCATCAAAAGTCATCCTTTTTCGATTGATAACTATAGGATAGACATTTTTTCTAAACTGAAACGAAACTTTTATACATAATAGAAAAAGCAGGAAGGTGTGTTCCTTCCTGCTCGGTGTGTCGAGAGATTTCAAAATGTTATTATGTTTGATTGGCAATGATGGGACTGCCGAGGACACCACTCGCTACAAAACGAATGATCAACCGCATGAGATCTGCTTAATGGTTTTTGGGAAGTACCACCGTAAATGCGGTAAAGTCGCTTGCGCTGACGACGGATACTTTGCCTTGGTGTAGTTGGACGATCTGCTTGACTAGCGCCAGACCAATGCCGTTACCCTCTGTGCTGTGGGATTCATCCCCCTGATAGAATTTGTTAAAGATTTTGTCCAACTTCTCCTCGGGGATTTGTGGCCCTTGATTGCGGACGGTCACTTCCAGCATGTCCGGTTGCTCACAGATCGTGACTGTTACTGTTGCACCCTCCGGGGAGAATTTGATAGCGTTATCCAACAGATTGATCCAAACGTGCTGCAAAAGTTCCTGATTGCCCTTGATCATATATTCGTCAAATTCAACGGAAAAATCGATCTCTTTCGCCTTCCATTTTCCCTCCAGTAGCATCAGTATGCAACTACGCAACTGCTCGGAGAGATTAAAACGAACCACATCCGTTAAAATCGCCTGGTTCTCCACTTTGGTCATATCCAGAACATTGGTGGCCATGGCTACGAGCCGTAGGGATTCCATTTCGATGATGTCCAAATATTCTCGCTGTTGTTCCGGGCTTAGGTCGCCCCGTTTCAATAATTTGGCGAAGCCGGTGATGGATACGATGGGTGTCTTAAATTCATGAGAAAAATTGTTGATAAAGTCGGCTCGCAGCATTTCTGTGCTTTCCAATTCCTGTGCCATTTTGTTGAAGCTGGCTTCGATTTCCTGAAAAGTCGGATGGGAAGCGATGGGTTTGCCAAATTGGATCCTGGCTGTGAAATCGCCGGATGCCAGACGGTTCATTTGGTTGATCAGCCGGTTGGCCGGACGCAGGTAGATCTTTCCGGAGAAAGCCGTCAAAAGGATACCTGCCAATAGACTGATCACCGACATCAAAAACAACGTATTACTGGGGGAAAACAGGTCATCAGAAAGCTCTTTGATCACGCCGGTTCGCACCAAAATCGCAACGATGGCAATGGCAACGACCAGAGAAAACAATTGGAGTGCAAACACCAGTATGGTGATCAGTAACGTCAAACTGAGCCGTTCTTTACGCTCGTTTTTATTCATACATTCTTCACCGCCTTGTAGCCAAGCCCGCGGACAGACACGATCTCAAACTCCGTCCAACCCTCAAAGCGCTTTCGCAACCGTCCGATATGGACGGTGACGGTTTCCCAACCGGTATCACTTTCCACACCCCAAATTTCGTCCATCAGTTGGATGCGCGTGAATATCTTGCCGGGATAGCTCAACAGCTTGTACAGCAGCATAAACTCTTTTTGTGGTAATTCTTGCGTTTGCCCATTGCGCGTCACAGTCAGAGCGTCATAGTCTAGCACCACATTGCCCACCACGATCTTACGCTCGTTGGCGATCCTGGCCCGGCGCAGCAGGGCTTTGATCCGCAGCAGCATCTCCATCTCATCAAGGGGCTTGGTCATGTAATCGTCTGTTCCCACAAGGAAACCTTTTTGCTTATCCGTGGGAAGTTGCTTGGCCGACACCATTAAGATAGGAAGGTTGTTGTTACTTTCCCGCAGAAGTCTGGTAAATGCATAGCCATCCATTTTAGGCATCATGATATCTAGCACCACCAGATCGATATGTTCCCGGTCCATTACAACCAATGCATCTTCGCCGTTGTTGGCGGTAAAAACCGTATAATTTGCTGCCTGCAGAACGGCTTTCAGAAGCATACGGCTGTTCTTGTCATCGTCTACCACGAGGATATGAAACATGATAAATCCCTCCAGATGATCGTGTGTATCTCCAATATCTTATCGCTGATTGCTAAACTGAAACAAAACAACGGGATGTGGTACATATATTCTATGAAAAAACTGTTTTGCCGTCAAGGAATGACATTAAAAAAACAAATCCGAACCAGTTTCGATGGACGAAATAGTTCGGATTTGTCTTTTGTGTGAAAGACTGCGCAAAAGTAGTGTAAGTAGGGGTAAGAAAGACTAAAAGTACACCTATCATTAAATGGAAAGGTACTGTATTAAAACTTCCAGAAGCATTTGGTCCGCGTCAAAACTAAATGTTAAAGAGTGAGAGGAAAACGATGCTCCAAGTTGACCGTTTATGTACAATCGCCCCTTCTTCATTTGGAAATCGATGTATCCGTCTGTATCTGCACCAACATCATAGATACGAAAATCCCCGTTCAAGGTACGATATGTTTTTTCTATCGCACTTATAATGTCAGAGTAGAAATGATCAAACAAGGTAAAAGTATCACACCCCTTATAGCTTGCGCTTTCATACGAAATTCCAAATGTTATGCAAGGTAATCCATCGATATATTTATACTGTTGTTCAAATGGCACCTTCAACAAACAAAGTCTATCTCGGCCGTTATCCCACAACACAATATCTTTTTGGATTGTCATTTTCCATTCTCCTTTGCGGTGTTAATAGAGGCAATCAGGATGCGGCGGATCGTGCCGC
>CAZOVE010000057.1:0-12958 GCA_964583135.1 uncultured Oscillospiraceae bacterium | reverse complement strand
GCCGCGCCAATAAGTATATTGATGAAACGGCTCCTTGGGCGCTGGCCAAGGATGAGAGCAACCACGCCCGTTTGGGTACGGTGCTGTATAACCTGTTGGAGGCCATTCGCTTTGCCGCTATCGCTTTGGAATCCTTCCTGCCGGATACATCTGCCCGGATCCTGAAACAGTTGGGTGTGGAAAACGGTGGTCTTCAGAGCCTCGCTACCTTCGGCGTGTTGCCCAGCGGTGGTAATGTGGGCGCCGGCGAGATCCTCTTTGCTCGTCTGGATGCGGCACAGAAGCTGGAGCAGATCAACGCCTATAACGAAGCCAAGGCGCGGGAAGCTCTTCCGGCGCTGCAGATCGAGGCTTATACGGAGGAGACCGTGGATTTTGCCACCTTCTGCAAGTCCGATCTGCGGGCCGTAAAGGTCATCGATTGTGTTCCCGTGAAGAAGTCCGATAAGTTGCTGCAGTTTACGTTGGACGATGGCTCCGGCAAGCCCCGTCAGATCCTCTCCGGCATCGCCAAGTTCTACAAGCCGGAGGAGTTGATCGGCAAAACGCTGGTGGCCATTGTGAATCTGCCCCCCAGAAAAATGATGGGCAAGGAAAGCTGCGGTATGTTGCTCAGTGCCGTCCACACCGAGAAGGGCGAGGAAAAGCTCAATCTCGTCATGATCAGCGACAGCATCCCTGCCGGCGCAAAGCTGTGCTGAGCATATGAGCAAATTCGTGATCCGGTCGGTTCCCTCCGGCATCAAATTCGATCTGCGGGCCGGCAATGGGGAGATCATCGCCACCGGTGAGGTCTATACCACCGAAGCTGCCTGCCGCCGTGGGATCGAAGCGGTGCGCCGCTGTGCCGTCATGGGGAAGATCCTCGATACCACCCAGCCGCCTTCCAAGGCACCGACCAATCCCCGTTTTGAGATCTTTCAGGACAAGCGGGGCGCCTACCGGTTTCGGTTGAAGGCTCGCAATGGGGAAGTGATCGCCCATTCTGAGCCCTATGCCGGGAAAGCTGCTTGTCTGAGCGGCGTGGAAAGCGTGATCCGCAATGCTCCTGACGCATCGATCGAATAAAGCCTTTTTGGGCGCGGCAAATGCCGCGCCCTTTTTTCCATCCACCCTGCGGATCGGGACAAATTTCTCTTTCATTGGCATCGTTTCCGAAAAATTCAAAAAATAGGGGAAGACAAGCGGGGAAAAGTATGATATAATAGTAAAAGCGATTCTATTATGATTACGCAATAAGGAGGGAATTCCTTTGAAATATTGGCGTGGATATATTGCGGCGGCACTGTGTGTTGCGCTGACGGTGGCGTTGATGCTCTTTGCGCAGTCTCACACCACCTTGGTGGATATGATCTATCCCTATGCGACCCGCCTGATCCAGACATCTTTGGCTCAGTGGTCTTCCGGGGCTGACTTCTGCCTGTGGCAGCTTTTGGTGATCGTGCTGGGAATTCTGGCTTTGGCCAGTATCGTGGTGATGATCGTGTTGCGCTGGAACTTTTTCCAGTGGTTGGGCTGGGTGCTGGCGGTGTGCAGTTTTTTGTTCATGTTGCATACCGGCTTGTACGGTCTGAATTCTCATGCAGGACCTTTGTCGGAAGACATCCGACTGGAGGAGACCTATTTTACTGTGACGGAAATGGTGGAAGCGGCCAACTATTATTTAGACATTGCCAATGAGCTGTCCACCCAAGTCCCCCGCAACGATGACGGCAGCTTGGCTTATCCTAATTTTCAGGAATTGGCGGAAATGGCCGGCGAGGGATTCGAACATCTCGTTTACGAGGATTATTATTCCGTCTTTGCCGGCTCTACCCTGCCGGTAAAGGAGTTGGGTTGGGCGGATATGTATACCTCTATGGGTATCACCGGCGTGACCATGCCCCTGACCGGTGAGGCGGCGGTGAATCCCCAGACTCCTGCGGTGGCGTTGCCTTTTGTCATGGCCCATGAGATGTGCCATCGCATCTGTATTGCTGCGGAGCGAGATGCCAATCTGGGTGCATTTCTGGCTTGTGATGCCCATTCCGACCCCATTTTCCGTTACAGCGGCTATTTTATGGCCTTCCGCTATACCTATAATGCGCTGGTCAGCGTGGGCACAACCACGGCGACCAATGCCGCACGGCAGATCTACAGCCGTATCGGTGAGCAATTGCAACAGGATCTGACCGACTATCGGGAATTTTTCGCCACCCATCAGGATGAGACCGCCAGTAACATCGCCAATTCCGCCAATGATACCTATATCAAAGTCAGCGGCGACGAAGCCGGTGTGGCGTCCTACAGTCAGGTGTCCGATCTGCTGGTAAGTTGGTATATTCAGGAGATCTATCTGCCGACCCATCAGGAAGAGGTGAATATTTTCGATCCTACTGACCGTAATCAGGTAGATCTGCGCTGAGATAAGGGAGATTTTCCATGGATCTGATGAAACAAACCTTGCTGGAGGGCTTGCCTTCCTTGGGCTTGACGTTGGAGCAGGCGCAGGTGGATCGGCTGTGCGCCTTTGGTGCGGCGGTGGTGCAGCAGAATCAGGTGATGAACCTGACCGCCATTACCGAGCCGACAGCCGTGGCGAAATTACACCTGTTGGATAGCTTAACGGTGCTTTCTTGTGCCGATCTGAAGGGAAAGACCCTCATCGATGTGGGCTGCGGCGCCGGCTTTCCCGGTGTGCCTGTGGCCATTGCCTGCGAGCAGGCCCATGTGACGTTGCTCGATAGTTTGGGCAAGCGGATGAATTGGCTGGAGTCGGTGCTACCCCAATTGGGCGTTCAGGCTTGTTGCATTACCGCCCGGGCCGAGGAAGCGGTGGCGCAGCATCGGGAGAAGTTTGATTTTGCCACCAGTCGAGCCGTGGCGCGGCTGAATATCCTGCTGGAGTTGACCGCTCCCTACGTCCGCGTTGGTGGAGCGGTGCTGGCCCTGAAGGGCAGCGCTGCCCGGGAGGAGCTGGCCCAAGCCCACAATGCCATCCGAAAGCTGGGTCTGCGCCTGGATGCGGTGCGAGATTTTACCGTCGATGGCGCCGTCCACAGCGTGATCATCTTGCGCAAGGTGTCCCCAACGCCGCCCCAATATCCTCGTCGATACGCGAAGATCAAGCAAAGTCCATTGTAAAGAATCGTGCCGCCGTGAAGGCGGCACTTTTTTTGTGTTTCCTGCGTCGGGGTCGGTTTTTTCCTGCGGTGGCGGTCTTGAATTCCCCCAAAGTTGAGGTATATAATTTTCTCATAAGGAAAGGAGGTAGATCAAATGCGTTCTTATTGGAAATATTACGTGCAGCTATGCGCCTTGGCGCTGGTGCTGTTGCTCTGGCTGACGCCGGCTTATGCAGATTCCGTGGAGGAAGACCTGATCACCGCCTACGAGAACCGGGTCACGTATGTGGATCTTACCGAATACCGGCTCAATGCCGAGCAATTGCAGACCGTGTACCATTCTTTGAAGTGGAGCGGCCAATTGCCTTGGTATTCTTCCAGCTATCGGTATACATACAATACCGGCACCGGCGAAATTCTCTCCATCGAGCCGATGTATTTGGATCCGCAGGAGTATTCCTATCGGCTCTATGAAGAAAAAGTAGCGCAGATCCTCGATGCCGTGGTGCTGCCGGATATGAACTCGTGGCAGATCGCCTTGGCGCTACACGATTACTTGGCGACCAACTGTAGCTATGACTACGACCTGAAGCTGTACACCGGCTATGATGCTTTGGTGCGAGGCAGTGCAGTGTGCAGCGGCTATGCCGAAGCCTATTTGGATCTGATGACCCGGGCCGGCGTTCCCTGTGAATACGTCCGCAGTACGAAGCTCGATCATGCTTGGAATCTGGTCAATTGCAACGGCAACTGGCTCCATGTGGATGTGACTTGGGACGATACGGACGTCGAAGGCGGCGTGGAGCATAAGTACTTCTTGCTCAGCGATGCAGCCATCTCCGATGACGAGCATGGTCATTACGGCTGGCAATCGGATCGGGTTTGCGATTTTACAGACTGGGACGAGGGGCGCTTCTGGCATCAGGTGGACAGCAGCATCTGCTCGACCGATGCCGGGCGCAGCTACCTGCGCTTGAGTGACGGCAAAACCGGCTATATTATCTACGCCCTCGATTACAAAAGCGGCGATTGGACCGCCGTGGCAGACTGCGATGCCGGCTATATTGACATCGGCGCAAATGATGGATTGCTGTATTTCTATCACAGCAAGGGCTTGTCCGCCGATGCGGGACTACTGTACTACTGTGATATGGTGCAGGTATATGCGTTGGATCCTGTAACCGGAAGCGTCAAAAGCATCTATACCCACGATTATGCCAATGAAAAAACCTGCATCATTGGCTGCCATGTGGTCAACGGGACGTTGTATCTGACCCTTCGAGATCATGCCGGCAATTATACCTCCAAAACCATCCCCCTGCAGCAAGACGGTCATCAGCACAGCTATGAATGCACTGCGATCGCACCAACTTGCAAGATAACGGGGTATGATCTGTATCAATGTGCCTGTGGCCATCAATACCGAGTCAGCGGTACCGAGCTGGCAGAGCACGTCTATGGTGAAGGCACCGTGACGCAAGAACCCACCACAACGACTACCGGCATTCAGGTCTTTTCCTGCATCCATTGCGGTGCGCCCAAGGTGGAGATCTTGGAGCGATTGCCTGCAGCAACGGAGGAACCCACTGAAATTGAGGAAACCGTGGGCATTTTCCCCACGATCAGCGTGACTGCTCCTGTTTTTGCCCATTCCGATCCCACGATCGCCGTCCCGGATGACGAATCGTGGCAAAACGATACCATGCAACAGGTGGCACGGGTGGCAGTGCTTCTGGTGGTGATTTTCTTCTTGCTGATGCGCAAAAAGCGCAAGTAAATCCCCACGAAGCCGAAAAACCACGCTTATCAGCCGCCGAAAACGGGAGAGCCCTTGGGCTCTCCCGTTAGTTTTCAGTATAGACCGGCACGGAAATATTTCCGATCCCATTCATCGTCAAACATGACGTTCCCCACCGCTGCCGGCCCGGCTTGTACCAGATCGTCAGCCAATTCCTCCAGCAGCGCCGCCGGCTCCAGACATTCCAGATAAAACTCCGGCAAAGCCTCTTTCCCCAGCCGGATGCCCAGAATTGCACCGGTCAGGGCACCGACGGCGGCGCTACGGCCGGAGTGATTCACGGCGGTGATGAGGGCGGCGTCGAAATCCGCTTCACAGATGCAGCAGGCATAAGCGGCTCCGGCCAAAACCTGCGGCGCATTGCGGCAGCACAACCGCTCCATGGTCTCCATGCCGGTCAGGCGATTGGATGTTGCCAGCGTTTGGGCAAAGCGCAGCAGCTCGCTCAGCTCGGTGGCCTGATGATATTGCGAGCCGTACTGTTCTTCAAGAGCGCAGCACGTGCGCTCCAACAGCGCAGGCATCTGCTCTGTGGGGTCTTTCAGCAGCGATACCAACAGATGGGCCAGAGCGGCTCCGGTCAGGAAGGCCTCCGGCTGTCCATGGGTCAGGGCAACCGTTCGCTCACCCAGCGCCATCACTTCCGGCATGGAATATTGCCAGTGATGGGCCATCAGCGCCACGGGGATGATCGTCATCAGGGCGCTGGGGTGATCGGAGCGGCATTGGGGCTTCTGTGGCGTACCCAACTCCCGGCTCAGGGCATCCAGCAACCGCGGATCCATGCAACGGCGGCGCTTGAATTGGGGCTGAGTCGACAACCAGCAGTAACTTTTCTCCGGTTCGCCGTACTGCTGCTGCCGTGCCCATTCCTTCAAAGCTACGCCCACATAGCCCACCAAGGGTACATCTTTTCTCTGTAGTGGCCCTCGGGTCAGCCCCAGCAGCAATCCGTTGGCGCAGTAAGCGGCCAGTTGTGTGTAGGAGGTGACTTCGGCGCAGCCGTTGACTAGATCATAGCCCAGTAGACCGTTCGGGCCGTAGTCCTGACAGATCTGCTCCAGCGTGTGTCGGTCTACGGTGTAACCCATGGCATCGCCCACAGCCATGCCTAGCATTGCGCCGCGGAAACTGCTGTATTTTTGATCCATGCGCACCCTCCTTTTCCTTTCTTTGTGGATATTATAACCATATTTTCCAAAAAACGCAATACTGCCCGTGCAAATGAAAAAGACCGGATATGCACCCGGTCTTTTATATTCATACCATCGCCGGTTCTTTTACGGCAAAACGAAGTCCTCTGGGATAGAAGAAGCGCAGTTTTTTGTCGGAAACCTTGAATTCGATCTCCTGCGCCACCCGTAGCTCACCGTCGAGTTGGATGGCGGTGGGCTTGTCGCAACGGATGCGCACCCGATCGGTATGGAAGTAGCGGGCGATATGCCCCAACTCTTTGTAGCGGCCGGCTTTGTATTTGCCCACCACGCCGGCCACCTGCAGCCGTGAAACTTTCGTTACCAGCAGCACATCCAGCATACCGTCGGTGGGGTCCGCATCCGGCATGGCGTAGAAGCCACCGCCGTAGTAGCGACCATTGCACACGCAGATCATGGTCTGCTCGCCGTCCACGGTCTCGCCGTTGATCTCCACCACGTAATGCTCATGTATGCCCCGGATCACATTGACCACCGTGGAGGCGGCATAGGCCCAGAAGCCTTGCAGCAGCGGCAGCCGCTTATAGTTGGATACATCTACGCCGATGCGGGCATCCAGACCCACGGAGCAGATGTTCAGCGACAGATCGCCGTTACAGTCGATCAGATCAAAGGTGGCTTCCTGTGCATCCAGCAGCCGTTCCAGATCAAAAAATGCCTTGGGATCATCAAAGATCTTCACAAAGTCGTTGCCGCTGCCACCGGAAAATACGGTAACGGCCACATTTTCATAACCTGCCGCACCCTGTGCCACTTCGTTGAGGGTGCCGTCACCGCCGCAGGCGTAGATACGGTAGGCCTCGCCGGAGGCGGCTGCCTCCCGTGCCAGTCGGGTGCATTCGCCCGGACCACCGGAAACTGCAATGCGGTAGCAGACACCGGCGATTGCGCAGTATTTTTCAATGGCTGCGGTGTAGTCGGCGGTGCGGTCATGACTGCCGGCCGCAGGATTGATGATAAATAGATGGGTCATTTCTATGTCTCTCCATTTGTTTTGTTTTAGCCTTTCGTTCTGCCGCCGAGATACATATAGTAGTCACATTTGATCATACCGTTGTAGAGTTTGCGCTTTTTGTCAGAGCGGCGACCGAAATAATGCTCAAACTCCGGCTCAGAGGTAATGATATATTTTTTCCAACCGTCGGCGAATTTCACATGGCGACCGAAGGCCTGATACAGCCGCTGAGCGCTTTGTTGCTCCATCATTCGCTGACCATAGGGAGGATTGCACACCAGAATGCCGCTGTCGCAGGGCAGGCTCATCTTGGTGGCGTCGCCGTCCCGGAATTCGATCAGTTCTGCCACGCCGGCTTTGCGGGCGTTGGCCATGGCCAGCGAAATGCATCGCGGATCATTATCAGAGCCGAGAATGCGGTAATTGCCCCGAAATTCGCCATCCATGGCTTCACCACGGGCATCCATCCAGAGCTGCGCGTCCATCCAGCCGAACTGCTCTGCGGCGAATCGCCGCCGCAGACCCGGGGCCCGATTTTTGGCGATCATGGCCGCCTCAATGGGGATCGTGCCGCTGCCGCAGAAGGGGTCCCAGAAATATTCACGCCCCCGGTAGTGGGTCAACATCACCATGGCTGCCGCCAGCGTTTCCCGCAGGGGCGCATCGTTTCCGACGGCTCGGTAGCCCCGCTTGTGCAGACCAACACCCGAGGTATCCAGATATAGCTGTACCCGATCGTTCATGATGGAAAATTGAAGCTGATATTTTTCGCCGTCTTCCGGCAGCCACGACAGACCGTAATGCTCGCCGAGCCGTTTCACGGCGGCCTTTTTGATGATGGCCTGACAGTCCGGCACGGACATTAGCGTAGAATTGAGGCAATGTCCCTTCACAGGAAATTGCCCGTTTTTAGGGATATAATCTTCCAAATTTGTGCGATAGATGCCCTGAAACAGCTCCTCAAAGGATCTTGCTTCAAAGTCGGCCAGCACGATGAGCACCCGCTCACCGGTACGCAGGAACATATTGGCACGAGCGATGGCGCTCTCGTCGCCGGAAAACAAAACTCGACCGTTTTCCACCCGCACGTTTTCCATATGAAGCCGACGCAATTCATCGCCGGCGATGCCCTCTAAGCCAAACAGTGTGGGCACGGCAAATTCAAAGTTGGACATATTTCCTCCCGATTCTCATTGATCGCAGGCCCATTGCAGGCGATCAGGGTATGATCTTCTTTGGTTTCAGATATCGTTCCTGCTCGGAGAAAACGCAACCGCAGTATTTCTGCATATAGAATTCATGCGCTCGGGCGTAGTCTTGTCCGGCTCGGAAATAGGGTCGAAAATCCCGGTATTCGAATCGAATGCCGTACTCGAAGGCGGCGCGCTCCGCAACTTCACGCATCAGCTCGTGATTTTGATAGGGGCTGATAAACAGCGAGGAAGTAAAGCGGTCGAAGCCCTGCTCTGCGGCGATTTTGGCGGCTTCAAACAGACGCATTTCGTAGCAGGTGATGCATCTTCCGGCGATGTCCTCTGCCACCGCCCGAACGAAGGGCCGCAGGCCGTAGTCATCCTGCTCGATCATCGGCAGGGCAACGGAAGCGGCATATTCTCGGACTGTATTGCGCCGGGCACGATATTCGGTGAATGGGTGGATATTGGGATTGTACCAGTATCCCGTTACAGCAAAGCCATCACCACGCAGCACCTCGACGCATTGGTTGGCGCAGGGTGCGCAGCAGATGTGAAGCAGTGTGTTCATAGATTGATCCTCGAGAAAAAGGCTGCCGCATATCGCAACAGCCTGCTTGTATTACTTTCTTCTTCTGGGGCGATGGGATTCGTGCTGACGCATGGCAGAGAGCTTGCTGTCTGACTCGGTCATAAATGCCTTCAACCGCTCTTCAAAGAGCTGATCTGCGGTTTTCGGTGCGGCCGGAGGAGTCTGTGCAGCCGGATGGGAGGCGGCATGGGTTTGCTGGGGGCGATTGCCTCTGGGGCTGCCTTGCTGTTGCGGCCGGGCTTCCAAACGTTTGATGGACAGATTGATTTTTCCGTTTTCATTGCCGATGACCATGACCTTGACGTCCTGCCCCACGCTCAGGTGGGCATTGATGTCGCTGACATAGGCATTGGCCACTTCGGAGATATGTACCAACCCGGTCTTATTCTCCGGTAGGGCGATGAATGCGCCGAAATTGGTGATGGATTTGACTTTGCCTTCTAAAATTGCGCCGACGGTGAACTCCATATATTACTCTGTTGCCTCCAAAATTTATTCCGCGGGGTCGATGATGGTGGTGTCTGGGTCCACAAGACCCAATTCGTCTTTGGCGATCTGTTCCACGCTGTCGGCAGACCCCAGACCATCGATATTCTCCTCCAACTGTTGATTCTCCTGCTCCAGTCGACCGGCCTTATCGGCCAGATCTTCGGTGTGGTCCTGCGCGGCGCTGATGCTCAGGTGCAGGGCCAGCAGGATCGCCATAGACACGACGATAGCGGACAAGATCAATCCTCTGGTCAGGGTGTTGCTGCGCCGATAAACCAGACGGACTCTCTTCAGATAGCTGCCGATGCGTCCCATGGCGATGACCTCCTTTGATGGGGTGATGGTGATTTTTATACCAGTATATTGTAAACCATTTTTTCGCCGTTGCAAAGCCTTTTTTGCAAATTTTTCCCGAAAAACGCAAAAAAATTTCTAACGGACGGAAAATTCCCCACCAAATCCGCCCCAAAAGCCACCAAAAGCCGGAAAACATCGGTCGCAACAGCCGCCCAAGGGAACATTCCCATACCCAAGCACCCAAAATAAGGGCGATGGTGTAGATCAGATGCAAATCGCCCTGACAGATGGCAAAGCTGCCATAGACCCAGCCCACGGCAGCGGCAAGGGCGAGAATGCTGTCGCAGAGTGTGCAATGCTTCTGCCGCACCGGGCGGAAAAAGCCGTGCAGCAGACCCAAACTCGCCCCGATGATACAGTTTTGCAGAAATCGCAGGGCGGCCAACGCCGGAGACATCATCCCATCAGGCGGCGCAGCCAGCCGCTCCGCCGGGGTTCTTCGTAGATCAGGGCGCTGATCTGACCTTCTACCGCTACCTGACCACCTTCCAGCGTCAGATTCCGAAGCTGAAGTTGCTGTCCCTGAACCACAAGATCTCCCAATGTGGTGCGCAGTACCACTGTATTTTCATCAAAGCTGACCACCTCGGTCACGCCGGTCATGGTCAATTGCTTTCGATCCTTCAGCGTCATGGCGTGGGGTAGTTGCAACGATTCATTACCCATGTCCATCCCTCCCCTTGGCACAGAGTATGAACCATGAACCCCAAATATGCCTGTATCCAAAGGCAAGAAAAAGCAGGGAAGGTAGATCCTCCCCTGCTCCATGCAGTTATTGTTGCGGTCCGACGCAGACAAAGCCGATGGCGCCCATGCCAATGTGGGTACCGATGGCAGCGCCGACCTGAATGATGTGTTCGTCCGGGATCCGGTGGCCCATGCTCCGGAAATGCTCTGCCAGTTGCAGCCCTTTGCTCCGATCATCGGTATACATGACGTAGAAAGGAAATTGTGCATCCGGTGGGAATTGTTCCACCTTTTTGCAAAGGTAGTCGATGCCTTTGCGCATACCCATGGCTTTGGCCGGTACAGCCACCCGTCCTTCCCGATCCACCTGCAGCAGCGGTTTGATCTGAGCGATGCTACCCAAAGTATAAGCGGCTTGTGAGATTCGACCGCCCATATACAGATTTTCCAGCGTATCCATGCAGGCAAACAGTACGATACGCCGACGCAGCGCTTTGACGGCTTCCACGATCTGCAGGGCGCTCTTTCCCTCGTCCCGTAGTCGGAGGGCATATTCCACCAGAATCCGCTGACCACCGGTGGCGTTGCGGCTGTCGATGACGTGGCAGAGGGGAGAATTGGCCATCCGCTGGGCCATTAGGGCGCTCTGATAAGTGCCACTAAGGGCAGATGACAGCGTGATATAGATCGCATCGTCCCCGTGCTGCTTGGCATCTTCAAACAGGTCGATCAGGATCTGGGGGGAGGCCTGAGATGTTTTGGGCAGGTCATCGGCTTGGTGCAGCAATTCATAGAATTGCTTTTTGGACAGATCCACATTTTCCTGATAGTCTTGTTGACCAAAACTGACCACCAAAGGGATGCAAATGATCTGCTTCTGCTCCAGTTCCCGGGGCTCAAAGTCGGCTGCGGAGTCGGTGATGATGCGTATCATAGTAGAATCCTCCGTAAAGGCTGCAATGCGTTCTCCCAGTTAGCATATCGAGTGTATATTTGTAAGATACTGAAAAATTGTAAACAAATCATGAATACCCAAAAAGAAAATGCTGCCACCCTTTCCAACGGCTGTGCGGCAAGACGAGGTGAAAGGGTTTGCCGCCTGCATGACACAGACAGCAAACCCTCATGGTTGCTTGAACAATGTGGATCCCCAAATTCGCTTCACTTTTTGGAATGCCTGCCCATTGGGCTCTTAGAAATACATCTTAAAACTTCTGCTTTCAAATGCGCCCAAGGTGAACGAGATCGCACTGCCTTCCACCGCCTGCGCCACATCATGCTCCAGCATATTACATTGCACAATGCGCTTGATCGGGAAATTTACCTGTAGCAAAACGTCCCCGCGGACACCCTTGCATTCATGCAGACGCAGAATGAGGCAATCTTCATCCTCGGCCTTTTTGATGGCATCCACCTGTACATGATCGCACGAGAGCGTGATCATGGGGGCACCGTGGGTACTTGTTCCGGAAACGACCTTTGCCGGCAAATTGAAGCGGTTTGCCTCTTCGATGGTTCCGCCTGCGGTAACTGGGCCCAAATGGGGATATAGACTATAGGTAAAAAGATGTGTACCCATATCTGCTTCGCCGTCCGGATCCTTTGCGCTTCTCAATAGGCTGATGCGCATCACATTATCTTTGATACTATGCCCATATTTGCAATCGTTCAACAAACTAACACCGTAATCTGATTCCGAAAAGTCCACCCATTTTTGTGCGCATACTTCAAATCGCGCCCAATCCCAACTGGTGTTCCAATGGGTGGGACGCTCCACATGACCAAATTGGATATCATAAGTTGCCTTGACACTACGCATATCCGTAAAGAATGCAGCCTTCAAGAGCTTATGCTCCTCATGCCAATCCACCCATGTTTCAAAGTCAATACGTCTGCTGTGGCGATAGCAGATCATATCCTGACGGATCTGAGAATTTCCATATGCGTAAGTAAACCGCACAACGATACGAAGAAGACCGCACTCGATCAACTGTACCGGTGCGCAGGCAGGGATCCTGTCCATTTTTTCCGTATGGAAAATGTCGATCTCCCATGCATCAAAACATAGGGGCTTGTCTTCATAGATCTCCAGTACATTACCCAGTTGCCCAGCCCGCAGGACAGGGCGTCCAGCTTCAAGATCATCGATTTGTGTCAACTGTCCGGCTTCATTCCACTCCAGATGGTAATAGGGCGTATCCAGCGAATGCGCACCCAAGCGGAAGCATTGCTCCGCCGGTACTTCTTCTCCGGGGACAAAACGCACCTGTACACCGCCAAAAGGCACGGTTCGCACCAAAACCCAAGTTCCCTCTGCACTTTTCTGTGCCATAAGGGGCGCTCCTGCTTCATCCACAAAGCGTCCGCTGCGCTTTTCGGGAATCAGCACCAGCTCCTCGCCACCAAAGCTGTTGGCACAGTAGACGGTATATACGTTTTCCGCTTTTCTTTGCAGATATGCCAGTGCGTTTTCCTCTACCGTATTGAGTCGGGCAATAGTGCGATCGTAATTGACATGGGAATCTGCATAGACTTCATGGATCGAAGAGCCGGGAATAATATCGTGGAA
>CAZOVE010000056.1:0-13263 GCA_964583135.1 uncultured Oscillospiraceae bacterium | reverse complement strand
GTCACCCGAGAAGTGGCCGGCAAGGAACTGACGGTCTGCGCCGGTATCGTCGGTGCGGATATCACTGCGGAGCTGAAGGAATATCTGGATATTTTGGACTTTTTCTCCGTCTATATGGATATGCCGCTGCTAGAGCCGCTGGAGCAGGACTATGCATACGAGCTGTTGAAAGATTACGCCATCTCCTGCGCCCAAAAGTGTGCCGAACTGGGCATTGCCATGCAGCCGTACTATCCTTCCGGCTGGAATCCCCGTCCGTGGCATGATCCTCGTCCCAGCTTCCGGCTGCCGGACAGGGAACAGATCCGGCAGGGCGTGACCCAACTACGGCAATTGATCCAAAATGAAAGCCTTCTGGGTATCCACAGCGGTGGTCGCTGCTACGATGCCTTCACCATCTACGCATGGAATGAGTACGGGGAAGGCGGCTACCTGTCTCCGACCCTGATAGAATACGATGAGAAACTGCAAGGTCTTTACGAAGCCTTGACGGAAACGGAGGAGAACCTATGAAAAAATTGCTCGCAACCCTCCTGATAACGTCCCTTTTAGTGGCGCTGCTTGCTCTGCCGGCTGCCGCCGCCTCCTACAAAGACACCGCCACCGTCTACGGCACGGATTGGCAAGATACCTATATCATCGCCAACATCAACGTCAAGGATGCCCCCTTCAATGCCAAAGGTGACGGCGTGACCGACGACACCGCCGCCATTCAAGCGGCGCTGGACAGTGTCGAAGGCGGCGGCATCGTATACATCCCCGCCGGCGAGTATGTGATCAAAGGCACGCTGTATATTCCCAACCTGTGTACGTTGGTGGGCGATTGGGCTCCTCCGACGGGTGAAACGGGCTCGGAAACCGTGCTGCTGGCCTATGCCGGACGAGGCAGCGATTTCGGTGTTCCCTTCATTGGTCTTGGCACGGCCGCCACGCTGAAAAACATCTCCGTCTACTACCCCGAGCAGACCGCCGAGGATATCCAGCCCTATCCCTACACCGTGGGCTTCTACGGCGTTTCCTGTCTGGTCAGCGGCATTACCCTTTATAATTCCTACAATGGCATCAACACCCATTTCGTCAACGGCAGCGCCCAGCACGTGTTCCACGTCTATGGTACGCCCCTGAACATCGGCGCCAGCTTCGACATCAATCTGGAGGTCAGCGAGCTGGCCTACGTAGATTTTAACATCGACTACTGGGCCAATTCCGGCCGCACCGGCGCACCGGTCACCGATGCGCAGCAGGAAGCAGTGCGCACCTATACCCGCAACGCCAAAGCCATCGAGTGTGGTCGCATCGACGATATGTACCTATTTGACATCAACGTCGATCCCGACGATTACGACACCGGTATCTACTTTTACCAAAATGCCGCCACCGATTCCACGGTGCAAGGCGGTGCTTATGGCCATATGCAAAAGCTGCACCAAACCACGGTGTATGTGGCCGGTATCTCCAACTTCGGCGTACAACTCGATTTTGTGGATGACATCGTAGACCAGTCGGATATTTCCTATTCCCTTGCCACCGGTAATCGCACCACGGCAAGCAATATCCGTTCTGTCAAAGAAGCACCTTACAATGCCGCCGGCGACGGCGTGACCGATGACACCGCCGCCATCAAAGCCTGCATTGCCGATGTTGCCGCCATGGGTGGCGGTATGGTCTACATTCCCGCCGGACAGTTCAAGGTCACCGAAAGCATCACCGTGCCCACCAACGTGGAGCTGCGCGGCGCCCTTTCCGGCCCGCATACCGCATTTTCCGGCATTTGCTCCCAACTCAACGTCTTTGCCGATAGCCAAGGTCAACCGGCGGTGATCCTGCAGGAAGCCTCTGGTATCCACGGCCTGACCTTCTGGTATCCCGAGAATCAGCTTTCCGAGCTAGTGGAAATGCCCTATACCATTCAGGGCGCCGGCAATGATATCTGGATCAGCAACACCACTTTCGTCAATTGCTATGATGCCATCGACCTAGCCACCAACCGCTGCGATCGCTTCTATGTGGGTAATACATGGGGCACTGCCATGCGCTACGGCATCCGGGTCGGCGCCGGCAGCGACGGCGGCATCATTGAAAATACCCTCTTTACCTATGGCATCTGGCAGGAAACCAAGAACCTCCACGGCAATCCGGACCTTAGCACTATGCAGAATCTGTTCCGGCAGAATTCCATCGCCTACGCCATTGGTGACTGCACCGATCTGACGGGCTGGAGCGTCTTTGGTTTCGGCAACGCCATCGGCACATGGCTGTATGCAGAAAACGGCAGATCCGCCGAAAATGCGGTGTTCTACCGGCTGGGTCTGGATACACCGTGGTGCGAAACCAGCCTGAAGATCGAGCAAGCGGTCAGCGTGGAGATCTACGGTCTGTCCACCGCCAGCCATCAGGGTCCCGGTGTGTGGGAATCCGAAGGTTTGACCGGCACGGTGAACATCTACGGCCAAAATCTGTGGGGCGGCGCCGGCAATGACATCCGCGATTCCGGTAAAGTCAATATCTACGCCGCCTTTGACGGTTTCTTCAGCAACGGCAGCAATATTCAGGCTCCTGTGGTGGATGTGCAGGTTTCCTCCGAAAGTTTCAACTTTGAATTTGTCTGTGACAATGTCCGTGATCAGTTCCGTTACACCACTTGGAAGCCCGATGTCGACGATGCGACCCCCACACTGACCTTCGCCCTTGACGGCCAGTATACCATCCGCTCCGTCATCATCAGCCACGGCTCCGTCCGCAGCGGTGATCGACGCAGCAATGCAACCTCTTATACCATCCAAGCAAGTCTGGACGGTCATACCTATACGGACGTGCTCCAAGTGAGCCAAAACAGCGATGTCGTGGCAGTCCACAATATTCCCGCCACGCAAGCGACCCATATGCGCATCGTCTTTACCGACACCGGCCGCACCGTGGATCTGGAGGTAGGCGATGTGAAGTTCCTGACGCAAGAAGTGGATCTGTCCGAGCCTGATGATTCCGATCCGAACCCCACCGAACCCAACACTGCGACCCAGCCCGGTACTGCTTCCCGTCCTTCCGGCAGCAACGCCAAGGGCATCATGTTCCTTGTGCTGGCGGTATGCGTATGCGCCCTGACGATCTTCATCATCGCCGTGGACATCCGGCGCAGAAAGAAAAATTAACACCCTCTGACCCCAAAAAAGCCCTCCCCAATGGGGAGGGCGGGATATCAGGTCGTCTGGCCTTTGGTCAAGGACACGGGGATGTATTTGGTACGCAACGGTTCTTGGGTGGGATTGTTGATCGTCCTGAGCAGTTCCCGGGCGGCATTCTCACCGATGGCATAGAAATCCTGAGCCACGGTGGTCAGCGGATAGCGGGGCTTCTGTGCGGAAGAACCGTAGCCCACCAGCGCCAGTTGCTCCGGAATGCGGATGCCCAGCTCCCGGGCGGCATCGACCATATCGGAAGCCATGGTATCCGACGTACACAAAATGCCATGCTTGCTGCCGCTGTGCTGCATGATATCCTGCAATAGTTGCTTGTAGTAATCTCCAAGGCTGAGGCAGGAAAGCCGAGCTTTCTCCACACAGTCCACATAACACCCGGCGGTTGCGATGGGATAGTTATGTTGCTTGAGGGATTTACAGAAGCCAAAATACCGATCCTGCAGGGAAAAATGGGAGAAGGTATTGGTCTCGCAGGCAAAATTCAGATCGTCACAGCCAATATCAAACAGATGCTCCGTAGCGATCATACCGCCGCTTTTGTTGTCCGAGAGTACAAAAGTGCATTCCAGACTCATCAGCGGATGGTCAATGAGTACCATCGGAAAATCATCCAGCAGCAAACTGTAGAAATTGGTCAAAGTCGCCACCCGTGCGCTGGGATAGAGGATAATGCCCTTAGAGCCGGCTTCCTTGCACTGACGGATGACGGTGAATTCATCGTCAAAATTATCATCAGCGTAGGAAATGGTGAGCATATAGCCTTTCCTTGCCAAATAACTCTGACAGCCTCGGATGAGCAGATATTCATTGGGGCCGTCCGCCGGATTTTCCCCTTGGGAGAAAGGCAGGATCAGGCTGATAATGGGCACTGCGGCGCTGTCGGCATGCTTATGGGATACATAAGAGCCGCTACCCTTGCGCTTGTAGATATAGCCCTGCGCCATCAATTGATCCAATGCTCGCAATACGGTGGAACGGCTGGTATTGAACATTTGGCACAGCTCGTATTCCGTGGGGAGCTTGTCTCCGGGTTTTTTCTCCTCGGTTTGGATCATGTGCAGGATGTAGCGTTGGATCTGGCTATGGAGGGTTTCATGTTCCGGCATAGCGATATTCTCCTTGCTTTTTACGTATTATTTTTCATAATATCATACAATTTTGGAAAATGCAATCAATTATCTATACAAATTCTGGAGGGTTGTCCATGGAGAAATTGCATTTACTCTGTAATGCTCATATCGATCCCCTATGGCAATGGGAGTTCGACGAGGGCGTGGGTGTGGTACTTTCCACATTCCGGGCTGCGGCGGATTTTTGCGACGAATTTGAAGGCTTTGTATTCAATCACAACGAAGCCATGATCTACCAGTGGGTGGAGCAATATGATCCGCCCCTGTTCGAACGGATCCGCCGCCATGTGCAAAGCGGCAAGTGGCACATCATGGGTGGCTGGTATCTGCAACCGGACTGCAATCTACCCTGCGGCGAATCCATCGTACGGCAAATCGAAGCCGGACGGCGCTATTTCACAGAAAAATTCGGCGTGAAAAATCATGTGGTCATCAATTTTGATGCCTTCGGCCACTCCAAGGGTATGGTGCAGATCCTGCAGCAGGCAGGCTACACCGGCTACATCTGCTGCCGCCCCTATGCCCACGAGATGTATACACCTGCACGAGAATGTCTGTGGCAAGGCTTCAATGGTAGCAGCATTTTGGTTCACCGCAGCGACAGCTATAACCAACTCATGGGCCACGTAGACGAAAAGATCGAAGCATATCTGCAAAAATTCGGCCAACTGCCGGTGGGTCTGGTGCTTTGGGGCGTCGGCAACCACGGCGGCGGTCCTTCCCGGGAAGATCTGCACAAGATCGAGGATCTGCGTCGCAAATATCCCGAACTGCAGATCCTGCACTCCACGCCGGAGGACTATTTTGCCGATCTGTCCGCCCATAAGGACAGTCTTTATGTCTGGGATCGGGACTTAAATCCCACCATGCCCGGCTGTTATACCTCGCAGGTGCGTGTCAAGCAGGCCCATCGCCGACTGGAAAACGCCCTGTATCTGACGGAAAAAATGTGCGCCCACGCCGCCATCGAGACCGGTATGCCCTATCCTGCGGCGGAACTGGAGGAAGCCCAGAGTAAGCTACTGTTTGCCCAGTTCCATGACATTCTGCCGGGTTCTTCCATACGGGAGGTGGAGGAGCAGGGACTTCAGATCATGCACCACGGTCTGAATATCCTGCAGCAGGTGCAGATGCGCGCGTTCTTCAGTCTCTGCGCCCATCAGCACAAGGCGGCGGAAGGGACATATCCCGTCATGATCTATAATCCCCATCCTTTCCCCGTGACGGATGTCTTTGAAGTGGAATTCATGCTGGCAGATCAAAACTATGATACCCAAGCATTTGATTTTACCCAAGTTTATCAGGGAGAAGAGAAATTACCCACGCAATGCATTCAGGAGCGCAGCCATGTACCCATCCAGTGGCGCAAGCGGGTCGCCTTCCGGGCAACATTGGCGCCCATGTGCGTCAGCCGTTTTGACATTCGGTCGGAAAAGCAGGCATTTCCCCGGTTGCCGGTAACCGACGGCAAGGACATCTGCTTCGAAAACGAACGGATGCGTCTGGTCATCAGCGCCGAAACGGGCCGGATCAGCGAATATCGAGTAGACGGTGTTTCCTACGCCGCCGAGGACTTCGGCGCGCTGGAGGTATACCGGGACAACGAAGACCCGTGGGGTATGGTCGATAACCTCTATTCCCGGGAATCTTTGGGTAAATTCCGGCTGGTATCGGATCCCGAACAGGTGGCCCGGATCGCCGCTTCCGGCGTTTCTTCCCTTGCGCCGGTGCGCATCGTGGAGTGGGGCGACGTGGTGGTCAAAGTGGAAGCCGTTTTTGCCTACGAAGACACCACCGCCGTGGTCTGCTATACGGTCGACCGCTTTGACACGGCACTGAAGATCCACGTCCGTATTGCCAATCAACTGAAAAACCGCATCATCAAGCTGATGCTGCCCCTTGCCATCTCGGCCCAAAACTATCGGGGCAAGACCATGTTCGGCATCAATGCGTTGGATATGACCGGTATTGAAACCGTTTCTCAGGAATATGTGCTGGCTGACGATGGCGCAAACGCCCTAAGCATCCTCAAAACCGGCTGCTACGGTGGCCACTTCAAGGATAACACACTGGCGTTGAGCCTGCTGCGGGGTGCTGCCTACTGTGCCCATCCCATCGGTGATCGGCAGATCCTGCCTCCGAACCGCTGCTCCGAGCGGATCGATCAGGGCGAACGTCACTTTGATTTTGTCCTTAACGCCTCCGCCCTGCCGGATAGACTCCTGCACATCGGTCAGGAAAGTCAGCGGTGGCAACAGCGCTGCCCGGCGGTATGCTATTTCCCCGGCGGCGACGGACGGGTGCAGCAATCTCTGCTGACCATCGATCATCCGGCTGTCAGCATTGCAGCGCTGAAACAAACCAAAGACGGCAGCGGTTATCTGTTGCGTCTATTTAACAGCTTGGATACCCCCGTGGACTGCACCGTGACTTCCGAGCCACTGCACATCCACGCAGAGCAGAGGTTGCAGCCCTTCGAGGTACGCACATTGAAACTATCTGCAGGAGCATGGAGCGTCCATGCTCTGATCGACGACGGCTCGTCCGCAATATAAAGGAGGGAAAGGGATGAAACGTTCCATCTGTATTTTCTGTCTGCTGGCGCTGGTGCTGGGTCTTACCGCCTGTACACCGGCCCAAATCACACCTACGATCGGAGGCATTGGCACTATGTTCGACCAAATCGACACCCACAACCAAGACAAAGTGATCACCACCGGCACGATCACGCTGAAGGATTCCCTGCCGGAGACTCCGGATAACTTTGCGCTCAACGCCATCTTTGCCGACAATATGGTGCTACAGCGCAACGCGGTCAACTGCATTTGGGGCACCACCTCCGTTGACGGTGAAGTTGCAGTACAGCTCAATGGGCAAACCTTCTACGGTACTGCGGAAAACGGAAAATTTCAGGTCTACACCGCACCCATGGCCGCCGGCGGACCATATGAGCTGATCGTCTTCAACGCCGAAGGCAAGGTGACCATCAAAAATGTACTCATCGGTGAAGTATTCCTGTTGGCCGGCCAGTCGAATATGCAGATGCGAGTGGCAGAAACCTTCCCCTCAGAAGAAGAACAGAATTCCTACACCAACGACACCATCCGCCTTTTTGAAGTCAAGGCGGAGTATGACTCCGTCCCCAAGGAAACCCTTGACGCCGGCGATGTCGCCACTTGGGTTTCTTCCGGCCCGGATACAACCTACTATTATTCCGCTGCCGGCTACTATTTCGCCGAAGAATTGCAGAAAAAATGCCCCGGTCTGCCCATCGGTCTGGTGATGTGCTGTCAGGGTGCGACCTATATCTCCACATGGATGTCCGACAACGCCAATGCCGCTCTGGCCGGTACCATCCCCAACGACCCTAACGACCCTCGCTTGACCGCAACCCTGCATTACAACGCCATGGTATATCCGCTTCTGCAATACCGCTTCAAGGCGGTACTGTGGTATCAGGGCGAGGGTCAGCCCCAGAATTACGACAAAGCCCTGCAAAAATTGATGGAAAGCTGGCGCAGTGAATTTGATGCTCCCAACATGGGCTTTGTGGTCTACACCCTACCGCGGCTGGTGGTGGATAAGTACAACGGCTACGCCGTGGTCAGCGATACCGGCTGGTTTGAATGCCGCCGCTTGCAGATGCTGGCGGTGGAGAATACGGAAAATGCGGTCTACTGCGTCGCCAATGATCTGGGCTCCTATGACGATATCCATCCGTTGGACAAAAAAGCCATCTCCATCCGGGCTTGTCACGCCTTCATTTCCGAGTTCTACGGTGCAGAAGAAACCCTCACCGGCCCGAAAATGGAAAGCTACGAGGTCATCGGCTCTGCTATCGAGATCACCTTCACCAATGTCGGCTCCGGTCTGGAACTGCGCAACCTGCATCTGGGTTTTGAGATCTTCAGCGAAAATTACGAATACCTGCCGGCACAGGTAGAGCTGGTGGACGAAGACACCGTGCGTATCACCAGTAGCGCCCAAGCGCCCATGGGCTTCCGCTACGGCCTGACCAACATCTACCCCTCCATGACCGAGGAGCAGAAGCAGGATGTGAAAAACGCCGTGTGTCTATATAACAAAGAGGGCTATCCCGCAGAGCAGATCAACGTGGTATTTGCTTTCCAATGACGCAAATATCCGCTGTACATCGTAAATATATATATACAAATTGGCAATAGTTACAAAATTATTCCGTGATTTCGCAATATTTCTCACAAATTATATGGCAAATACGAAAAAATTGTCTAACTTGTATTGATAACATTTGAATTTTATGCTATGTTATATGTATAACATTGCAATAATCAAAGAAAGGGAGAATAAATATGAAACAGGCACGATCCAAAACCCTCTTGCGCATTTTGGTCGCTGTGTTTGCGCTGGCAATGCTCTTTGGCTGCATGACCGGCGTCGCCATGGCTGCCACCTCCACCCAGTGGACCACCAATGCCGGCAAAGATTCTCTGGTGAACAACATCTCCAATGAAGAATTTGCCATCATCGGTCCTCGCAACAACCCCACGGAGTTCTTCTCCTACGATGCCGCCACCACCAATGTCAACGCCAACATCAGTACCACGGATATCTCCTTTGACATCGCCATTGATGCCGGCACCGAAGCCCACGGCGACTTCTACGGTATCTTCGTGTTCCGTATTTCCGATCCCTCTAGCGGCATCTGGGGTCCCACCAACGCCGGTCTGTCCGTACAATTCAACAGCGGTATCGTCCAGCTTCGCCGCTGGTCTCGGGGTATCATTGACGAGGAGCACGTCCAGACGCTGGAGATGAACGTCGTCGACGGTCAGACCCACCACGTCAGCATTGACATCGACGAGTACACGGTCACCGTGTACGTGGATGATCAGTCCATGACTGCCGAATATGCCTTCATTCCCGGCTCCGGCGGCTACCAGTTCATGGCCTACAACGCCACCGTCCATGTCAGCAATTTTGAAGACGGCACCACCGCCGGTGCTGATCCCCAGCCCACCGATCCTCAGCCCACTGAGACTCAGCCTACTGAGACTCAGCCGCAGGAAACCCAACCTCAGCCTACTGAAACCCAGCCGCAGGAAACCCAATCCCAGCCCACACAGTCTCCCGATGTGACTGACCCCGGCGAATCCGATGACAGTCTGTACATCACCATTGCCGTGGTTGCGGTGGTGGTCTGTGTGGTCATCGGTCTCGGCTACTTCCTGATCGTAAACAAGAAGAAAAAATAAGCATTCCCCTTCAAAATTATCATTAAGGAGTGTTATATGATGAAAAAACGTTGGTTATCCATGGCATTGTCCCTGATCCTGGCGGCAACCTTGGCGATCTGCCCCGCACTGGCTGTTTCAGCAGCGGAATTGGGCGCAGATATCGACGGTGCCAAAGTTGTTTTTGAGAACCCCCAGTTGACCCAAGGTGACGTTCACGGCTGGGAAGGCGGCGACGCCTCTTGGGTCACCAGTGCTGACGGCGTGATGACCGTCACCGTACAGCCCGGCGTGACCGGCATGTACTACCGTCCCAACTCTCCTTACGGCACCCACGGTGCCTTCGGCGAGGGTGGTATCGCCATGAAGCTGAAGCTAGACTTCACGGAAGACGCAGCCGGCGATTGGGGCGCAATGCTGTTGATCCGCAACACCAACCACTTGAGTTGGGATGCAACCAATGCATTGTCTCTGTATTTCTATAAGAACATGGTTGCCCTGTGGCAGGCTGGCGTTGCCACGCCTCTGGCCGTGGTTTATAAGCCCGTTGCCGGTGCTTACTACAATGTGGAGTTCATCACCGATGATCTGGATGACGGCACCACCAATGTCTACGTACTCATCACCGACGAAAACGGCAATTTGGTCAAGAATGACGGCGACGAAGGCAAGTACACCATGATGGTCGAAGGCATCAGCACCGCCAGCATCCCTGCCGCTTTCATCAGCCTCTATACCAACAGCGCTGAGCTGGCTTCCTACAGCATGAAGCAGGGCGAATGGACCTATAATCAGAGCGCTGCCGACGAAGGCGGCAACGAAGTCGCTCCTCCCGTTTCCTCCAACACCTACCCCGATCTGGAGGGTGTGCGTCAGTATGATTTCACCGAGCTGGGCGTCACCACTCAGGACGGTCTGGATAAGTACTGGGCTCCCATCGGCAATGTCAGCTACACCATCAACGATGCGCAGACCTTGTTGACCATCACCCCCAGCACCACCGAAGGTCTGTACTTCGGTCCCTGCTCCCCCTATGGCGGCAGCTTGGCCAGCAGCGTGGCTATCGCAATGAATTTCGGCATCGACTTTAAGGAAGGCGCAGCCGACTGGGGCTACATGATGATCCTCAAGGGAGATCAGCCGAACCCCACTTGGGCATTGAGTAATGGCATCGTGATGATGGTCTATCCCAATGCGGTCACCCTGTGCAAGATGGAAAATGCCGTTCCCGTGGTGCTGGCGACCTACAATGGCACGCTGGAAGCCGGCAAGAACTACAATGTGGAGTTCATCGCCATCGACCGGGAAGACAATACCACCGATGCTTGGTTGGTCATCAAGGACGAGAGCGGCAAGGTTCTCAGTGAGAGCGGCGACGAAGTCACGCTAGGTGTCACCGGCATCACCGGCGCAACCGGTGAAGGTTGGGTCTCCATGTTTGCCAACGGCGGTGCAGTTTCTCAGTATCGCTTTGGCACCGGCACCTTCACCACCGATGACGATTCGACGCCTCCTAAAACCGGCGACCTGTTCACCGTCATCGTGGCTCTGATGAGCATCAGCGGCGGTGCGGCCTGCTTCCTGTTCACCCGCAAGAAATAAGACGACCCAAAGGCAATTTCGGCAGGCACTTCGGTGCCTGCCTTTTGCCTATCCGGGATGGAAAAATAGCAAAGTAGCCAAACCCCAAACCTTTGACGAAATCAAAATCGTATGCTATAATAACAAAAAGACCTGACCGGAGGAAGTTTTATGGGTAACATTTTCCGCTTTGACAGCCCGTTTGTGAGCTTTATGAATAAACTCGTGGACTGGTTTGTGCTAAATCTGTTGGCGACGCTGTGTTCTTTGCCCATCGTCACCGCCGGCGCATCCATCTGCGCCCTGCATTATGCCTGCATGGAATTGCGGCAGGACAACGGTTCTGTTTTTTCTACATTTTTCAAAGCCTTTAAGGACAACTTCAAAAAAGGTACGCTCCTGTGGCTGATTTTTCTGGGTGTCGGCGCCTTTGTGATCGTGGATTTCCAATTGGCAGGGCAACTGGAAAATTTTATGGGTACAGTAGCCCGAGTGTTGCTGTTTACCATCGGCGCATTGGTACTGATGGCCTCCCTGTGGCTGTTCCCCCTGCAGGCAAAGTACGAGAACACCCTGTCTTTGACCATTAAGAACGCTTTTCTTCTGGCACTTGCATACCTGCCGAAGACCATTGCCATGCTTCTCATCGCCGCATTGCCGGTGATCGCCGTTTTCATCAGCGTTTATGCGCTACTGCCGGTGCTGGTGCTGGGTTATGTGCTGCCGGTCTATTGGAATGGGGGCATTTACACGAAAGTTTTTGCGTTGATCGACCAAAACACGCAGGAGAAAGCCGCTGCTTCCGATTCATAACCGCATCATGTGCAAATTGAAAGCCACCGCTGTCCAAAGCGGTGGCTTTTTGATTTTTACAGATCCGGCAGCCGGAAATAAAGACACAGAAGCGTTCCACTATACAAGGATCGGCTTCAATAGGGACTCTTTTTTTGAAGTGTTCGATACTGCCGGGGAGAAATGCCGTACTCCTGCTTAAATGCCCGGTAAAAGCCGGAATAATCGGAAAACCCCGTCCGGGATGCCACATCTTCCAGAAGCATCCCACCTTCGATCAGGGTCTTGGCGGCGATCAACCGCCTCCGAGTCACATAGCGATAAAATGTGACACCCAATTTCTGCCGAAACAGATGGCTGATGGTACTGCCGCTGACATAGAAGATCCGACTCAGTTGGTCGATCGTGATATTTTCGGCATAATGGGCCTCAATGTAGGCGGTGATCCGGTCCGGAAGTTCCGGTTTTTCTGCCTTCAGGGAAATGGTCGAGCGCAGATCCGTTGCCCGCTTGATCTGGGTCAGCAATTGCATGGTATTTCCGATCACCGCCGCCTCCCAACCGTCGGCTTGCTGCTCTGCTTCCTGAACACCGGCCAAAAACACAGATCCCAAATGTTCCCACGCTGTACCGGCTGTGCGCAGCAGATTGGCCTGCGCTTGTCTTTCCGTAAAGGGATAGGGAAACAGATAGGCATACTGCTGCATAAATTCCGTGCTGAGCCACAATACATAACGCTCATAAGGTACCTTCATTCGCTCCGGCAACAGCGGACAATGGCTGACCCCCGGCGGCACAAACACGATATCTCCCTGCCGCAGCCGATAACGCTCCGACCCCACCAGATATTCCGCACCGCAGTCGCTGCAGCAAAACAGCAACTCGTAAAAGGCATGGCTGTGTAGCTGCAAATGCTCGTTGGAATAGCTAATGTCCCGATGGGTATCCACAAACCGAGAACTCATCTCCAGTTCCTGATAGATGGAACTCGGATCCATTCCCATGCTTCGGATCTGCTCCTGCAGCCATTTCTGTAGGGCAGGTCCCTGCAGGTCGGGAACGTTTTTTGTCAATTGCCGCAATTTTCCTACTTTCACGCTTTTTCCTCCCGAAGATCTCTCACTTTTGTAATATGATACGATACTTTTGCAAGAATTGCAATATTCTATGCAAATATCACAATTTACTTTGCTAAAAATTACTGATAGAATGAGCATGGAATACTCGGTTGATGTACCGAAAAAGAAAATAATTGGAGGAACAAACAATGGCGAACAAATTGAAAACTCCCGGCAGCCTGACCAAGAAGCATTGGTTTGGCTACATGTTTGGCGACTGGGGCGGCTGTAT
>CAZOVE010000055.1:0-13304 GCA_964583135.1 uncultured Oscillospiraceae bacterium | reverse complement strand
CGGAACCGTACGCACGGTGGTGTGAGAGGTCGGCTACTCAACTAATGGGTAGCCTTCTACTCTATTTGATCAAACAACGTGCCAGCTTTTGCACATTCTCAGGTCGCATTTTAGCCAATGGCAACCTGCAATCGCCGCAGTCAAAGCCGATCAATTTCATGGCTTCTTTTATCGGAATCGGGTTGACTTCGCAAAATAGTGCTTCGATCAGCTCCATCAACTTATATTGTAACGCAGCAGCGGTATCAAAATCTCCGGCAAGGGCAGCATTGGTCAGATAGATGGTTTCTTCCGGGGCCACATTGGACAGAACAGAGATGACGCCTTTCCCTCCTGAAGCGATGACAGGGGTGGTCATATCATCATTTCCGGACCAAACTGGAAGACGGTTACCGCAGGCGGCGATCAGCTTTATAATTTTGACAATGCTAGATGATGCCTCTTTTACACCGGCGATGTTCGGCACTGCAGACAAAGTTTTGTAAACCGAAATTGGAATATCCAGACCGGTTCGAGATGGAACATTGTATACGATGATGGGTATCGTTACAGCGTTTGCAATGGCTGTATAATGCGCAATCAGGCCATCCTCCGTGGTCTTATTGTAATATGGACTGACGACCAAGAGCGCATCGACACCGCATTTTTCTGCTTGCTGGCTTAGGTGAATGGTATGTTCAGTTGAATTGGAACCCGTGCCTGCGATGACAAGCATTTGCGAACCGACATAATCCTTGCTGCGACGAAACAGCTCCAGCTTCTCTTCATCCGTCACAGTGGGTGATTCACCTGTTGTACCACAGATGACAACTGCTTTCACACCGGCTTCCATCTGCCGACGCAGCAGCATCTGCATCATCGGATAATTGACTTTACCATCCAGAAACGGGGTGACGAGCGCAGTACAGACTCCTGTAAAGAGTGGTTTTTTCATTTGGCATCCCTCCAAATCATACTATGCGTCTGACCATGTTTTGATAGTTGCAAATTGCGGCAAAATGTTCTATACTATCCAAGATAGAGTATGGAGGCGAATACATGAAAACCCATGATTTTTGGTACGACCTGCCGGAAGAATTGATCGCACAGACACCGCTGCAGCAGCGTGACAGCTCTCGTCTGCTGGTTTTGGATCGGGTCACAGGGCAGGTTTCTCACAAACACTTTTTTGATATTATCCATTATCTTCAGCCCGGTGACTGCTTGGTGATGAATGACAGTCGCGTGTTGCCTGCCCGTCTGTTGGGGCATCGCCCGACCGGCGGTGCGGTGGAACTTTTGCTTCTAAGGGATTTGGGCGATCGGAAATGGGAATGTCTGTGCAAACCCGGTCGAAAAATGCTGATCGGCAATGAAGTCATTTTTGGTGACGGCGATCTCACCGCCACTGTGGTTGACGTTTTGGATACGGGCAACCGAGTCGTACAATTCCATTATGAAGGCATTTTTCTGGAAGTGCTAGAGCGGTTGGGTAAGATGCCGCTGCCGCCGTACATCAAGGAAGAACTGCAGGATCAGGAGCGGTATCAAACTGTGTACAGCAGGGAGGTTGGCTCGGCTGCAGCCCCCACCGCCGGCCTGCATTGGACACCGGAACTGCTGGATAAAGCACGGGTAATGGGCGTCAAAACCGCCTTTGTGACGCTGCATGTGGGTCTTGGTACGTTTCGGCCTGTAAAGGCGGAAGATATTCTGGAGCATCATATGCATGCGGAATTGTGTATGATCTCAGAGAAAGCGGCAGCGGTACTGAATGAGACGAAGGCAGCCGGTGGCCGGATCATCTGCGTGGGTACAACCTCCTGCCGAACCTTGGAAAGTTTGGTGAACGAGGATGGAAGTTTTACCCCAAAATCAAAGTGGACCGATATTTTTATTTATCCGGGATATACCTTCAAAGCAATGCAGGGACTCGTTACCAATTTTCATCTGCCGGAAAGTACGCTGGTGATGCTGGTTTCGGCTTTTGCCGGTAGAGAAAACGTGCTGTCGGCCTATGAAGAGGCCGTGAAGGAGCAATATCGCTTTTTCTCTTTTGGAGATGCGATGCTGATCGTGGATACAGAAAAGGAATGAATTATGGACCAATTTTGTGATTTGACGCTGGCACTGCAGAAGCGACTGGAGCAGCTACACACATTGGCACCGGAGAGTATTGGTGACTGGATGCATTTGGAACTGGTCACGTGCGAACCAGAGGCAGGCATTTATGTTATGCGGTGTAGCACCTATGACTGGATGCGCAATATTTCAGGCACGTTACACGGCGGTATGTGCGCGACGTTGGTAGATCAGGCGATGGGGTGTGTTGCATACTGCGCCAAACCTGGTGAAGGGATCGCACCCACGGTAGAGCTGAATGTGGGCTATCACCGTCCACTGATTCCCGGAAAGAATGTGCGGATCAGTATTCGGCTGGTGTCGGTCAGCCGGAGCTTGATGCACCTTGCGGCAGAGGCTTTTCTGGAGGATGTGCCAGAAAAACTGTGTATTTCCGCATCGGCGGTGTACTTTTATAGGCCAAAGACAGAATAAAGAGGTATCTGCGAAATGAATGCTACTGTGGATGTAACCAATCTCTATATTGAAACGCCGCGTCTGATCCTTCGCCCGTGGCAGGAAGATGATCTGGCGGATCTGTATGAATATGCTTGTGTGGATGGTGTTGGGCAAATGGCCGGCTGGCTGCCCCACAAGGATATGGAAGAATCGCAGCGAATTTTGAATATGTTTATAGAGAATAAAAAGACCATCGCCTTGCAGTTGCGGGAAACTGGCAAGGTGATCGGATCTTTGGGTATCGAGAACTTGAAGGATGTGCTGGAGATTCCCCAATATCTGAAAGGCAGGGAACTTGGGTATGTACTCAGCCGAGATTACTGGGGCAGGGGACTGATGCCGGAGGCTGTAGCTGCGGTGATCGATTACTGCTTTAGAATATTGCACTATGATTTTTTGACCTGTGCTCACTTTCGGAACAATGTACAGTCGCAGCGTGTGATCGAAAAATGCGGCTTTCGTTTTTTGAAGGATGTGCAGTTTGAGACCCAATACGGTACGACGGAGGATACTCTGCTATATTACCTCGCAAACCCGGAACGATAATTTGGCTGATTTTATGGTTGTACTGCTTAATCCAAATGTTGATATAACGAAATACGGTAAAGTGACAGGAGTAGTTTATGTACGAATTGATCAAAACTGAAGGGAAGGCGCGCAGAGGTGTATTTACTTGTGCGCATGGCACCGTTCAGACCCCTGTGTTTATGAATGTGGGCACGCAAGGCGCCATTAAGGGCGCTTTAAGTGCGGAGGATCTGCGCACGATCGGTTGCCAAGTGGAGCTGTCGAACACCTACCATCTACACCTGCGTCCAACGGATACGGTGGTCAGACAGATGGGTGGACTGCATCGTTTTATGACTTGGGATGGACCGATTTTGACGGATTCAGGCGGATTTCAAGTGTTTTCACTATCTGGTTTGCGCAAAATCAAAGAAGAGGGCGTGTATTTTTCTTCTCATATTGATGGTCGAAAGATATTTATGGGTCCGGAAGAAAGTATGCAGATCCAGTCGAATCTCGGCTCGGATATTTGCATGGCTTTTGATGAGTGCATCGAAAATCCGGCTCCCAGAAAATATGTACTGGATTCCGTTGCCCGCACGACACGGTGGCTGGAACGCTGCAAGGCAGAGAACGCAAGATTGAATGCATTGACGGACACAGTTAACCCGACGCAACAGCTTTGGGGCATCAATCAGGGCGGCACTTATGCCGATATTCGTATCGACCATATGAAGCGTATCGCGGATATGGATTTACCGGGATATGCCATTGGTGGTCTGGCTGTGGGCGAAACGGCAGAGGAAATGTATGATATTATCGAGGCGGTAGAACCGCATATGCCGGTCAACAAGACTCGCTATCTGATGGGCGTTGGTACCCCTAGCAATATCATTGAGGCGGTGGCGCGAGGCGTGGATTTCTTTGACTGTGTGATGCCGGCGCGTAATGCCCGTCATGCGCGGCTCTTTACTTGGGAAGGCGCGATCAACCTCAGAAATGCAAAATACCAGCTCGATGAGAGCCCCATTGATCCGAAGTGTGATTGTCCCGTTTGCCGGCGTTACAGCCGTGCGTATATTCGCCACCTGTTTGTGGCAGAGGAAATGTTGGCGATGCGCTTGGCAGTGATGCACAACCTGTATTTCTATAATAAGTTGATGGAAAAGATCCGGGAAGCTCTGGATCATGGTACCTTCGAGCAGTTCCGGTGTGAATATTCTGTGAAATTAGGCCGCAGGATATAAATATGTCTTGCATTTTATGCAAAGAATGGTATAATATTCTAGATTATCAAATACAAAGGAGTTAACCCATGTTACAGTTTTTGACTGAAACCTCTGCCGACACCGCTAGCAATGGCGACCTGCTGAGCATGCTGCTACCGCTGGTCCTGATGTTCGTCATCTTCTACTTCATCTTGATCCGCCCTGAAAACAAGCGCAAGAAAGAAGCGGAAGCCATGCGTTCTTCCATGAAGAACGGCGACAAGATCACCACCATTGGTGGTATTACCGGTACCGTTGTTGATGTGAAAGAAGACAAGTTCGTCATCGAAACCGGTGCTGACCGTGTTCGTATCGAGTTTAGCAAGTGGGCTTTGTCCACGAACGAAACCGCTACTGAGCGTGCAAAGGAAGAGGAAAAGAAAAAGCAGGAAGCTGCCGCCCGTGCCAAGGCTGAAAAGAAGGCCGCCAAGGGTAAATGATTCACTAAAACCCCCGGACTGTTGTCCGGGGGTTGTGTTCTTATTTGAGAATATCTTTTGCGATATAGATGGGGCGATCCTTACTTTGTTCGAAAATTTTACCCACGTACTCGCCGATGATGCCGATGCACAATAGTTGTATGCCACCCAGCAACAAAATCAGCACGATAATTGTGGCATAACCGGGTATGTCGATGCCAATAATCAGCTTTTGCAGTACCACGACGATCAGATATAATATTGCGATGATCGCAGTCAGAATACCGAGGTAGGTGGCCATGCGCAACGGTTTGGTGGAAAAACCGATGATACCTTCAATAGCATAGTTCATCAATTTTCGGAAATTCCACTTGGTGCTGCCGGCGGCGCGCTCGCAGGCAGTATAGGGAATGAAACAGGTTTCATAACCGACCCATGCAAAAATGCCTTTGCTGAAGCGGTGGGACTCTCCGAGTTTGAGGATGCTATCTGCCACGCTACGGCGAAAGGTACGGAAATCGCTGGCATCAGGACGGAATTGGACATCCGACAGCCAATTGATGATGGCATAAAAACTCTTTTTGAAGAAAGAAAGTATCTTGCTTTCACCACGACGATCCTGATAAGCCGCTACCACATCGTACTGTGGCTTCTCGTCCAGAATTTTGACCATTTCCCGGGCAATTTCCGGTCGCTGTTGCAAGTCGGCATCGATAAGACAGATATAAGAACCCTCGGCATGCTGCAATCCAGCAAACAGTGCGGCTTCTTTGCCAAAATTACGAGAAAAGGAAATGACTTTTGTAGGGCATTTCTTTGCTTCGTGGAGCTTTTTTAGGTTGTGGTAGGTGGCATCTTTACTGCCGTCGTCCACAAATACGATTTCAAAATCATAGCCACAGCCATCAAATGCGGCAATAACAGCATCCTGAAAGGCTGCCACATTTTCCGCTTCGTTATAGCAGGGCACAACTAAGGATAACTTCATGGGGATCAACTCACAATCGTTTTTCTATATTTTGCCCCAAAGGGGCGAATTAGTCTCCGGTATGTTTCAATATTCTAAATTGCGGAAAACCTCATTTTGTGCATTATATCATCAAACAATCGGGATTGCAAGAATGAAAACGTCCCATCGAAGGATGGGACGTTTTCATCTTATAGTGCCAACAATTTCTGCACATCCTCGTAGGAAACAAGATTGTTGTGGGCGAGCAAATTGCGGATACGTCGGCATAGACGGATGGCTTCTGCTTCGTTTGTCGGAATATTGGAGCCGGCTTGATTGACGATATGGCACAGGTCTGCTAGCTCTAAATCGCAGGTTTCCGTGATCTTTTCACCGAAACTATTGGTCACGGGTAAGCGACGGCTCAGTTGCGCTTGGTGACGACCGATAAAACCCATACGATAGCGCTCCAAAATTGGGAACATCAGCACGATGGATGCCTCCCAAGCGGCGCTCTGGATCTGGGATTCCGTCATGGGGGGAAAAGAACGTCGATCAGAATCACGTGAGTTGGAAATGACTTCCCAGACACAGCTCATCGTCTTCTCCAGCAGTTTGTTACCCTGCAGCAGCAACTCATAGCAGAATTCGGGGTTATTGGAGCAAATGCTCAACGCCAATTCCGCTTGATAGTTTCGCATCGCTGCATTGGAAAGGGAGGCAGCGATCTCCAGAGCAAACACGCGACAATCATAGTTTTCCACGCAATAGAGTATTTTTTCAACGCCGGAAAAATCGGTATTGACACCATCATACTCCAAAATGAAGACGGCGCGCTTGTTTGGATCAGCGCAGTGATGCACATAATCCGCCACAAAAGCGGACCACTTCGAAATGTCCGTTTTGCTGTGGATTCCGGTGATCCAGACATAATAATCGTTGAGGACGATATCATCTCGAGAAGCTAAGTATGCCGCATAGCTCAATCCGGGCCAATAATCGGCTCGTGTTTTGTTTGAGCAAAGCTCATCGAGCACAAACTCGCCGGGATCAGTATTCTCTTCCCACTGCAGACGTCTTAGCCGCCTCTCTGCGCCGAATGCAGATCGACGAACCTCCACGGCGTTATAGAATTCATGACGCCACGGGAGCTTCTGTGGCACCTGAAGGACTGCCGAATGGCAGTCCCGCAGGGCGTTGGTTACTTTGGAGAGCAGACGTAGGGAGTTGCCGATCTGTCCCCACCAGATTGTTCCGGGGTTCATACAGGAACACCTCCCATGCTTCTGAGCTTCTCGAAGATCTCATCCACAGAGCCCAGAAGGTCGCGGAAGTTCTTGGAAGTCAACAAATAGGAATTGTCAGAGACACTGCGCAAGATATTCAGATCCTGCAATTCCTGCATCAGTGCGTTGATCTTTTCCTCGTTGAGGTCAGCCAACGGATACACGGAGAAATCCTTTGCTTGCTCTAGCACATCCTTGGCAGTATAGCCACTTTCCGAGGGCATGATACCGTACATCAGGCTGATGAGCAGAGCCAGAGGATAGTAGCAACTACCCTGATCTTGATCCAAAGTCAAGGTGATCTCAAACTTGCGGTAGATCTCGTCCATAAATTCCTTGTCGCTGGTGACACGGCGAAGTTGCTCCACGGACACCACGTAGGGTGGTGTCTTCTTCACATCATATCCGGCATAATCCGCACCACGCACCGTCTCCAACAGCTTTTTTGCATAGAGCTGAATCAGACCGGGGAAGTAGTTACACGTGGCCAGAATCTGAGAAAGGTCAACTTTATCAGGCAGAGAGAAACCGAGATAGCTCATAGGATGGATGAGCAATTCCTGCGCTTCCGGGGTGTGGAAGGGAGTGATCTTCAAGGAGGGCATATGGGTGATCACAGAGTTATTGCCCAGCGCAACTTGACGATTGAACTTGACGATATTATGCAGACCAGCAAGGACGTACTTGAACTGCCCCTGCAACGATTGCTGAATATCCTTCAATTCCACAAGCGGACGGTAACCACAGTTGGCACAGTCTTCGATGAAAGCATCTGCTTCGTCCAGCATCAGAAGGAAATAACTGATTTGATCCGAGGCGCTACGCAAAGAACGGGTGATGTTTCTGCTGAGCACACTCCAGTCGTCAGTAGGTTCGACATTAGGTGTGATGTCCAGATCGATCAATTCCTCGGAAATTTTACGGGCAGCGGAGGCGCAATCGAGCTTATTGATGTCGATCAGTACAGCGCGCTTCATCTCACGGCCATCAATATCCGCCAGAGCCTTCTTGAATAGTGCGGATTTACCAAGCTGACGACCGCCGTAAATCAAGTTCACGCCGTCAGGCTGTTCGATTTTCAGAAGCTCATCCTTACGACCGATAAAGATCTCAGGAGGCATGGTATGGATGCTTTCGACGACATAGGGTTGACAGTAGGAGAAAGGCATTGCAGTTGCCATCAGGATACGGTTGATGAGATTGGAATTATATTTGATGGCAAGATATGTCAGAAGCACACGGTCAATCACAATGTTGACGTTGCGAAGGCTACTTTCCCGCATTTTAAGTTTGCGGGCAAGAGCGCGCCGGTCGGTCTGACCAAGCGCATCGTCTACAAGGAAGACTTTGCTGCCATCGACTTCGTCGAAGGCGCGCATCTTCTCATATAGACGGTCGCAATCATATGTACCGCGCAGGCAGGCCACATACATCCGTCTCTTTTCCAGAGTGGAGCCAAAGGCAGCGATGGGATGCAGGGGAGCGGTCATTTCCGAAGAAGTGCTTTCCTTGCGGACTTCATAGAACTCACCGCGCGGTTCTGCAGCGAATTTGTAGGGACGGACACGGAAATTGGGCCAACCAAGATTACGCAGCAACCGCTCGATCTGCTCAGCATCCATCCAGTCTTCGATGAGCTGGAGGGCGTGGTTGTGATCGTTGGTATGCAGATCACGGGCCTCGATAAGGCGCTTGAGGGGCAAGGTAGTATCGAATACCTTGTCATAAATGTCTCTGGATTCCAACCAGAAATCTGCCAAGTATTCCAACGCTTCCGGCTGTTCCACATTCAGGGAGAAGTCACCGATTCGAATGCGGCTCATCCAGTCTTCCGCAACAGTGAAGTTTTGACAAGTGATCTGATTACGGATGACCTCGGCGTAATCAGGATGGGAATCGAAATACTGCTGATTACCGACGATCAAAGCATCCAACTGCTTGTTGAGTTGATCTTCATACTGTTTTGCGCTGATGTGAATGTACTCCTCCGCCTCTTGGACGATGGCGGTGAAGAAACCGTAGTTTTTGGTCTTTCTGCAGAAGTATCTCCAGTAGCGGACTGTGTTTTCTAGCGTATGGCAGAACAAGTCCGACTTGTTGATCTGACCTTGGTTCATCGCAAGCGCATAGGTTTCACGGAAACGACGGTAGCGCATATCGATCTGGGCTTCCGTCTGAGACACGAATTTGGGAGCATTTTCAGGCAGGACGATGGCTTCACTCTCGCCGATGGCTTCCAGATATTCCTGAATCCTAGCAGCGGTGCCGTAGTTGTTGCAGGTCTTGTCCATGCCGTAGATGCGGTCGATCTGCTCCTGGAAGGAGTACTTCTCGCCCTCAACATGCTGGCGGATACGGGCCAAAATGTTAAACGCAGGCAAGACGCAGAAGGTGGAACTCAGTTCCGGCAGGAAGTCTGCGTTGAGCATCACACGATTGCTGCGCAGGAAGTCAATGTATAGATAACGCTCCTGCTCGAACTTCCAACTGCCGTCCAGACGAGCCACCAATTCCTTGGCAGTGGCAGAGAGCAAGAAGAGACCCGTACAGTTCTGATCGTTGGAGCAATTGTCGACCTCTGCTTGACAGGCCTGGCTCAGTTCGGTAAGTTGGGCCATCAGCTTGGGACGAATGCGCTGATAGGCTTCCTGACCCTTTTCTGTCCGCCATGTCAAACCGGCACTCTGTTCAGACAAGGCATACCACTGACAAATGATGCCCAGCACATCGAAGATGTTGGAACGCATATTGTTGCGGCGATCACCCTGCAGCGGATCATTGATTTTCTTTTTACCGCTCATCTGTTTGCCGGCTTGATCCCAAGCTTGGGAAATGATGTCATCCACCAGCATATCACTGACTTGCTTGACGGAGAACTGTGGTACGCCACCCAAATAGGTTGCAACGAAGTGGTCGCGTTGGGCAAGCAATGCATCGTTGTTACGCTCTGCAATGTAGCTGAGCATGGTAGCCAGATCACCGTCTCTAGCAAAGATGATGTCTGCCGTTCTTTGGACACGGTAGATCTCTCGCTTAGGCGTTTCGATATACTTGGTGTAGAGTTCCTTGGCGCGGCGAACGGTACTTTCTATCTCTGCCTTGAGCTGCTTTACGCCATGATTGCGATAGTCGGCGTAGATATCGATGGCACATTCGGCCTCTTTTCGGAATTCCTCCAAGGTTTCGTAGACACTTTCCAAAACCGCGAGGGATTCCGGTACTGCAATACTGCTACGCAGACCGGCTGTGCTAAAATCGTAGCCACGACCGGAAAGGAAGGAAGAGCGTAGAAATGCAGCATACATACAGCAGTCATTGAGCTCAGGATAGTCTGCATCGTTGTTCATGAGTGCATCTTCCAACGCAGTAATGCTGTACTCGGGTGCGCACATAGGGTCGTTGGCCGCAAGTGCGATCACACGATATACCGCCTCAATTTGGGGATTCATAGATGCCGCAGCGCCCAGATACGCAAGAATGGATGGGATGCGATCATCACCACGGATGCTCAACGCATAATCAATGACTGCTTTCTTGGAAAGGCCCAAAGCCTGCCAGCCTTCATTGTCGACGTAATCGGTGATTTCTTCATCCATTTCATCTTCTTCCGCAACGGGCTCGTAGATCTCCTGACGGATCACAACAGGATTGTCTGTCTCTACAGTCTCGTCATCCTCGTCCTGCACGGGTGCAGGCTCCGGTGCAAGACGTGCACGAGTTTGAACCATCAACTTGTCGATGTATTCACGCTCGTAATAGTCCATTGGCAACTGCGCATAAGCCTCTTGAGCAGCATCAAGCTGATCCAGAGCGCAGTTGGCAGTGATCAGATAGGGGAGCAGGGAAGTACTGTACGGACGAATTGCCTTGGGATCAGCACTCAAATCATCCTTATGCTGGGTCTTCAGAATCTCAATCTGCAGGACCATTTGCTGCAACAGGGACTTATCGCCGGACACATCGTAGTATTCCTGAACCATCTTCAGGTACTGAGAAACCAGTGCGATGCGCTGATAAACATTCAGACGTGTATTGACGACGGCTCTAGTGGCGTGCTCAAGCATCATGGAGTAGTTTTTCAGGTATCCATAGCATTGAGCGATATTCATGATCTCAAAGGGACTGCCTTGATATTTGGATTTGAAGGGCTCGTAAAGCGTCATAGCCTCCTGTAGATATTCGCTCTTTTGCTTGGAAGTGTGCAGTGTCAAAGCGTATTTGACCATGTCTGTAATGGCACGGCGGTAATCAGAGGAATCCAATGCGCCCTTGCACAATTCAAAGGCAACTTCAAAGCGATCTGCACGGGTCGTATCAGCGCAAATGGCTCTGCCACGATCTACAATACCGATTTCACGCTGTACTTCACGGGCGAATTTCCGATCGGGCATGAACTGAACACGGTAGACCTTGCCATCCAGATTGCCACGCATACAGGTGGTGATGATCTTGGAAAGGGCATCGTCTTTGATATCCTGATAACGGAAGGTGTAGGAATTACCATCCTCATCTTTGATAGTACCGGTCCGCTCCGACCAATTCAGCCAAGTGATGATGCCGTAAAGGCATTGCGGCTCATCATTCTTTTGAACAGGTTCAGTTGTGACGGGCTCAACAGGCTTTTGCTGTTCCTGGACTGCGGTGGGGGTGGATTGTGTATCATTTTCGCTGAACCAGTACTCCACCTCATCTCCCATTTCCGCACCGCTGGTGCCGGGACAGGATTGCTTCAATAGTTCCAGAGTGGCAGGAAGATCCTGATGAGAAGCATTTGAAATGCTCTTGGCATCCAAAGCGTCCTCGATCACCTGACGGAACAGATCCTCGAAGCCGGCGGGCATATGCTTATACAAAATAGGCAGAGCCGTTGCATCATTGGCTTTCACAACTGCGGTGGAGAGAATGATCGCTAGATCCTTTAGGTTTTCAGGCTTCTCTTTTAATATGGACAAAGTGGCAAACGCACCAGCCAAGTCATGTTTGCCAGTTTTCCAACAGGCAAAGGCTGCTTCGTTGAACAGCTCGCTGACAAGATAGACGTCGTAGTCGTATTCATTAACGCGGCGAAGCAGGGCACCGCAGAACCGCGCTGCTTCTCGAGACCAAACAAAACCCTGATCTTCCTCGCGGAAGAGGGTTAGGCGTGCCAAGTTGGCGGCGGCAATTTTCTTTTCGCTGTCGTTGTTTTTGATACCGTGACGGAAGCTATCATAGGGACCGTTGAGCTTTTTACGCTCTTCTCTAGGAAGTTGATCAAAGAAAGAATCCAACGTATAGTCACTGGCATTGAGGATGTCTTCGGGGGTTTGGGAATACAGCGGTTCTCTTTTCTTTGGAGACGGTGTATCCCGCACAACCGGCTGCTTTTGCTTTCCCTTGATCAGGATACTGCGAATCAAGGGGTATTCCAGTGCCAATTCTTCGCCGGAATCGGTAAGGATCGCAACGCCCTCTTCGTGATCATTTTCGATGACTGTGCCGTTGCAATTCGGCTCGCGATTGGTATCTGCACCGTAAGAGAAACAAATCTTGGTACCTTCGGGAATTTCTTTCAGAATGTCGACCAGAGTTTTTGTGACAGTGTAGCCTTGTACGAGGGAGTAGTCTACCACATTTTCTTCGCCGCCGAAGCCGATGACCTCAAAGTGTGCGCTAAAATCACTGTCGGTTACGATGCCTCGAATTTTGTCATCTCCATCCGTACATGTCAGTTCCACATGTGTGCCGATAGGAATCTTTGCAAGTCTTTTCGCTATAAATGCTGCCATGGTTTTTATTGACCTTTCTATATATATTTGTCCCAGAAAAACACCAATGGACAAAGTTTATTTTACCCTAATTCTCATTGGTTTTCAATATCTATTGAGAGTTTATTTCCTCGATTTTTGAGTAAGTTTGGAAGCGGAATGAGGAAAAGTGTATCCGGAGAATCCTTGGGATTTCAGCCAATTGGGATGCGTCGATTTAGATACTATATCGTAGCTCTTCAAATAAGAAAGGCCATCCCGCAGGATGGCCTGATGACAGATTATAGCGCCTTGCTTCTTGGATTGTTTTTGAAGGGATGTAACAAATTGCAATGTGACTGTTTATTAGGCCGTTGCTGGTAAATCAATTCTGCTCTCCTGACCAAATGATGGTTGCATTACAACCGTTAAAGGCTTCTTCTCCAAACGGGTTTTCAGAATATCTTGTAAACTCAATCACTTGATCTTCCGTCCAGCCGAAAAATACATTATCTAAGAAAAGCAAAAAGGTGCCTAAATTTCTTGTAGAAATAGTCCTTTTTATATTCCCAAAATGTAAAATCCATTAT
>CAZOVE010000054.1:0-13617 GCA_964583135.1 uncultured Oscillospiraceae bacterium | reverse complement strand
ATATGCAATTTCCTTTCTAAAACTCTCGTTTTGCATCGTTTGTTTTATTATAAATCAGATAACGACCGGTGTCAACCCCTTCCGAATAACGAATATGGAGAACTCGCCAATTTCAATCATTTCGAGCAATGCATCCGCATATCCCGAAACGGCATTCACACTCATCACCAGACGGCAACTAACGCCGAAACCCCAAAAAGCACTCGTGCGAATACAGGCCCAAAGGGAGCGTCCAAAGAAGTTTTGAGATGGGTAGCTTTTTCGACTCTATACGCAACCGATTATCGCTTGGAGATCAACTTCTGCATAAAAAGATACCACAAACGACACAAAAAGCATCATTTGTGGTATCCGTTTTGATGGTAGAACAGACCTTACTCGGCTGTGTTCATTATGATATATTTTATCTTGAAATCACATATAGTTTATATTTCGGGATGGTTTTGGCGTTCCAGTGTAGCATATCGAGCAACCGCGCACGATCTCATCAATTGCACACAATTTGAAAACAAAACGTATGCAAAAAGGGCCTTCTTGCCGGACAGTACGAAGAATGTGCGCAAGTACGTTCCGGAAAGAGCTGATGTCCCGATAACCTTTGCCAAAAAAGCCGCCCGGACCATGATCAATACCCCCGGTACACGCAGGAGCATAATCGCCGAAAAATTGAAATACAAGTGGTATTTTAGTTTTCTTCCGGGAAGGCGTAGTGGGCCTTATAGCGGGCAAAGCGCTCGGAGAAAGCGGCGCTTTCGTGCAGTTCACCAGCCTTCAGGGCGTTGAGATACTCATGCGCTTCCAGCTTGCCCTCAGCGACCTGAAGCATTTCTACTGCCACATTGGAGCAGTGGTCTGCGGTACGCTCGCAGGCAGTCAGCAGATCTTCCAGCACGAAGCCGTATTCCACGGTGCAAAGGCCATCTCTCAAGCGGCGGATATGGCGGGACTTAACCTCACGTACCAGAGCATCGACAACCTGCTCTTGAGGTTCGATCTTAATGGCCTGCTCCAGATCAAAGTTGCCGTAAGCAGCAACGGTGCGATCCACGATGTCCAGAACCGCCTGTTCCAAAACGTCCAGCTCCGCCTTTGCTTGGGGCGAGAACTCGATCTTCTTTTCCTCGATCTCCAGAGCTGCCTTGGCAACCGCCAGAGCATGGTCACCCATCCGCTCGATATCGGAAATGGTATAGAGCATGGTATTCAGGATTCGATTGTCGGACACGGAAAGATTCATACCCGACAGCTTCACCAGATAAGTGCCCAACGCATCCTCATAACGATCCGTCCGTCCCTCCAGTTCAATGACCTGTTCCATAACAGCAGGATGGAACTGTTTGGTCAGACCGATCGCAAGGCGCATCGCTTCCGCAGAATCCTGCGCCATCTTTCCTGCGATCTCATGCGCCCGTTGTACTGCAACGGCAGGTGTGGCAAGCAGACGCTCGTCCAAAAGCTCTGTCTTCTGGGGTTCCTGCTCCTTGGGAATGAACAGATAGGCCAGCTTTACCAGTAGCCCGTTCATGGGCATCAGCACAATGGTGGCCGCTACGTTAAAACAGGTGTGAACCACAGCGATATCCCATGCAGCCGCAGTTTCATTCAGAAACTTCCAGTCGATGACTAGCCCTAGCCCGTAGAACACCACAACAAAGATGGTCACGCCCACCACATTAAACAGCAGATGTACCATTGCGGTACGGCGCGCATTTCGGTTGGCTCCAATGGAACCCATCAATGCAGTGACACAAGTGCCGATATTCTGGCCCAAAATAATGGGGATCGCACTGCCGAAGGTGACTACACCGGTGCCGCACAGGCCCTGCAGAATGCCCACAGAAGCGGAGGAGGACTGGATCACAGCAGTCAGAACGGCGCCGAACAGAATGCCGACAAAGGGATTTGAGAAGGAAATCATCAGCTCGGCAAACCAGGGCTCATTTTCCAGGAACTTCATGCTGTCGCCCATGATGTCCATGCCGGTCATCAGGGCCAGGAAGCCCAGCATAATGGTGCCGATGCCCTTCTTCTTTTCACTCTTGGTGAACATGAACAGAATAATACCAATGGTGCCGATCAGCGGTGCCAAGGTGGAGGGTTTGAACAGCTTGATGAGAAAGCTATCGCCTTCCAGACCGGACAAAGACAGGATCCACGCAGTAACGGTGGTGCCGATATTGCTGCCCATAATGACACCAACAGCCTGTTTCAGCGTCATGATGCCGGAGTTCACAAAACCGACTACCATGACTGTGGTTGCGGACGAGGACTGGATCACGGCAGTAACGCCCAAGCCCAGCAGGAAGCCCTTGAATACATTGGAACTCATCTTTGCCAGAATCGTCTGCAGCTTGCCGCCCGCCTGCCGCTCCAAGGCCTTGCCCATCACATCCATGCCGAACAGGAACAGGGCCAGACCGCCCAGCAAGGTGATTATTTTGAAAATGTACGTTGTCATATTGTTCTCCTTTGCGGAAAATTGTCTGATTTCGACAGCCTACATTATAAATTTGGACATTTGTAAATACCATAGAGGGTTTGAAAAGCCCATGTAAAATCTAAGTAAAATTCCTGCTATAATCGGAGTTTATTGCGCTGTTGGACGACAGGATAATGCCGTAGTGGTGCGTCCCAACAGATTGGCAAACGAGGATACGAAAAAATCAGCCACCGGGGATTTCCCGATGGCTGACATTCAAAATGCAACCAAGACGACAGTTCCCTTTCCGGGGGTACTCTCCAGCTTCAGTTGCGCATGATGATAGGCCGCCGCATGCTTGACAATGGAAAGGCCCAATCCGGTGCCTCCGGTTTCCTTGGAGTGGCTCTTGTCCACCCGGTAAAAGCGCTCAAAGACTCTGCTCTGGTGTTCCGGTGGGATTCCAATGCCGGTATCGCTGACAACCAAATGGTTATTTTCCACATGGATCGTTACGCTACCTCCGGGAATATTGTATTTGATGGCATTGTCGCAAAGGTTGAACACAATCTCATAGAGGAGTCTGCGAACACCGAAAACTGTAAATCCGTTTCCAGAAATATCCATATGCACATTATTATCCGTTGCGCTAGGCTCCAGAGCCGCTTTCACTTCCTCAGCCAGGGCCAGCATATCCACATTCTCAGCAGGAAGGACCACGCCCTCGTCCAACTGGGACAGACGGATAATATCTTCGACTAAGTTTACCAAACGGGCGGCTTCCTTGCGAATGTGACCCAAAAACCGGGGCGCATCCTCCCCTTTCACCATGCCATTTTCCAGAAGCTCCGCACTGCCGATAATGCCTTGCAGCGGTGTTTTCAACTCGTGGGATACATTGGCGGAGAACTCCCTGCGCATCTGCTCTGCGTTTTGGGCTTCTGTCACATCCACCGCCAAAATGACCGCCCCCAGCAGATTCCCGTCGGACTGGATGCTGCTCATATTGAAGCGGTAGACCCTTCCTTCCAATTCCTGCACTGTACTTCCGTGCCCCCGGTCCAGCGCATCGTTTAGTGCCTGCCGCAAAGCATTGCTGCGATTCACCAGAAAGAAACTGCCGCTTACACAAGTAGCATCGGCAGAAAAAATCCGCATAGCCGCAGAATTGATGGAACGAATATTGGTTTCCTTATCCAGTACCACCAACCCTTCCTGCATATGGGAAGTGATCTGTATGAACTCATCGCTCTTGCGCTGGAGCTTTTGCAGTTGGATCTCGATCTGCCGATGCTGTTGGTTGATCCGGCACAGCAAGGGAGACAATTCTTCGTAGGTATGATTGGCGAGCGGATGCTCCAGATCCAGTGTATTCAGTGGTTCCACGATCTTCTGTGCCATCCGGTGGGCAAGAGCTGCGGAAAGTGCGGTGGCCAGCACGGCGATCATAAGAATCGGCCACAGCATCCCGATCATCAGGTAACCTGCGGATGCCTGACTGGTGGAAATACGTAACACCGTCCCGTCAGATAACCGCTTTGCTTCATAAAAGGTCTGCTCGGTCAGCGTGGAGGATGTACGTACTGCGCTACCGGAACCAGTCTCCATCGCTTTCCGGATCTCCTCCCGATCGGCATGGTTTTCCATGGTGGTCTGATCCACCTGCGTATCAAAGAGCACCGTGCCATCGGCATCGATCCAAGTCACACGAAAACGATCCGCCTCCACGTTTTCAAGGAAAGCATTGCCGTATTGCTCCGTGCCGGTAACCGCCAAACTTAGTTGATCTTTGAGTTGCTGCACCTGTACCTGTGTAAAGTGGTTATATAGTACACCTGCCACAATCCCCAAAGAACAAAGCAGCACCACTACCGCAACAAAAACTGTGGAGCGAAAGATCTTACTTGTCATGTTTGGCCTCCAACCGATAACCGACATTTCTAACCGTTTCAATGATGTGTCCGTAGTGTCTCAGCTTCTGTCGCAGGGTACGGATGTGCATATCCACCGTCCGAGTCTCACCCAAATATTCCGCATTCCACACACTCGACAATAGCTGCTCTCTTGTAAATGCGATCCCAGGTTGGGAAAGGAACAGATGCAAAAGCTCGTATTCCTTGTAGGTCAGAATCACCCGTTCTCCGTCAACCGTTACGGTATGCGCATCCGGATTCAGCACCAACCCATCCAGCTTCAACAAGCGAGAAGATCCTTGCGGCTTACAGCGACGTAGCACCGCCTTCACCCGACTGACCATCTCCATAACTCCAAAGGGCTTGACAAGGTAATCATCCGCACCCAAGTCCAGACTTTGAATTTTCTCGTATTCGCTACCCTTGGCGGTTGCCATGATGACGGGAATATCCCGGAATTCTTCCGAATCCTTCATCATTTTGAGCAAAGCGACGCCATCCATGCCGGGAAGCATCACGTCTAGCACGACCAGTTCCGGCTTATTCTCTTGCAATGCATTCCAGAATGCATCGCCGTTTTCAAATCCTTTTGCTTCAAACCCAGTTGATGTGAGCGCATATACCTCAATGTCACGGATACTGGAATCATCTTCTACACACCAGATCATAGTAGCACCTCCTCGTTTTTCACAATAGTAACGATTCTGTTGCTAAAATTCAAGTTCCGCCTCGAATTTTACATACATTTTACATCTGGCCGGTACCCTGTGATCAGGCAACAACGTAATCAGGATCGTGTGGAGCGTATTAAAAATGCCTGGCCGAATGCAAACCGTACCCCTAAGATAGTGGGGCGTGGGCGGCATCTCCTAAGAGATATTGCGCAGCGCCTCAACCCAAGTTAAAACAAAGCCAGCATAGCAGTGACCCCGGCAGCCGTCTACATCCGTATGGTTTCACCTGATTGCGTCATTGTGAAATTCAAAAGAACAGGTGCTACACCCCATGATTCAAAAATCATGAGGTGTAGCACTTTTGCTCTATTAATTTGCCACCCTCCAGCAGAAGGGTAGCATCGGATCGTCCGGCAATCTCCATATCGTGGGTAATGAGAACGATGCCCCGACCCTTTTCATGCTCGTGGCGCAGAAGATTCAGAATGATGTCCCGATTTTTGGAGTCTAAGTTACCGGTGGGTTCGTCGGCCAGAATCAGGCAGGGGTCTAAGATCAAGCTTCTTGCAATAGCCACACGCTGTTTTTCGCCGCCGGAGAGAGTGGTGACTCGCTGGGAAAGCAGCGGTGCCAAGCCCAAAAGCTCTACCAATTCATCAAAGCTTTGTGCCCGATCGTGGCGGTTGTACAGCGTTGGCAGCAGAATGTTTTCCTTACAGCTTAGCGTGGGGATCAGGTTATAGGACTGGAAAATGAAGCCGATATTCTCCAGACGCAGCCGGAAATAGTCCACGCCGTTTCGGATGAGCGTTCCATTAAACCAGTATTCGCCACGATCATAGTCCTCCACCATGCCTAAAATATTGAGCATGGTGGATTTTCCTGAACCGGACTTACCCACGATGGTCACATAGCTGTCGTTATTTACCTGCAAATTTACATCCGTCAGCACCGGCCGCAAATAGCTTTTTTGCAGATGGGACAGCTTCAGATCAAGCTCTTTCATGGCTTTCATCCTCCCGCGATGACCTGATAGCCGGAGTCAAAATACAGATCTCCTTCGATACCGGTGACAAACGCGTTATCGTCATCCTTGTAGACCAGATCCACTTCCCTTTCCTGAAGGAATACACCGTCCGCTGTCACTTGACGCATATACCATTGTGAGCCTCCGTTTTTTTGGTAGACGCACTGCAGCGGTACTCTCACCACGTTGTCAAAGAACCGGCCGGTGCTGATATACAGTGAACTGACCACCTGTCCATAGGTATACTGGTCAGAATCAATGGCGATCAGCACATCGGTGGTGCCATCGGAATTCTGCTGTCGGGAAGAAAAGGCCAATGTCACCTTGGTTTTACCGTCGTCACAGCTCAGGTTCCCTGACTGCTTCAAAATAGACAACGTCCGGCTGTCCACACGGGCTTTCAGTACCACAGGGCTGAACAGTTCCAGCCTGATATAGCAATCATCCGCGGAAATGTGCATCTGGCTCACGATGCCGTCCATGGCAGCCAATATATCCTGTCCACCGGCAGTACCAATGACCATTCCCGTCTGGATCTCCTCACCGGTGGATACAAACCAACGGGCATCCTTCACCGTTTCATAGTCCAGTTCCATGTAACCATCCTCGGCGGAGACAAAGGTACCACTGACGGTGATCCGTTCGCTTGTGCTTTCCGCTTGGGATTGGTAGATACCGCCGATGGACAATTCCTGTAGCACCGGCACAGAGGGCGTAGCAAATTCCTGCATTTCCTTTCGGGATATCTCTGTGATGAGCAGCAGCGGTGCCAGCAGCAGCGCAATAATCAGGATCCAAAACGCACCCAACATAAATTGTTTCATAGTCTTCATATTTTCCCTCCTCACTCCACTTTCAGATATTGTACAATTTCCACCCGGGTGGACTTATAGGCAAAGATCAGGCTGAATACCACTGTCAGCGACACAGCACACACCAGGAACATTCCAATGGAATACTCGCTTACATACAGAATATAGTCTTCATAATAGCCGTAAGCATTGGGCGTGTGCTCCACAATATACTTATAAACAATTGTCACATCTGCAACCAACACAATGCTCACAAGGATATTTACCAGCATCACCACGGTGCTTTCATACAAAAACTGCCGAATAATGCTCCATCCCGAAGCGCCAATGGCGCGTTTTATGCCAATCTCATACTTGCGGTCATTCATGGCATTGGTGAAGCTTGAATACAGGTTGATGCCCAGAAGCAGCAGCAGAGCGCAGGTAATGATGGCTTTCACTTCTTTTTCCGGGCGAATTGCATCCAGCGCCGCATTTTGCTGCTGATAAACGCAGGAATAGGTACTGATGTCCATAGTCTCCAGCAGGCTTACCACCTGTTCCGGGGTTTGGCTGCAGATGTAAATCAAGGTTCCGGTGTACTTGGGGTAATTCCGATATGAAGTCCGCTGCCAGTAGGTGTCATCGTCCAGATGGGCATAGTCGATAAACTTTGTAGAAAGAATGATGTTCAAATCAGCGGAGTAAGTATTAACGCTGTTGGTGATATAATGCGCTGTGGATTTCCAGTACTCATAGTTTTCATCCGTCGTGTAACCTACCACTTTTAACGGAATCTTCTGGCCATACAAGCAATTGAGCTGTAAAACAGGGGCTTCCTGCTGATCCATCTGCATGATGCGGTAAATTGCTTCTGTGACAATCACCTGATCTTTTTCCAATACAAAATCCGTGTGGTTCTGACCGTCCAGCCATACGATATCACACCTTCCCGGCACTATGACGGAGGATTGGCCTTCGATCCAGCAGTGGTCGGGTACCATGGTAGCGTTGATTTCATCAAAGCAGATGATCTCCAAGCCTTCAACGGCGGGATGCAGCTCCATTTGATAGTCAGTACTCATTTCGCCTAGCTTATAGTTTTGGGCCACAAAGTAACCGGTATCTTCCATGCTTTCCAAATTCTCCAACAGCAGGGATAGTTTTTCATCGCCGTTGCTGAGGCTAACTCGTACATCTTGCCGGCGGTAAGAAAACAGCTCCTTATACTGGTTATAGATCGCAGAATCCGAAAAAACCAAATATCCCAACAGCAAAGAAAAGGAGAGCACAATGGTGACAGACAGCAGCGCATAGCTTTTCCATGTGCGCCCCACCATTTGGACAGCATGCCGTAAAACCGGAAGAATTTTTCGTTTTTTCATGCAATATCCTCCTTGTATCTATGGTTTTATTCGGCAATATCAAACCGCCATGGCTCATTCAGCGGATAATAATAGTCCCAGTAATAGCTTTTCAGGTCCAGTCCTTCAAAAATAATGGCATATAATTCATAGAAATTCACATTAGACTGCACCCAGCATTCCGAAGATTTGCAGGCCACACCGCCATCATATTCGTAGATCAGGTATCCCCAGACGCGGGTATCATAGTCCAGCGTTTGGGCCGCCGGATCATAATACTCGATATCGATATATACCTGGTCTCCCTCATAAAGCTGTAACGGTTGGGACATATCCCAATAGAACTCCGAATGCAATCCCTCAATGGAGGTAATTTCCACCCAGACTCTGCAAAGCCGATGCTCCGGTTTTTCCAGGACAAGTTCTGTCAGCAGCATAGCCCACTCCGCTGTGAAACTAAAATAATTTGCGACACGGTGATAACCGCCGTTGTAGGGCAAGGTCGGTGTACCTTCGCCCAGAATGCCGGCCAATCCGCCGCCGATCTCCCAATCGTGGGTCACAGGATATGGGATCTCCCTGCGGAGCTGTACTTCGCCCACATCCTGATGGTAAACGATTCCGTTGACGGCAATATCTACCTGATGAAAGGTTTCCTCTATCATTGTGCCTACGGGAAAGTAAGCCTCCACACGGTATACATAGAATTGGGGCAAGTCTTCCAAGGTAAGACCGCAATACTCGTCAGCATAGTCACTTTGGTACGCTTCCAATTCTGCCTTGCGCATATTGTACGGTTCCATTAACGTATTATACTCGTCAAGGCTGAGCTTACCCATGCTGTATTCCTCCCAATAGGAATCCGCTTCCTCCTTCATGTGCCGCAGGGTCCACTCCATCTGTGCAAGTTTGCCAAAATCCACCCCACGGGACACCTGGTACAGAACATAGGGATACTGGTTTTTACCGCACTGGTCCAGAATATCCCCGTCCCCTCTCAGTGCTATGCCCTCCAGTAGCAACTGCTCTACCGAAAGATTGTAGGGTGATTCCACAGGAATGTCCAATGTAATGGTGTCCGGATCCAATGCTTCTTTGGATAAGATATAAAAATCCATCAAAGGAAAACCATAGTCCGGAATTGCGTTATTGAAATTCCCGGTCAAAATATAGATCTGCCTATCGGGGTCATATTCTACCGGCTGCCCAATTGTTTCCAAATTCATTGTAGGCAGCGGCTCTATCGGCTGTCCCAAAACTGTGGAAGATGGTGCAGAACCTTCCGATGCCGTGTTCTGCGTTGTATTGTCATCCGGGGTGGCGTGCATACCGCAGGCGGCAAGGCCAAGCAGCACGGCCAAACACACACAAATTACGATTCCCTTTTTCATACCGCACCCTCCATGCCTTGTCGAATTTGCAAAGAGCCTTCCCCTTATATTTGTGAGGTCATTCTATCATAACACCGCAGCCAGCGCAATCGCATTGGCGCAATCGGCACTTTTGGCGGCACAGATGGCGCTTGCAAGTACCATAAGAAAGAAGTATAATAAAATTGAATATTTGTGCAGAGGAGGTGCCCCATGAAAATCGCAGTTTGTGATGATGATCCCCATGATCTTCAGCTTGCACTAGAATTGGTGCAGCAAATTCCCTCTGCAGAATATGTATTCGCTTTTTCCTCCGCTCTTTCGCTTTACAACAGCGCCGAGAACTTCGACGCAGTCATTCTGGATATTGAAATGGAAGCACCCAATGGTTTCGAGATCGCTCTGCGTTTAGCAAGACAGGAACATCACCCTATCATCGTCTTCGCCACCAATTCCGCTTCATACGCTGTTCAGGGGTACGGTCTGGCACTACGGTATCTGCTCAAGCCCCTAACGTCCGAAAGCATTACAGAAGCGCTCGAAGCCGCTAGCCAGCAATTGCACAGTAACCGATTGACAGTCGTGCTGGATGATGTCACCCACGTTGTGAATGTACAGGATATTTACTATGCCGAAGTACAGGGACATCACGTTACGCTCCACACAGCACAGAGTGCGCTACATTTCCGCGCCACACTGCGAGATATTGCCGCACAGCTCCCACAACGCTGCTTTTGTGCCTGTCACCAAAGCTATTTGGTGAATCTGCTACATATTCACTCTGTCTCCAAAGATGAAGTTCGCCTGACGAACGGTATCCGCATTCCCATTAGCAGACGCAGGCAAAAAGAATTTATGCTGGCATTCCACACTTTTCTGGGGGTGTAGTCATGGTACTCTTCTGCAAAATTGCCTGCGCCGCCACTACAGTTATGCTTCTGGTTTTTCTGATGCAAAGCCGCTTCACCATGAGCAAAACAGCAGTCTGGAAACAGGCCCTTTGTTATTTGGGGTGCTGTGCTTTCTTACTTCTGGAATTTCATTGGGTGATCCCGGTGGCCGTCAGCGCACTGTCTGCCGTTTTTCTTTCCGGACAACTCGGAAACGCCCACCCTGTAGACGCACTTCGTTTTGGACTTCTAGTCGGTCTGTTGCAACTTGCCGCCTCGGGCATTCCCTTTTTGCTGCTGCACTTTTTTCCCGAAATCAATGAAATGAACACGCTGCTGGTCCGGCATATCGCCTTCTACGCATTAACGGTATGCGCCGTGTTCCTGACTCCAGACTGGCACGCAGTTTCCTTCCCTCTTCTTTCCCTGATCCCAATTTGGTTGGTTTCTCTGCTGCTGTGGGCAGAAAGCATCCGAGCAAAAGAATACGCCGGTATAGAGATCATAGAATTTCTGCATTGTCTCTGGATCATCTATTCCGGAATCTGCCTTTTCCCCGTCCACAAGAAAATGAACAAAGCGTTGCAACACGCTGCGGATCAGCGACAAATCAGCATCCAACAGGCCCTTCAGGAGGAATATTACTGGCAGCTTCAGCAGAAGCAGACACAGACCCGAGCGCTTTGGCATGATTTGAATAAATATCTTCGGGCCGCCAAAGCGGAAACTGCACCATCGGAGGCTTTGGAAAAGCTACAGAGTATGTTGGATGAGGCCACCGCAATCGTGGATGTGGGGAACGCAACGGTCAATGTGATCCTCAACGAATATAACCAATACGCCAAATGCTTTGGCATCCAGCTTCGCCTGAAGGTGCAGATTCCGGAAAAACTGGGAATCTCGGCCGCAGATCTCTATATCCTCATCGGCAACACCATGGACAACGCCATAGAAGCCTGCCGGATACTGCCCCAGTCCCAGCGACTGATCGACCTGACCCTACGCACACAGCAGGATATTCTGTATTACCGACTGGCAAATCCCCATGATCCACAGAAGCGGAAAGCGCCATACGATCCCATGCGAGGCCACGGTTTAGATAACGCACGCAGGTGTGTGGAACAATACAACGGCCAGCTTCTGACGCAACAGGACCATGGCTTCTTCGTCGTCACGGCCCACATGAACCAGCCGCCGAACAGCGAAGCATGACTACAACACCAAACCGCAACCAACAAAGCACCCACACAACGCCCTGAGGGCTGTCGAATGAACAGCCTCAGGGCAAAGCAATTGGATTTACCCAGTTGATGGCAGACAGTTTTACGGTGGGATTCTCAAGCAATTCTCGGATTTTTCAAAGTTTGGCGCTATGGTATCTATGATACTTGGAAATGGCTCTTTTGAGGAGCTGATTGACCGTTTTTGCCTGCAGCCAGTGACGCAAAGTGTGTTGCTCGCAATTGCTTTTGCGTGTGCGGTTGCATTATTTTGACCAATTTGACAAATTTCAGAATATGTGTATAATAAGAAACAAGCAGAGGTTTTCGCGAACTGAAGCCTGCGCCGGCACACGGTGTTTACAATTTAATCATACCCTATAAGAGATGCGCGAGGGACAAGCCCGATGACCGCACGGCAACCTCCCGGAGAGAAAGGTGCCAAAGCTTGTACGATAGGTTGTGACTCGTCTCGCGACGAGTATTTTTGCGCCTATTTTTCGGGAGAACAGACAAAAATGGAGGCAAAAAGTATGAAAAATGGCACGAGATACGTAGTTACGACCCATTGGGGGACCTTTTCGCTGGACGAAGCATCGTACCAAGATTACTTGGCAGGTAACCTATGGATCTGCTGGACCCCGGGCCAGCAGATCCAGAAAAAAGTAGATCCCAATTACCATATTCCGCCCCATGTAACGGACCGTGCGTTGGATCTTAGCGATCAGGCCGAAAAACTGGGTGTCCTGCAGGCGCTCGGTGGTTTGGATCTACACGAAGCCCCTATTCCCTATAGTGATCGCTTTTCTAATTTGAGCATCGATGAAATGAGACTTACCGTCCGCTCCTCCAACGGTTTGAAACGAGCCAATGTAGGAACCTTTGGACGGCTACGAGATCTTCTAGCTATAGAGAATGGCATCCTTTCCGTTCGCAACTTGGGTCAGAAAAGTGCAAAGGAAATCAAACAGGTATTCTTTGAAGAGTGCTATAGCAGACTCTTGCCATATGAAAAGGCGCAATATTGGCAGGAAGTTTTGGACAGGTATAATTGTTTGCTCTAAAGTGGGAAGAAATATGGATGAAGAACTCAAATAGCAACATGATCAGAGCCAGATTCTGATCATGCTGGGCTGACTGATTCTACTTATACTGCTACTTCCTGTAACAATGGTCATCTTTTTTCTGGTACATACTGCAAGCAATATCAAGTTGATTTTGTGCCGTTGGGATGCATTTGTAATTCTATATAATACGTGCGTTTATCAACCGGAAATATAAAAGATCCGCAAGAATCGCTTTGTGCGGATCTTTGTGAATACATTTGTATTCAGTAGCATTTCTTTGGCGATGACGCATAACGTTTTTCGGCCCATAGAAATACACCGCTCATCTCGTGTAGGCGCCTTCAGCGCAAAAGAAATCCCCCACCCAATTGGTGGGGGATTAGCAGATTTATGCAGTTTTCTCGGTGTAATACTGTGCCTGAGCGTTCCAAAGTTCGTGGTACTTGCCATTTTCGTCGGCTACGAGCTCCGCATGGGTTCCTTGCTGGATGACAGCACCCTCGTGGAACACGGCGATCTCATCGCAGAACTTGCAACTGGACAGTCGGTGCGAGATATAGATCGCAGTTTTATCTCCAGCAATGTCGTTGAACTTGGAGTAGATCTCCGCCTCGGCAATGGGGTCAAGGGCAGCGGTGGGTTCGTCCAGAATAATGAATGGAGCATCTTTGTAGAGCGCACGGGCAATGGCGATCTTTTGTGCCTCGCCGCCGGATACATCCACACCGTCTTCGGTCAAATTCTTGTAAACGAAGGTATCAAGCCCCTTTTCCATAGTGGCAAGGCGGTCACCGAAGCCTGCGTCGACCAAGGCTTTGTGTACTCGGTCACGGTCATATTCCATACTGCCTGCCACATTCGCACCCAGGGGCTGGCAAATGA
>CAZOVE010000053.1:0-13638 GCA_964583135.1 uncultured Oscillospiraceae bacterium | reverse complement strand
TGTGGGCAACATCATGGATCTGTGTCAGCAGCGCCGGGGCGAATTTAAGGATATGGTATATCTGGATGCCCAGCGCGTGGAGTTGCATTACGAAATGCCCCTCAATGAGATCATCTACGATTTCTTTGACGCCCTCAAATCCCGCACCCGGGGTTACGGCAGCTTGGATTATGAGCTCATCGGCTATCGTCCCTCCCGTTTGGTCAAGCTGGATATTCTGCTCAATGGTGACATTGTGGACGCATTGAGTTTCATCCTCTTTGCGGATAATGCTTATCCCAGAGCCCGCAAGATCTGCGAAAAATTGAAAGAGAACATTCCTCGCGCCCAATTTGAGATCCCTGTACAGGCTGCCATCGGCGGCAAGATCATCGCCCGAGAAACCATCAAAGCGGTGCGCAAGGATGTGCTGGCCAAGTGCTATGGCGGTGATATCACCCGCAAAAAGAAGCTACTGGAGAAGCAGAAAGAAGGCAAAAAGCGGATGCGCACTTTCGGTACGGTGTCCGTCCCCAGCGAAGCCTTCATGGCCGTGCTAAAGCTAGACGAGGACTAAAGCAGAACCTGTGCGGCGTCCTTTCTCCACTCCTATAGACGAACCATACTCCCGGAGGTATTCCATGCAAATTCTTGGAAGAAAAGATAAATCCACGCTAGGTATCTATATCCATGTTCCTTTCTGTCGCAGCAAATGCATCTACTGCGACTTCTACTCCGTGACCACCAAAGATGACCGGCTGATGGACGGTTACCTAGACGCCATCTGCGCCCACATTCGGGAAGCCGGCAGTTTGACCCCCAATCATGTGGTGGATACGGTGTATTTCGGTGGCGGCACCCCCAGTTTCTTTGGCGCAGACGGTATGGCCGCCATTTTGAACACCGTACGCCGTAGTTTTGACGTCAGCCCCACTGCCGAGATCACCTTTGAAGCCAATCCCGACTCGGTATCGAAAAAATTGCTGCGTCGGCTTCGCAGTGAAGGCTTCAATCGTGTGAGTTTGGGTATCCAGACGGATGACGACGCCATCCTCCAAACCCTCAACCGTCCCCATACCTATGCGGATGCGGTGGAAGCGGTACATCGCATTCGCAGTGCCGGTTTCCACAACTTGAGCGTAGATCTGATCTTCGGTCTGCCGGGACAGACCCGCAGCGGTTGGGAAGAAACGCTACGCAACGTCCTGCGACTGGAGCCGGAACACATCAGTTGCTATGGCCTGAGCGTGGAGCCGGGCACGCCACTTTGCGAAATGTGGCAAACGCTACAACTTCCGGATGAGGATACGCAGGCGGATATGTATCTCACCGCCGGCGAAATCTTGCGCTCTAAGGGTTTCCGGCAGTATGAGGTGTCCAATTTCTGCCGGCGCAACATGGAATCGAAGCACAATTTGAAATATTGGACCGGCGGCGAATATCTGGGCTTCGGTCCCGGCGCCAGCTCCGACTTCGGTGGCAAGAGATTCTCCATCTGCAAGGATATCCGCAAATATATCACCGGCATTTTGGAAAAGGGCACCGTCATCGACGAGATTCAGGAAATCCCCCCCAGAGAGCGGGCCGATGAATATCTCATGACCCGTCTGCGCACCAATCTAGGCATTCACCCCGAGGAATACGAGCGGCAGTTTCTGCTGCCCTTTGCCCCGCTGGAAGCAAAACTGGAAACATTCCGGGATCAGGGTCTTGCGGTGAAAATGGACGGCGGAAATTGGAGATTGTCCCCCACCGGTTACCTGCTCAGCAATGGTATCATCTCCGACCTGCAGTTGATTCAGGAGCGCTCCAAACCACTGACCAAAAGAAGATCGTAACAAAATGATCCGTCAGGCCCTAGGGCCTGACGGATTTTGCTTTGACACGATTATTCCCGGAATTGGATGGTACCGGTAGCGGCATCCATGGCATCAATGATCACCAGCGATTCCAAAAGATAACCCAAATTACGGATGCGATGACCACCCTCCATAAAGCCCTTTTCGATGGCGATACCCAATCCCTCCACCGTGGCTTCCGCCGACTCGACGATGGAAATCAGGCTCTGCAGCGCATAGCCGTTGGCCAGAAAATCGTCGATGATCAGCACATGATCCTCCGGCGACAGATATTTTTTGGACACGATGACCCGATTGATCACCTGATGATCAACAGACTCCACCTCCGCCACAAACAAATCGCCGTCCAGATTCACCGACTGGGTCTTGCGCGCCGTCAGCAACGGCACGCCGAAGGTGCGGGCCACACTATAAGCAATGGCGATGCCGGAAGATTCGATGGTCAACACCTTGGTCACCGGCTTGCCGGCAAAACGGCGGCAAAATTCTACCCCCAATTGTTCCAGAAGTGCCACGTCGATTTGGTGATTCAAAAAAGAATCTACCTTCAACACATTGTCGGATTTCATGACACCGTCACGCAAGATTCGCTCTTGTAACGCTTTCATGGTCCACCTCCAAAGATCATTTTCTTCATAATAACACAAATTGTTCCGTTTGTCATCATTTTTTGCACCGATAATCTTTCGATAAGCACTCCATCACATCCCGAAAGGCTACGGTGAACTTGCTCTGATTGGTATACCCAACGGCATCGGCAATGGCCTCAATGCGCTCATCAGTCTGCTTCAGCAATTTCAGATGGCGGCTGGCCGTAAAGGTGGGATCAGCAGAGCGACGATGTTGCTGAGGCACTCTTCACAATGGCACAACAGCCAAAAAAGCTGCAGCCGCCTGCATCATCGAAGGCGGTTGCTTGCTTATTTCTTTTCGAATATATCCAACAAATGACCGGACAATCCAATCATATCAGAACGCTCACAGATGGAATAAATGTACTCGGTGTAATAGAAAAATTCCTCATCGGACATTGTTAGCAGCAATTCCCGAATACCACCCGACAACATTTCCGTACCGACCAAGTGCAGACGGTTTACATAAAAATCACGCATCAGCGCATCAATATCTTCGATGCGATAGAAAGTAAGGTGTTTTCTTTTGCTCTGTGGCAATCTCCAATTTGAAGCAATGATGTCCTTTCGGGTGTCTTCTTCGTTGATGTGACCGTTCCGAAAGAAATAGTTTAATATCGTCATTTCATTCAAGATATATGCCATAAAGACGATTCCGTTCGGCTTCGTCACCCTAAGAGCTTCACTCACCGCCGCTTTCCTATCGGATTCCTCAAAAAGGTGATACATCGGGCCCAGGTGCAAAACAATATCATACTCGTTATCCTTCAGCATATGGAGGTTGACCGCATCACCCTGGACAATCGTGACATTTTCACCAGGTAAGGTATTTTCTTTGAAACCTTCAATATTTCTCTCTACCAATTCAACCGCATGAACGGCGTAGCCTTTTCTCGCAAAGTAGTGGGAGTATCGGCCAGTACCTGCTCCGACCTCCAAGATTTTCATTCCAGGCTTCAAGTATTTCTCGATAAAGCGAATAGTGGTTAAGAATTCCACCTGTCCGAAGCGGGAGAGAAGTCGGTCATCTTCGTTCCACTCGCTATAATAGCTTTCCAATATCTCTTTTCTATCCATAATGGCCTCCGCAAATTGATTTATTTAGCAGAATTATACTCCCAAAGCATGCAGAAAGCAAGATTTACACATAAATTGCCGCTACCCGCTCTGATCTGCAAATGTAGCTAGAATAGAGGTAGCGTAGGAATTTGCTCCGAGCCATATTTCGGCTTCTATGTCAACGGCGTAACTCTCGCCGACGGAAATAGCCCCCCTTTGTACGGGAGCTTTTGGCGTATTTTGCAGATTCGTCAACGGGGGGATCGTGGAAGATCCAAACGGGAGAAGATCACTTTTGGATGAATGACTGATTGGGCAAATCGGAGCGCCATAGAAATGAATAGCGCTTTGTATACTTTGATAAAAATTGTGACAACTGCTTGACAAGATGGGTGGTATATGGTATAAAACTAATAGTGACATCGATGTCACATTGACGCAAAAACATCAAAATGCACAAAGAAATCCCCACTTACCCTGAAAATATGACTGGAGGATATACCCATGAAAAAAGCAATCAGCATTCTTCTGATTCTCTGCTCTCTGATGAGTATCGTTCTGATGTCCGGCTGCGACAGCGAACCTGCTACGGTAGAAGAGGGTGCCACCGTCGTGACCCTGTATGCACAGAGCTTTGAACAGTGGTCCAACGATTACCTGCAGATGCGGGTCAATGAGTTCAATCAGAACCTGACCGACGGTATCCAACTGGAAGTGAAGTTTTTCACCGACAGCGCCTACAACGATGCCATTACGGTAGCCCGTGAGAATAACTCCGGACTGGATCTTTACATGATCAGCTATGGTAATCTGTGGGGTGATGTGCAGAACGGCCGCTGCGAGCCGCTGAACGATCTGCTGGATGCAAGCTGTTTTGAGGATTTGACCGACGCCGCCAAAGAGCTGGTGGTTTATGATGGCAAATACTATGCTTATCCCACATTGACCGAAGCCAGCGCCCTGCTGTTTTACCGCAAAGACATTCTGGAGAGCGCAGGTGTTACTGAAATTCCTCAAAGCTGGGACGAGCTGTATGCGGCCTGTGAAATGATTAAGCCCAAGCTCAATGCCGCCCAGTATTGTCTGGGTATGCCTACCGGTCAGGCTCTTGGCTGGGCAACTTGGGGTATGCAGTACAATACCACAGGCGGTTTGGTACTTGATGATAGTTGGGATACCGTCCGTATTCAGGAGGATGGTTACAAGGAACTGGCGGAATTCTTCTACACCATCTATAAGAATGGTTATGCACCTACGCAGCAGCTTACCGCCAAGGGATACAACGATATCATCGAAGCGTTGTGTCAGGGTAAGCTGGCCATGACCATTGCTGGTAGCTGGTCTGTGGCAGAAATCATGAATACTTATCCCACCGTGGCGGATAAGATCGGCGTGGCCCCTCTGCCTACTTTTGACGGGAATACCGGCGGCATCACTGCCACGAACGGCGGTTGGTCTTATGCCATCGACGCAGGCAGCAAGCACAAAGAAGAGGCTGCCGAGGTGATCCGCTGGATGTTCTGTGACAGCGCAGAACGCACTGCCGGTTACTTTGAAGCTGCCTGCTATTCTAAGACCGCTGTGAATAAGAGTGTTCAGGCTTACATTGACAGTCACGAAAAAACCGTCAATCAGGAATGGCTGGATGTGATTACTGCCGTATCCTCTACTGCCCGGCCGGAGCCGCTGTTCCCCTGGGATATTACTGTGGGTGTAATGCAGATGCTGGACACCGTGTCCATCTATGCATCCAGCGGAGATTTTGAAAAACTGTATGGTGAGGCACTGCCTACCTGTATCAACGCCATCAATTCGGTTTTGTCCCGTCAGGATATCGGCGAAAATCCCCGTGAGGGAGGCTAAACATGACAAAAGGAACGGACCGCGCTGCGGCAATCGGTAGCGGGAAATTCCGCTATCGCTACCAATGGACCGGCTATTTGATGCTGCTCCCTGCTCTCGTTGGCATTACTGTTTTTGTGGTATGGCCTCTTGTGATGGCGGTGATCCGCAGTTTTCAGGATTACAACACCGGGGAATTTGTAGCGTTTGATAACTTCATTTACATCCTCAAAACAGAGTCTTTTACCAAAGCATTTAAGAATGTGGTGCTGATGACGGTGATCAATGTGTCACTGACCATGGTGGTAACATTCTCCTATGCGTTGCTGATGCGTTCTTTGGGCAATCGATTTGGCTATTTTGTTCGTGCATGCGTTTTTTTGCCCTTCTTTATCAGCGGCATCGTGGCTTCCATTATTTTTAACCTGCTCATCAATTACGGCGGTGGCTTGTTTACCTCCTTGCTCATTGGGGCAGGGAAGGATCCCATTGCCTTTGCGGTGGAAGGCAACTGGCCCTACATAATCATCATTGCCATTACGCTTTGGCTGTCCTTTGGCTATCAGTGCCTGATCATGTATGCAGGTCTTTTGCAGATTCCCCGCAATATCTACGAAGCGGCACAGTTAGATGGCGCCAATGCATGGAATCAAATCATCCACATCACCATTCCCAACATGAAAAACTATTTTGTTCTGATTTGCATCAGTCTGGTGACCGGCAGCTTGCAAATGTTTGAGATCCCCTTCATGGTGACCGGTGGCGGACCGTTGGAATCCACGTTGACCCCGGTCATGTACCTGTATAACTCCTTCCGCGACCCGGGCAGACCCCAAAATGTGACCATTGCCGGCGCATTACTGGTGATGATTCTGATTATGGTTATCAACATTATCGTCTTTAAGACTGTTCGGTCTGAAAAGTCCGGGGAATGAGAGGTGTGCCATGAATCGCTACAAACTAAAAAACACCCTGTTCACCATTGTAAAGTATGCAATTGCGCTACTGGTGGTAGCTGTCATTCTGTTCCCTATCGTATGGATGGTCATGGCAGCCTTTAAGGATCGTGTGGAATTATGGGCCATTCCCAATCAGTTCTTCCCGGAAAACTTCACGCTGGAAAACTTCAAAAAAGTATTTACTCTAAACCTGAACGGCTATAATTTTGGTTCCAGCTTGCTGTGGACCCTGATCGTTTCCGTGACGGCAACGGCGTTGTCCCTGTTTGTGAATATGATGGCAGGCTATGTGTTTGCCCGCATTGAGTTCCGGGGGAAGAATTTCCTTTGGTGGTATATTCTGATTACCATGTTCATTCCCGGTATCACCATTTTGCTGACATCGATTCGCGTGGTCAATATCCTGGGTATGAACGACACGCCTTGGGTATTGATTCTTCCCGGTGTAGTCAGTGCATACAACATTTTCTACTTCCGTCAGTTTTTTCTGGGTATGCCCAAGTCCTTGGAGGATGCGGCATTACTGGACGGATTGAACCATTTCGGTATTTTCTGGCATATTTTTGCACCTATGAGTGTCACGCCCATGGTGGTCATCGGTGTCAGTGTGTTTATGGGCTACTGGAACAGTTTTATGTGGCCAACATTGACGGTGGTGGATAACCCGAAAATTGCCCAGATCACCCAGATCATTCGGGTGCTCAACGATGCCTTTGGCGGTGATTACGGCGTTGTGGTGGCAGCCTCTTTGATGGCAATTGCCATTCCGCTGGTGCTGTATTTGGTGTTCCAGAGAAAGATTCTGGAAGGTATCGCAACCACGGGCTTGAAATAAGGAGGAGTTTCTATGTTTCATATGGATGACATCGCAAGAAAGAGAACCGGCAAGCGTTGCCGTATTTCCAGCTATGATGTGACCGGAGGTAACGATGACCGCAAGTATATTGCACCCGGCGAGTCCTTCACTGTGGCAGACATTTCCGGCGCCGGTTGCATCAAACATATTTGGATGACGCTGAACACGGAAGGTTGGGTGATCGAACGCAACGCCTTTCGCAAGATTATCCTACGGATGTATTGGGATGGCGAGGAAAACCCCTCTGTGGAAGCACCGTTGGGTGACTTCTTTGGAATGGGACATGGTATCACCCGAAATTTTGTATCCGCTCCGCTGCAGATGAGTCCTGAGGACGGAAAAGGTATGAACTGTTGGTGGCCCATGCCTTACGCCAAGGGTGCTAAAATCACTGTGACCAACGAGTGTAACACTACCTTGATCCTGTATTTCTATGTGGACTATGAGCAGCATCCGGAGATTTCTGAAGATCTGCTGCGTTTCCACGCCCAGTGGCATCGGGAATGTCCGACCGACGGCACCCCTGACCCCATGGATGATATGCATAACGCATGGTGCTTTGAAGGAGAAAATCCGGTGGGAGAAGGCAACTATGTGGTATTGGAAGCGGAGGGAAAGGGTCACTACTGTGGCTGCAATGTGAATATCCACAATCTGAACCGCTCCGGTATGTGGGATTGGCCCGGAGAAGGTGACGATATGATCTTTATTGATGGCGACAAAGAGCCCACTTTGTATGGCACCGGCACGGAAGATTATGTGAATATGGCATGGTGTCCCACCCAGGAATACTCCGCACCCTACCATGGCTTGATTCTGGGCGGCAGAGACAACTGGAAGGGCAAGATCACTTACTACCGCTATCACATTCAAGACCCCATCATGTTCGAGAAAAATATCCGCGTGACCATTGAACACGGCCATGCGAACCACCGTTCCGATGACTGGTCTACCACTGCTTACTGGTATCAGACCGAACCCCACAAACCGTTCGCCCCCATTGCTCCCGCTTCGGAGCGTTTGCCCGTAGACGAGGAGATCCTGTGCCGCACCGGTCGTGTGGAACTGGAAAAACCGTAAATCCTGTGCTTCGGCACGAATAATATGAGAAAGGAAGACTACCATGAAAAACACTACTCTGATTGCCCGCCTGATCCTCCCTATGTTCCTGTTAAGCATTCTCCTGATTGGTGCCCCCTCCGCTTCTGCCAAAACCGTTACCGTATACGGTGAAAATCTGGTATTTAACAACGGCACCCTGGACGGTATCCTTGCGGAAGGCGAAACGGAGAAAACCCTCAATGGCGACTGGGGCGTTTCCTACCCTGTGGCTACCTTTGGCGGCCCCAATGGCGACTCTCCTGCCAAGGTTAAGAACATCGACGGAAACAATGTTCTTGTTCTGGAATACTCTGCTGGTTCTGGTACTTTTGCCAGCTTCTTTGCTGACTTGTCCCATGCCTATGAGCATCTGCCCGCCGGTAAGTACGAGCTGAGCCTCGACCTGAAGGCTGTCGGCACCAACTTCTCCACCGACAATATTGGCTACAACCTGTACAATCAGTACACTGATGTTCGCGTTTGGCTGGACGGCTGGCAGAATGTGACCGAAGGCAATGATGGCTGGATGCACTACACCAATGTGCTGGAAATTACAGATGACGCACAGTTTGTTGACTCCATTCAAATGTGGTTCAATACCTTGGGCAAGGACCCGGCTGAATGCGCCCTGTACATCGACAATATTTGCATCCGTACTGTTTCTGAGGAAGAAGTACCTGATGAGCTCCCCAAGACCGGTGATGGTTTCCTGATGGCTGCCATCGCAGGTTGCGCGCTGAGCATAGCCGGTGTGGTTACCATGCGCAAGAAGGAAGAAGTTTAATTGTCCCTGAGAAGAGGAGTTACCATGATGAAAATGATGAAGAAGATCCTTTCTGTCAGCTTGTGCGCTCTGCTTCTGCTGAGTCTGTGCACCGGCGTGTTCGCAGAGGAAAAAAGCGAAAATTTGGTGTATAACAATGGTACTATGGACGGTATTCTGTCTGACGGCGAAACCGAGAAGACGCTGGTCAACGACTGGGTCGTTTCTTACCCCGTGGCTACCTTTGGCGGTACCGGTGGTGATTCTCCTGCCAAGGTAAAGAACATTGACGGCAACAATGTTCTTGTTCTGGAATACTCTGCCGGTTCCGGTAATTTTGCTAGCTATTACGCTGATCTGTATGCAGATGGCACCCTTTTGCCTGCCGGTAAGTACGAACTGAGCTTTGACCTGAAGGCAGTCGGCACCAATTTTGCTACCGATAATGTTGGCTTCAATCTGTACAACCAGTACAGCGACATTCCCGTTTATCGTGACGGTGTGTGGAAGGATGTTACTGAAGGAAATGACGGCTGGATGCACTACAGTCAGGTGCTGGAGGTATATCAGGACACCCAGTTTGTGGATTCCATCCAGATGTGGTTCAATACCATGGGCAAGGATCCCGCCGAGTGCGCCCTGTACATCGACAACATCAGCATTTGCAAACTGCCCGAAACTGCGCAGAAGCTGGAACTGGAATACATCATTGGCTCCGGTACTGCGCTGACCCTGAATTTGCCAGCTACCGAGCTGACGATCGCAGAGAAGGACGGCTACACCTTGGAAGTCGGCGTGGACTTCAGCTATGAAAATGGCATCATTACCCTATTCAATGACTACGCTGATGGCTTGGCTGCCGGTAAGAATCACATTGCCATCACCGCTGACGGCGAGGAATACGAGCTGACCTTGACGATCCGCGCGTCCAAGCCCACTCTGCCAGAAAGCACTGAAGGCTATCTGATGCAGGAAACGCTGGTTGGCGGCACTTTCGATATCTTCGATGAAGACTTCTCCTTCTCTCTGGAGCAGGTGGAAGGCTGGGGCTCTAATATCACTTATGATGATCCCGGCGTCATTGTGAACCTCAATGGCAACAAGGTTCTGCGTCTGCAGAAGGATCAGAAGAGCAGCTACTCCTCTGCTTTTGCATTCATCTCTCCCACCATTCAGGCCGGCGATGTACTGACTTTCCGCTTTGACTACAAGCTGGATGCGGCCAACCCCGAAAGCTATGTGGGTCAGGATATCAACCTGAGCTTTGTTTCTGCCTCCAATATGCAGATGTGCAAGATTCCTCTGGATAACACCAAGGCGCCTCAGACCAGCGGTGACGGTGACTACCAGTGGGATGTGCAGTATACGGATCTGGAAGATGGCTGGATTCGTGTGGAACTGAACTTCGTAGCCAATACGGCTCTGCTGTCTTACAACTCGATGCGTTTCCTGATGCCTACCAACTTTGCCGCAGAAGGCGATGCCCTGTATGTGGACAATGTCAGCTTGGTGTTGTGGGCAAAACCGGAGGCCCCTCAGGCTGCTGTGGGCGTGGATCTGACCTTTGACCAGGCCAATCCCGCTGACATCTTCGCGCTGATTGACATGAAGGCTTTGGATCCCACCTCCATTCAGGTCGATGGTAAGGAACTGACCTCCGAAGACTGGGCTATTAATCCCGGTAAGGACACCATTACCCTAAAGAAGGAATTTCTGGCAACGCTGGACAATGGTGAACATACACTCACCGTCACTTCTATGGGCGGTAGCTGCACGGTGACCGTGACCGTCAAGGGCGAGGTTAACAATACATCCACTTCCGAGCCTGCCGCCGACAACGTCGGCCTGATCATCGGCATTGCAATCGTCGTCGTGGTTGCTGCTGTGGTTGTGATTGTGGTTCTGCGGAAAAAGAAGGAAAACACATGATGAAGCGTGTTCTGATTATTATGCTTTTGATTATGTCCCTGCTGGCCACCGGCTGCGTGGGGGATCAACCGGATGCATCCAATTCTGTGGAGGGCTCCCAGCCCTCCACTCCCACCGAACAGTTACAAATTCCCGAAGGCAGCGTTCAGGGAAACTCCGACAAGCTGCTTTATGTGAAAAAGCTGGGGTCTGTGACCGGTACCGCAGGATTTACCAATACCATGGATCAGTTCAATGTGTATGGTACCGACCTGGGCATCCCTTATTACGATAGTTACACCGGACGGCTGACCTTTTTCTTTGGAGATACCTATGCCGGTCCTAATTTCTCCGGCAACTGGCGTAGCAATGTGGCACTATATACGACCCAAACTGACTACGCTGCAGGACTGAAGTTTGAAGGCGCACTGATGCTCAATGGCAGCGGTGAAAGTGGCGTGGCTGCACAGATTACCCCCGGTGCCAGCTCCATTTGTATAACGGCGGACGGATGGCAGAAAACCCCACTGACTCATACCTGCATCCCCACCGGTGCAGTGATGGTTGGGGAGACAACCTACCTGTTCTACATGGAGATCGACAAGAATGCTTTCCCATCTACCGGTGGTTGGGGTGTATACTGCAACCGTGTGGTCAAGAGTGAGGATCATGGTGAAACCTGGACGCAGGTACCTTCTCTGGTATGGCAGGCGAAGGACGAGTATGAAAATGATGGCGATGCGCCCAATTTCTCCCAGATTTATCCTCTGCGGGTCGGAGACTATGTGTATCTGTATGGAATTTGCGGTGGTCGCTCCGGTGGCGTAAAACTGGCTCGTGTCAGCGTCGACAGCTTCGAGGACTTTGAAAGCTATGAGTATTTTACCGGATTGAATGAGGACGGTACTGCCAAATGGCGTAGTGGCTCCAACGGTCTGAAGTACATCAAAAATCGTGACAGTGCGTACATCATCGATATGCCCTGCGGCGAAATGTGCGTGACCTACAATGCTTACTTGGGAAAGTTCGTTGCTTTGTACCAGTCCGGCAGCAATTTGGTATTCCGCACTGCTGATGAACCTTGGGGCGAGTTTTCTGCTCCGGAGATCATCATGAGCACATCCAAAGATTTGGGTAGTGGCTACGGTGCATTTACCTGTGAGCAGTTCTCCGATATGGGCGGCAAGCGCATTTGGATTTTGGTGTCCGAATGGACACCGATCTACAATGTCTCTCAGGTGGAGATCGTCTTTAAGTAAGACTTGATTTTTGTGGTTGTGTCCGTTATAATAAATATAAAACTATGTGAGCAGAAACGGAAACCACTTATGAGCATTTACAAAATTGCGGAGATCACGGGGTACTCTCCCTCGGTCGTGGCTCGTGCATTGAGCAACAAAGGCTACTGTAGTGCGGAAAAACGCCAGCGGATTTTAGAGGTAGCGGAGCGCATTCACTACCATCCCAATCAGGCCGCCAAGTCCCTGCGTTCCAACAAAACCAATCAGATTCTTTTTTGCATTCCTGATATCTGTAATCCTTTCTATTTTGAGATGATTGATGGCGTTTTGGGAGTGCTGGAAAGTCATGGCTATAATGCAATGCTTTATCCTTCCCGTAAGTCGCTGGATCGGGAGAAGCAAATGATTGAGCAGTATAAGGCCCACCATTATGACGGTATCATTTTTGTTTCGTTCGACTTTTGTGAAGAGAACATTGCCGCCCTGCGCGCCGCACAGGTGCCTGCGGTTCTGACGAACCACTATTCCGACCAACAGGATGATGATTGCTTCGACTATGTTTACTCCGACCACAGAGCCGGTATGCAGACAGCGGTGGAGCATTTGATCAGTAAGGGTTGTGAGAACATTGCTCTGCTCATCGGCGATTTGCAGCAGCAGACCAGTCGGGAACGCTATGAGGGCTATTGTGCTGCATTGGAGGCGCATGGAATGCCGGTGCGGCCGGAATATCTGCTGGATGGAGAATACGCAATTGAGCAGTCTTACCGGGCATTCTGTGCATTTCTGGATCACGGGAACAAAGTGGACGGCGTGGTGGCATCCAATGACCTTGCGGCTATTGGTTTGCTGCGGTGTTGTCGGGAACGGGGAATTATCATCCCTGATGATTTGAAGATCGTATCCTTCGACAATACAGACTATGCCCGCATCGCCCAGCCTGCACTGACTTCGATCAGCCTTCGGCAGTATGATATCGGCGTTGCGGCGGCGCAACTGCTGATTCAACGGTTGGAGGAAGGCAGAACGCAGGTGAAAAATCACTACCTGCAACCGGATCTGATTGAAAGAGATTCTACCTAATCAAAACACCACGGGCAAAACGTCCGTGGTGTTTTTGTATGACTGGAGATAAAAACAGGGAATCGCAACTCCCCCACAAACGCATCCACATCCTCACACACATACACCAAAAACAAGACCAAGGTAGTGGCATTACAGCAGGTCTTCTTGTGGCCAAGATCGATGTAAGAGCGTTCGTCCATGGTCGGCCTCTCCACCATTTTCGATTGTGTCGGCCCGGCATTGTTCCTTGCCGGAGGCAAATTGCGGTGAAAGCCACCATGACACGAAACTGCACATCCGCCTCCATCGCGGAGGCGGATGTTTTCTCTGTTCAATATATTGAAATTTAGTCAGTTGTTTCGGGGTCTCCAATT
>CAZOVE010000052.1:0-13710 GCA_964583135.1 uncultured Oscillospiraceae bacterium | reverse complement strand
GTTGGCAGAGCAATTGCCTTTTAAGCAATGGGTCCGGAGTTCGAATCTCCGGCGGGTCACCAAAATACCACCCAGAATCATGCGATTTCGGGTGGTTTTTGTTTGTTTTTCGAACTTTTTGAGATTATACTTTTTCTTTCATTTGACCGTGTTACAAATTTGCTACCAACCGCAACCTTTTGCTTACCTCCAGCACCATCATAATGCCGGAGGTAACCCCTAGAAGTCTCAGTTGAGCGTTTTGGGTCCGATTGTCTTTTTGGATGGCCATTTCCAATGTCGTACTGTTTTCCCAGCCCTTTGGTACGCGACCTTTAGCCACATGACAGCATTGATACAACAGTCCCCTCCCGATCCAGCCATCAGGCCAGACCAGGAGGGGTTCTTACATTCCTATGTTTCTTCTTCCGTCGCATCCGGTTTTTCTGTTTCCAAACTGTCAGCCTTCTTATCAATCGCCTTCAGGCCTACGGTCAGCAGCTTCATCAGCCACGCCGGAATCGGCGCACCCATCTTCACCGCATTTTCCAAAATGCTGCCCAGTTCCGTCAGAATGTACCAAGCCAACACAAGCGGCAACACCAGCACCGGCCACACCATTTCCACCGGCAGATGGGCACAGATGATGGTCAGGGTAATATCTGCCAAAGCAGCCACGGCCACCACGAGGATCATGCCGCCTTTATGTTTCAGGCCTTCCCGGGCAACGGTGCTGCTCCATTCTCCTGCCAGCCACGCCGCCAGGCTGCCGGAGAGATAATCCAGCGCCATGGCTCCGATCCAGATGAGCATCATCACTCCTTGCCAGCCCAGGAACGCCCCCAGAGCCGTAAAGAATGCGGCGATGGTCGCCTTAATTGCAGTCAATCTTTCGTTCATGTTGTCCTCCTTTACTTGCCCAGTAGGGACGTCATGGTATCGATACCGGCGATGCCGTCCACGCTCAGGCCGTAGGCCTTTTGTGCCAGCATTACCGCCCCCTCGGTGTTCGGTCCAAAAACGCCGTCCGGCTCATGCATATTGCCATTGTAGCCCCGACCGGACAGCAGGATCTGCAATGCTCGCACATCCTCACCCTTGTCGCCACGCTTAAGCTGCCGCATAGTTAACGTTACGGTTTTGGGCACGACAGGCTCCTCGTATGTCACATACGGCAATTTGCCGTGCTTGGTCCATTCCCGGCCGTTGTAGCCATCCTTTGCACCAATATTATGTACCGCCGTAACCTGAACGCCATCTTCCCATCTGGCCGTGCATTCCACAGCCAGACCGTCGCCGATGTAGATCCCCACATGACCATCGATCCACAGCAGCTCACCGCGCACGATGGCTTCAAAATCAGAAGACACACCCTCACAGATTTTTATCATCTGATTCGCATTTTTGTCCGGTACATCGTTGCTTTCGTAGGCAGCACCGCCATAATTCTTGGTAGTATCACCCGTCCAGCCCCACAGCAGACCCTTGATCAGGCCGCAGCAGTCAAATCCAAAGGTACTGGCTGTTGCCGCCATGATCTTTGCCGTACGTGTAGTCTGCCGGTTGTATGTGTTATTGCTGGAATAACGCGCCTTGTTTTTGCTGTTCATCGGGGCTCCAAATCCACCCAGAACATACAGTGTCTTGTGATCTCTGGCTACCGCCAATGCCGCAGCAGCCAAATCATTTCCTGTTTCAATTTTCATGGTGTTCTCCTTTCTTTTTATGCAGTTCGCACCCACATATACACCGCAAGGTAGGGCGGCATATTGTTGTGGGCGCCGCTATAACCGGCTGCGCCCGTGTAAATTTCCGCAACGTCTTTGCCGGATTTGGACGACCACGACAACTTGTGTGCCACTTCGCCGGCATTGAGGGCAACCGTAGTTTTTGTGCCGCTGCTGGTGGTGTAGTAGAGGCCTGAGTGGGTGTGGGTAGGCATTTCCGTTGCCGTGAGGGTATGCGTTGCTTCGCCACCGGTTGACCCTGCGGCATAGGTATCACCTGCCCCCAGCAAGAATCGATCTTTCAGCCGTTGCCACGTCCCGCCAAAAAGTGTGGCAGGGCTTGTCGCATTGACCGACATATAGATCGAGCCAACCGGATACACGTCGCTGAGCGAAACACCGGACGAGCCAGAGGTATCGGACGATGTGCCACCGATTGCAAACCAACCGGGATGCTCCATATAGTAGGTGCTTGCGTCTGCATCGGCGGCGTAGAAGCAGCAGCACAGATGATAACCATACACCAACAGTGTCACCATGGCGACAGGGAACCCCTCCTCAGTCAATCCCACACAAAGGGTGAGCGTTCCGTAACCGTTAAGATCCTTGTCGCTGTATTCAAGACTCACGGTAGCTCCGAACGTCTTCTGCGTATTGATATTCATCGTGGGCAAAACTTCATACACAAAAGCATTCAGCGCGTCCCAATCGTCAAACAGGAGCGCACTCACACCTTCGGGAACAAGTTTCGTAGCCTCGGTCAGAAGATTGATGATCGCCTCCTGATCCAACCCATCTACAGCAGCCTTAGCTTCAGCAGCACTTTTAACTGCTTCGGTAATAGCACCAAGTTTGTACTTTCGTTCCAAATCAGCCGGCGATCTTACACCATGCCGGTCCTGCTTTTTTAACATATAGACACCTCATTTCCGGAAAAGGGGACATATCGTCCCCTTAATCCCATGTAATATTGCCTTCATCATCAACATCGAATCCCAATTCTCGCAGAATCGTCACCATGTCATTGTAGGAGATATCGTCCCTGGCGTTCAGATAGTCGATGATGTCCATGTTATATCGATTCTCGGAAGGATACTCACTCTTCAGGAGGATGATCTTCTCGCCGTACGTTGCATCCAAGCCGTTGATATAATCAATGACCTTTTCTTTCCGGCTGCCTGAGATGGATTTTCCGTTCTCATCTTTGTCATCCTTTATGCAATACATTGTGCCCATATAGCGTTTGTATGCATCGTAGCCGCCGACCGATTTTGCGATAGTATACCACTGCGGATATTTACTGGCGAAAGTATCCTCGCTCAAATCACTCCAGTCACTCCAATAGTCAGAGGCGCTAATACCGAGGTCTTCCATCACAGCATTCTGCTGTTTTGTCTGTGTGCTGCTGATTTTCTGCCACGAGCCATCATCGCTGAGTCTGTATGTGTAATCGCCAACTGCGGCATAGTTACCCTGGATCGTCACATTTGAGTAGGTGCTCAAGGCATCTTTTGCGATCGCCACGATCTGTGCTTGGATGGAACGTATCTTTTCAGCTTTCCGCTCGTCGGAAAGATCGCTGTTTTGGATCGTTCTTTTGAGCGCATACAACTTACTCATTTGAGAGTTGACGGAATTCATGTACTTGCTCATCAAAACGTCTGCATCCGTTGCGTAAGACGAATTGGCATTGGTAGTCAGCTCGTCCACTTTGTCGTAGAACTCGGTAACATTCTGATTTTTTAGCACAGGATCGGTCACAAACTTGTCTCGGAACGCAGCCCCAATACCACCTCCATCCGCAGCAGGAGTCAGATACGGAAGCACAATGTCACCGACACCTCCAAGATACTGGTCCAGAATGTAATTCCACTTATAGGGAGAAGTGTCCGTTGCCTCGCCCAGCCACTTGCTGATCAAGTCCGTGGTTTCATCGTACTGCTCTGCCGCAGGCAGGTCTTGCAATCTCGTAGGAACAAGATCTTCACCATACCATGTTGTATTTGTCAATGCCTGTCCGATCGGAGCAATGACATTGTTGTCCAGCGGATTGTTGGGAGCAAGGTTATTCACTACCAACTGAGCAAAAGACTCCAGATCCACATCATCATCGCCCGTGATCAGGTTATACATCTGCTGGAAGGCATCTTGAATGACTGCCACGGTTCTGCCCTTGGGGATTCTGAGAAACGTACCATCCTTAAACTTTGCAATCACATAATAGTTTTGCTTTACATAGTCGGATAGTTCTTCGTAGTCATCGTCATCGTCCCACAACAGGGAATTCAAAATCAATGCCGGCAATCCTGCCGCCAAATACTTTCCTGCCAGTTTTACCCAACCCTTTAAGCCTTCTGCCTTGGCTTCTCGGACATTGCGAACTTGCTGATTGAAGCCTTCCACCGAAGCGCCAAGGAAAGTCGCTCCGTTTCTGTTGAGCATATTGGTAAAGTCACCGGCGGCGCCGAAATTGGTAGTCACTCTGGCGGCATCCAACATGGAGACATCAATGCTTCTTCCCATTTCTCTGGAGGCGATATACTCCGCCATTCTCGGGACCTGCTCGATAAATTCATTCGCTTTTTCGATACAGTGTAGCGGAAATCCGACAATCTTGGAGAGCATACTTTTGGCTTTGAATCTTCTCTCGTCGAAACTTTTCTCCTGATAGTTAAACCAGTAGGAGTCTTGACTGCCGCCTGCTTCCATTCTTTCCTGATAATAGCGCCCCTTTGTTCTGAGTTCGTGGAAGGCTCTCGGAATCGCCGCATAGGTTCTTATCGGATGCTGCGAATTGATCAGAACATCTTGGGCATCCTTGATGGGATTGGTCAAGGCAAATGTCGGAGAATACTGCGTAGTCACATCTCTGAGGTAATTGCCTGCCGCATTCAGGGGAGCGATCGTCCCGGTAAACTGGCTGGGCTTCATGACATCGTATATTTCATCGGTGATTTCAAACTTCACTCTTTCGCCGTTTACAAATACCGTGAATGTCGGACTGAGACCATTTTTGCCCTCTTGTAGCAGTTCCTCGTGGGTATCCACGCTATTCAATGCGGACGCCATATCCGATTGTTCAGACTGCTGTGCAGTTCCAAGGGTGTCCATCAGCCTCACGCCGAACCGGTTTTTCGCAGCGGCTTTGTAAGTCTGCACGATTCTGTCCGCCATGGTATCGAATACATCCAGAATGTCGCTGTTGCCGCCAGTCGCCCTTTTTACAGGTGCATTCACGCCGGTCCTGTTGGTATCCAGAGGAACCGCAATATCGATCCCCTCGTATCCGTCTCGTTTAATAGGCACATAGTGGGGATAACGCTCTTCCCACAAGTCGGATGTTTCTTGGGAGATGATGCCGCTTTCAACCATCATCTCTCGCAGAGATTTGGTGATGGCATACATCTGTTTTGCTAGGTTTTCAAATTCAGGATTTTGCTTCAAAAGCTGCGCCGCCATCGCTCTGGACTCGTCCGCTGTCACCTGATCGCCGTATACCGTCAAATTCGGAACACCAAATCGCTCCTCCAAAGTCATGCGGTCCACATTGAGCATATGGTACAGATACTCGTTAAAAGCCACGATCTTGCCGGCACTGTGTACCGTTTTGCGGATTTCCACAAGAGACTCGTTGCCGTTCCCCATAAAGTGTTGCGCAGCAGATTCAGCTCTTCGGATATTGTCGAAGCGTGCCTGAAGCTCTCTGTCTCCGGTCTTCAAAGCGATATCCTCAATCACGGCACCGTGACTAAAGATATGCTCTCGCACCCAATTCCAAGTGCTTCTCTGCTTCCGTGTCTGCTTCTTGCCAATGATGATCCTTGCAGTCTTGTCACTCTCGCTGGATGCTTCTCGGTACATGGCTTGCTGTCCTGCACCGCCACCAGCGCTGGTTTTGACCACATAGGCAGGTTCAGGGGGCGGTACGGTCTGAACAGATGTTTCTCGTTCCGTCTTGGTAGATGTTTCTCGTTCCGTCTTGGTAGCAGTGATTTCTCTCAGGTTCTGTCGGTAATCGGACACACCTTCCATAATGGCGTCCACCGTATCCCGGATCACATCGTCATCAATTTTGATGACTTGCTCCGTTCTCGCCGCCATATCCGCCACTTCCAGAATACGCATAAACTGGTCCGTAGGATTTACAATGCGATCCGGGAAGAAACCGGGGAATATACTTTGGAACTCCTGATACGCCTCGTCTACCGCCAAGCCCTGATTGGAGAAGCGGATTTTGCCGAAATACCGTCTTCTCAGATCGTTAAAGTCAGCAATTTCATCTTTGATAGACTGCGAAACCTTGATGGGGTAAGTCCGAAGTTGCTTTTTGACCTCTTGGATATCCGGATCATCAACTGTTTCGGTCTGTGTCCCAAGCTGATCTCGAATCATAGCAAACAGCTCGTCTCTGTTCGGGGATTTGCTCTGGCTGTATTGGCGCACGATCTCACGCATCGTTCCGGTCTGGCGATTCGATAACCCCATAGTGGCTTTCGCGGTCTGCGTAACCCATTCCAACGCCCTTTTGGACAAGGGGAATGGTATTGTCCCAATGTTTTCCGTTGCGGCCGAATCGTTTGAGCTGTCGATTCTCCCTGCATTCTCTGCGGCAGTTTCCTGTTCCAGCGCTTTGATTCTGGACTGAACAACTTCCCACTGTGCATTCAGACTTTGATACTCGTCGCCAAATTCTCCGGCATCCACCAAGGAAAACAGCATTTCTTCAATCGCACTCTTTTCGCGATTGAGTCGATCCATCTCGCTTTCGACAGGCACAAGGTCATCCGGGGACATTTCGGTTGTTTGCGTTTCTTCACTTACCGGGACAGAACTTGACAACTCACTTACGTTACTTGTTGCGTTACTTGCCAAATCTTCACTTACCGGAGCAATATCCAAAGCAATATCTTCGCTGTTGAATCTTCCTCTGGACTGTTCACCAATGGGCGAGATCGAAGCCTGAATATCCGGATTCCCACCATCGAAAGTTCCGATATTGTCCGTGGCTGATTTGATCTGTTCCGGGCGAAACACAACATAAAATGTTTCTGCTTCCAGTGGGTTCGTTGTATCGCATTCAATAATGACACCATCATACCCCTCCGTACGGGCATCCCGGAGAATCGGTGCTTCATATGTCGGATCAGAAAACTTTCCGGGCGGAAGTTTTACCCGGTAAGGGTTGCGCATATTCAGGTAGACGGCTTTTACTTCTCCGCCGCCTCTGACTTGCGTCATAGCTTCGGCATAGTCTTCGTATTCACTAAACCAGTATGCACCCAACTCGGAACCAAAAACTTGGAACGCTTGATTGGTTCCATGATACACCACCTTCGGCGATCCATCTTCATTGACGATTTTACTGGCGCTTTCCGGGTGCTTCTGCCAGTCACCAAACCAGCGTTTGAATTGCTGCGACTGTGTTACGGAAGATATTCGCATCTTGACAGGCGAGCCAGGATCTGTTATACTGTGAACAAAGCCATCAAGGTTGCTTAGACCTCTGGGTATTGGATTCCCAGCCCTCTGGAGCACTTTGGTGGTTTTTTCTTTGTTGATGTAAAAGACTGCCACATTCCCGCTGGCTTCCTCCTGAATCGCATCTACCAGTCTGGTAACCGCATCCGTATTCCCGTGTACCGTTGCAACCTTGTTGGTGTCAATTCGCAGACCGTTAATTCTACCATTACCGCCGATCTGCACCGCCGCAATCACCTGTTTGCCGCTGGCCACCGTCATCTCTACCAGTACATCGATGTTAGACTCGGATGCGTTTGCCTTTCCCGATCGCTTGTCGTGGATGATTGCAATTGGATCTGCCAGTTTCTCCGGCAGGGTTGCCAATTCTTGTGCCGTAAAGGTGTGATCTGCTTTCTCCTGTTGGGTTCCCTTGTAAGTTCCGTTCAGCGCCGCATCAATGTGCTGCTGGTTGATGGTCATCGGCAAACCAACCAGTCCAATGCCGCGAAGCACTTCCGGCGTCCCCCCAAGCACCAGCACATCCCTTTTTGCCAATCCTCCACTCTGATAGTCTTGGATCTGTTCCGCAAACGGTTTCATGTATGCATACGGATTTTGTGCAGCCGACTGGCTATCGTCCTCGGTGCTGCTCAGCGAATACTGCATATCCCCACTTCCGGTCGGATTGAGGTTATCTGTACTGGTGATCTGCTCCGGATAGAAGGCAATGTACACCCGATGCCGTTCTCCGTCCGGATTGACCCGACCACCGCCAATATGGGTGATACCGTCATAGCCCATGCTCTCCAGACCTTCCCAGGCGATCTCAGCACCTTCCCACTTCAGGTACGCTTCATCCATCAGCCATTCTTCCATAGCCCGATAGAATTCCTCATTCGTGCCACTTTCCGGGAAAGTCACATCCGGGAATGCCTTCTGCCAGCTTGCAGGATCAGCCTTGGCATCCATGTCCAGAGGATTGGTAATATTCAGGTAAACTTCATAGACCTGTTTATTGTTGCCTCTTCCCTTGTTGGTGTAGCCTTGCGCAATGTTTCTGGAGTCGGTGAAGTAAGAGCCCAAACCGAACAAGCCGTAGTTACTGCCGTAGGTGTCGAACTTGGTAAAACCGCCTCTGGATGTGCCGTGATACATCACCTTCAAACTTCCGTTTTCGTCCCGAACAACAGACTCCTGACTCCATTGCACTTGCCCTTCGCTCAGCTCCCTACCCGTGGAATCCGATAGGGAATACTGCGGCTGACCTTCATACAGTACAGATTGCTTCATAGCCGGAGTGATCAGCATCGTCCAGATGGTGTCTCCCGTGGTTTTCCGTGAAGGCAAACTCTCCATTTTTACCGTTGACCCCCACTTCTTGCCGTACTTCTTCAAGAAGCCCGGGATGTCTTGGTCATACTCGATTCGGTAGCCTTCTGCGTAATCATCTGACCATCTCTGTCTCTGGATGTCGGCAGTCGTCCAGCCGATTACATCATACCCTTGCTCCGCCGCTTCACGGATCAATCGCTTCAATACAAATTCGTGGTACGTGGTTCGGAACGGTGCATCCGGTGTCCTGTTTTTATCTTGTGCAGACCGCTTCAATCCACGGAGTGCGGCTTCCTCTGTTGGGAAAGTTCCAAACCGATTTCCGCTGGAAAGGTCTGCAATATAGCGATCCCCGGCATTTATGATATAGCCATAGGTATTCCCATAGGCATCCGTCACTTCTGCGATAGGAACACCATTGTCTTGGGTTATGTACTCGCCCATCGTAAGTTCCGCATAGCCCTGTGCTTCCTCGGATGCGTATCCTTCCTTCTGTCCTGCATTGTGCCAGTCGGATTGAATTTCCTCGATGAACAGCATTTTCTTTCCGTCCGACATGGTGAAGTCCTGCACTCTGGCATGGGCCAGCACACCATTTTCTTCCCAGTGCCTACTCATGGCCGGGTTCGAGTAGGTGGAACCGGGAAGCGTAAATAGAATTTCTCGGTAGTTTGTTCCTCCGGGCAAAGTATAATCCTTCCACCGAACATTTCCGTCTCTGGAAGGGGCTAGATCGTACCATTCTTGCTTTTTCTGTTCCGCAAAATCCAATACATCTTCCCTGTCATAGAAAAAGTAAACACCATCGATGTCTTCCCAATTGCCATCTTCATCCTCTTGGAAATACCACGTATCATCCCCGGAATGAATAGTGATCGTATCACCTTCGTCATAAACGCTAACAGCTTCGTTTTCAATCCAATCTACAAATTTTGTGTATTCTCCTGATGAATGTTCGACTTCCCTGATCTGAAGCTGACTGCCTGCAATAAACTCCAACAACTCTTCCTTGGTAACAGACTTCTTGCCTTCCAACCATAGCTCGATGCCAGACCACTTGATTTCCTCCGCCTTGACACCTCTGCCCCGTAGCATACTCACCACACTGGAAGCGCCAAACTTCTGCTGATTCATGCCTTCCACAACTTTACCCATCTGGCTGTAGAAGGTTGGCGCATACGCCGTAGCGCTGTTTACAGGCGCAATGTCATCGGCTTGCCCTTGTTCAGCCTGTTCCGAAAGGGAAAACTGACCAGAAGATTGGGGATTGACAACCGGCTCCACCTGTGCTATATTTTCACCAGAGGGATTTCCTTGTATATCGCCAATCGCATTTTGCGTAGTAGCGGTGGTAGGAAATCCCTCATTTTTTATTGTGAAGGACGCAGGGTCCATATCCACGACATCATAAAATACGGCATCTCCGGTGCTAGTAATTCCCACAACTACATTCGCACTATACTTTGCACTCCCGGCCATAATCAGTACCGTGCCATGGTCGAAGTCGACAAAGCTATCACCTCTCGGATGTGTCAGTCCACCATCTCTGCTCCAATTTGTTGCTGCAACTACAATATCATCTGCCACTTCTGCGGATCTCATCTTGTCTGCAAACACATCAGGAGACTCTCGGAACAGGCTTTCGGTATACTTTGATCTTGTGAATTCGCGTCTGGATATCTTATTGACCTTGTGTGTAACACCATTCACAACAATTCCATGTTCAAACTGTTTCAGGGCATCCACTGCCGCTTTCTTAGCTGCATCCTTCGTGGCCTTATCCCATGTGCTGGTGTCGATGTCGCTAAGAATATCGCTATCCACCACAGCGACCATTCGTCCATCCGTTGTTTCAGAAATCGAATTTTTCACACCACCCTCTTCGGTGGTGTTTTTTGTTGCGGTGGTGTTCTTCGTTGCCCGATACGCCTCTTCAAAAGCCTTCTTCGCCTTCTCAAGCTGCTTCGCTTCCTTACTGCCCGCCGTGGCAACCTTGCACAGATACGTGATCCGGTCCCAGAGCTTGCGGAACAGGCTTTTGTTTTCGGTGCTGAGCCGTTTCAGAAAATCTTCGTCCGCAAATATGTATTCGCCCACCAGCTCCGAAGTCAGTTCTCTAATCGGGTCTGCATCAGGGTCATGCTCTTCATACAGCTTCGTAATGTCTTCCAGTCTTTTTTCATACTCGCCCTTGGCTTTGGCGTATTCCGTTGGCGCATAAACTGCAAAACAGAAAACCGGCGTAGGAGGCGATGCCCCGCGCCGGCTTTTTGCAAAAAACGCTACATAAAAATTGCGTCGGAGCGATCGCTCCGACGCAATGCATTGTATGATCTTTTCTTTTGCCGACTTTTGGGGGACGTATGCTTAAATATACTTACCCTTCTGCCGTTTGCTCAGCAAAATGCCAATCAGGACAAAGCCCACAAAACCGATCAGCAGAATGGTCACCACGATCGCAAAGATCCGCCACGGGAAGCCATCGGAATTCTGGTCATCCGAACCACTCTGCCCGCCGTTCTGCGGCTGTGTGGAAGGCGTTGTATCGTACGGATCATCGGACGCACCAGGGTTGGTCGGATTGGTGTTAGGGGGCAACTCCACCACCTTCGGATATCCGCAGACGGTGCAGCGATAGGTGATCAGACCGGCATTTTCATCCGCCGTACCGTCATCCCACACATGGGTTTCCCGATTCAGTTCTTCACCGCAGGCACAATTATACCAGTGGCTTTCCATATCGCTGAGCCAATCACCGGTGGGATTATGGGTATGGTTTCCAGCAGGTACAATGATAAATCCACAATCCATGCAGATCTGATCCGTCGTATCTGTGGCTTCAGCACCGGGATTATGAGGATACATCTCCAACACGTCCCCACAGAACGTACAGGCATACCAATGGCCTTCTGCACTGCTACTGAGACGATTGCTGTAATTGTGCTCTGTTTCCCGAACATAGCCACAGACGTTACAATCCGGGTCACAGCCATGATCGTAGGAATGGTATTCACTGCTCTTCTTAGTTCCGCAACCGGTACACACCTTCCAGTGCTTCTGTGTATTGTAAGTATAGGTCTTCTCATAAGTATGGGTATGCCCCAATGCCTCCTGCAACACATATCCACAGACGGTACAGGTCTGATCCGTTGTTTCCGTAGCTGCATCGCCCGGGACATGATCTTCCTTATCCTCACAGTAGCCGCAAACAGTGCAGGCATGACCGTGGCCGTCCGCATAGGCAGTCAACACTTCTGCAAAGGAATGGGTGGTTGTGCGCTCCAAACCGCAGTTATTGCAGGTGGTGTCACAGTCGTGATCGTACGCATGGCCTAACGCCTCGATGGTTCGGTTTTCGGTGCGAAGTTCTTGCTCACAGTTGGCACAGTAGATCACCGCCACATAGCTACCGGGATTTTCGCAATCAGCTTCCACCCGGTCTGTTTCCACCACACGGCCATCCTTGTGCCCAAGTGCATTCACTGTTTCTGTCTTGGTCGCACCGCAAACAGTACAGGTATAGCTCGTTTCGCCGGCGCCTTCGCAAGTAACCGGTTGAATCACGCTACCTTCGTCCCATTCATGAGCGGCTTTTTCCACGTCGCCGCACTCGGAACAGGTGCGCTGATGCTGGCTATCATCCAGTTTTTCCCAGTCACCATAGCGATGCTCAGTGACAGTAACGGTGGCGCCGGTAGATGCGATTGTCTTTCCCTCTGTAGTACCGATCGCAGCTGTGGGCGTAACAGTATACGTACCCAATGCCGCGTCATCTTTCACAGTGAAATTGAAGGTAAAAATATCACCGGATACAACCGTGGCCGTATTCAAGAAGAATGTGCCAACCTTCTGTGCAACAACGACCTGAGCCGGATTCGCACCCGAAACATGGCAAGTGCCACCGGTCAGCTCGAATACGCTCTCATCATAACTGAGCACCACGGTGCCGAGTGCGATCTCTTCGCTGTTGTTTAATGTCGCAACGATGGTGAATGTATCGCCACGATACAACGTCGTTGCAGAAGGCGTAAGCACAACGCTACTATCTTCCGCAGATGCGAACAAAGCCAGCGCACCAATCAACAGTACACACAGCAGGATGGATAACATTTTTTTCATTGTAATTACCTCTTTCCTTTAGACTGACAGGGCTGCTTTTTTCGTGACTTCCAATGGGAATACGTCCGGCAGAGAGATGTGCAACAAAAGCTGTACCACATCATCACTGGTCACTTTACCGTCACCGGTGAAGTCGGCATCGACTGTCAGAGGGAACATATCCGGCAGAGAGATGTGCAACAAAAGCTGTACAACATCATCGCTGTTGACTTTTCCGTTGCAGTCAATATCACCGGGGACAATGACCTTCTGCAGCAGTACATAGCGCATACACACCCAGTTTCCATCCGGCAACTTGCCCCACCAGTAGCTAGTCCCATCGTAAACCACTTCCGAGATCACGACGGACGAATGCAGCGGTAGCTTGTATTCTGCCTTTTCATAAATCGTACCGGGGCCGGTACGAACATTGACCTGATCACCGGTCATAATGCCGTTTTGTGGCCAAGTGCCCGTCTGGGGTTCCATCTCAAAAATCGCGATATAGGTCTGATTACCGGTACAAACGGTCAACTTCTTGTGCCAACCTGCAAAGACATAAGTGCCGTACGCATCAGCGGGACGTGCCGGAACTTCCGGTGCGATCACTTCCGCACCGTAGGCAAATTGTACCTTGGTAATAACGGAGCCATCGTAATTTTTGAAGGTAATGGTATGCATATTTGGCGTCAGCAGATACACGGCAGTATACACCACATCTGCCTGACAGACAGTCACTTCCTTGTCCCAACCGTCAAAAACATAGCTGCCGTAGGCATCAGCCGCTCTGGTGGGGGCTTCCGGTATGGTTACCGTCTCGCCATAGGTATACTGCAGGGTACTCAGCACCCTACCATCATGATCCTGGAAAGTGACGGTATAATAGGCTAGGTGCAGCTCATACACGGCGGTATACACCGCCTCGCCGTCGCAAATCACCACTTCTTTGTCCCAGCCGACAAATTCATAATCACCGTATACATCAGCCGGTCGTACCGGTGTTTCCGGCTGGACCACCGTGTCGCCTTTGGCATACTCGGCGGTACTAAGCACCGTCCCGTCGTAATTGAGGAAGGTAACGGCATATTTCCACACGTGCAGCTCATACACGGCG